>JBIOIZ010000123.1:0-7521 GCA_044450385.1 Candidatus Dormibacteria bacterium
AGGTTTGGTGTACCTGCGCTGAGCGCCTCTATCCGGCGGCAAGTGTTGCTGGTTTGATCGGACACCGCGACAGGTCGTTCTGTATGACGCCAGGGGGCGGCGGATGTCCAGATGTCAAGAACGCCATGCCCCGCCTCGCAGTCTCCAATCCGTCACCGACGCCGATGACGTACGCGACCTCCGACTTCAGCCGTCGGCCAGCGCGCTACTGAAACCAGCCGGCTACGTCGAGGATCGCGTTGATCGTGCCAACGCCGTTGTAGAGGTTCACATCACCGGAAAACGGTCCGCTCGTCGCCAGGCTCACGATTCCGAGGTTGTCGATCACGTCGTGCGCGTTCGGATTCAGATCGGACGCTTTCGGGAGGCGCGCGGCGTCACTCGGGTAGAGAACGAAGATGCTCGACGCTGTCCCTGCAACGCCGGTCAGGTTGGCAACGATCGCAACCGGGGACGAAGCGCCACCGAGCGCTGGTAGCACGCCGGCGCCGGCGACCTGGACGGTCTCGGCGAAGTTGCCGGTCAACGGCTTGTCGGCGCAGCGCGTCCCTGAGCCGGCGCGCGTGTCGCATATACGGTCGGGCGGCACGGCGTAGAAGAGCGCGCCCGGCGGTGACGTCGTTTCGCTGCCATTGCCGAACCAGCCATTGACATCGACGATGAAATCGACGCTACCAACGCTGTTGTAGATGCAGACATCCTGATGAGGACCGAGGTCGGAGATGACTCGATTGGGAAGCGCCTCGCCGGCGGCCGGGTTGACGTTGGACACCGCCGGTGGCGTCGTTGGGCAGGCGTCGGTCGTCAGGTTTGGCGGTGCGACCGCCAGATATGTCGGCGTGTTCGCCTGGGTTGCCGTGAGGTTGAACGCCGCAGCTACGGCATCAGTCGTCGGTATCGACGGCGTGCTGCCCGGAGCGCCCGGTGGGAGCCCAGAAAGCACCACTCGTCGCCAGCTGTTGCCGAGGAGCGGATTGTCGACCGCGCCGGCACACACGGTGCCCTGGTTGGCCCGCGTATCACAGATGCGCAGCGGTGGCATCGGATGAAAGTCTCCGGGCACCTCGCCCGCGCTCGCAGGGGCAGCGAAGTAGCCCTCAACGTCGACGACGACGTCGGCATCACCGACGGCGTTGAAGATGGTGATCCGGCCGCTCGCGCTGAGCGGGACGACGGCGAGGTTGGCCTGTGCGACGCCCGGGTCGATATTGACGTTCGATGCGATGGGCACCGGACTACCCGTGGGAAACGCCACCAGGTACGTTGGACTCGCGCCACGGTTGATGCCCGTGAGATTGACGACGACGGCAAGCACTCCAGACGGCACTGTCTGCAGGGCTGGACCATGGACACCCGTGATCTGTATCACGACGGTGCCGCGGGCACCGGTTGAATGACCCGTGCATTCGGTGCCGGTCTTGGCTCGTGTATCGCAGATACGGAAGGGCGAGATAGCGGTATATGCGCCGGGAGCTACGACGGTGACCAGTTGTGAGGTCTCCCCCCAGGGGCCGCCGTTTCGGCTCATCGTTTGGCCTGTGAACACCCGGGTCGTAGAGGTGCCACCGCTACTGGTCTCGGTGACCGTCGCGGTGTACTGGCCCGCGGCTGCATAGACATGGGTCGTGGTGGGCGTCGTCGTGGTCGACGTCGTGCCGTCTCCGAAGCTCCAAGCGTACGACGCAATCGTGCCGTACACGACGGTCGAGGCCGAGGCGTCGAAGACGCTCGCGCTGCCGAGCGGTGCATCCGCCACCGAAAGCTTGGCGACGGGAGCCTGGTCGGGCGCCATCGCGACACTCCCCGCCCACAAACCCGTGGTGATCGGGGTCCCGACGGCATCAGTCGCGATGTCGAACGGGATGACGGTGCCGTTATTCAAGCTGGCAACATACGCCGTCGTGCCATCCGGCGTGATGGCGATTCCTGCAGGACCGCCGGGAATCGCGATCGGTGCACCGGGCACGTTCGTGGCCGTGTTGATCGGCGTCACCGTGTCGTCAAGCTGGTCCGTCACAAAGGCTGTCGTCCCATCTGGCGTGATGGCGATATCAATCGGACCCGCGCCCGTCGGGATCGGCGTTCCCGCAGTGTTCGTGGCAGTGGCGATCGGCGTCACGCTATTCCCCCGCACATTGCAGACATAGACCGTTGCGCCGTTCGGCGTTATCGCGATGTAGTAGGGATCGGCGCCAACAGGAATGGGAGTACCCGCAATGCCGGTGGCCAGGTCAATCGGGGTGACGCTGTTGCTACCGAGGTTGCCTACGTAGGCGGCGGTGCCGTCCGGCGTGATCGCGATTCCGTATGGCCCACCAGCAACGGGGATTGCCCTCCCAACCGTATTCGTAGCGATGTTGACGGGAGTCACCGTGTTTGACATCTCGTTGGTGACATAAGCCATCTTGCCGTCAGGCGCGATGGCGATGCCGGCAGGGAACGTCCCCACCGCGATCGGGGTTCCCGGTGTATTGGTTGCGAGCGTAATTGGCAGGACACTATTCGACTGGTACTCGACAACGTATGCCGTCTTGCCATCAGGTGTGATGGCAATGGGACCCGGTGAAGTTCCGACCGCGATCGCAGTACCCGCTGTGTTTGTCGCGGTGTCAATGGGTGTGACGCTATTCGAGTTCTGATTCGCCACGTATGCGGTCCAACTTGGTGTCGCGGCTGCTAAGCCCGCGGTTGACGGGATCTGAGCGATCATCCCGGTCGCCATTAGGAAGCCAATCCCGACGGGCAGGCTCCAACGGCGGCGCAGGGTGGCGGCGTGCTTCGGCGCACCCAACCGGGGTTGACGATTGAATGTAGCCAGGACTGATTCTCCCATCCAGGCTCGACGCTACAGGGGCGCGAGGCTTGATCCATCGCGGCTGAGTAACGCTATGTGTTCGAACGAGGGATTCGAGGCTTGGGGCGTGGGTGTCGGGGGACGCGGCAGCGATCTCGTGCGGCTCATGCGGATGGACAGCCGGGCGGAGTAGAGGGCGCGCCGCCAACGTCACCTTGACGTAGTGAACGTCGGCGTCACCAGAGTCCAAGTCGATCCTGCTTCGGTGGTCTGCCAGAGCGTCGGCGGTGGCGTCGGATACGGCGTCTGACCGTTCGTCAGGAGCCCTCGGTTCCCGAACCAGACGGAAACCGCCCAGCCGATCCGGGGAGTGATGAAATCGAGTTGTGCCGTCTCCGCGGGTCCATCACCGTGAATGGCGCCGTTGGTCGCTTGACTCCACGTGGCTCCGCCGTCAGCCGTCAGCCAGAGAACAGTCGACGGATTGTCATTCCCGGTGAGGCCCAGGGTGAATCCGTGACTGGCGTCGGCGAAATCAGGCGTGTTTCCGGTCGGTTCAGCGCGACGGGTCCAGGTCCGACCACCATCGCTGGTGACAAAGAGGATGCCGACCCCGTTCTCGCCGAACATCTGACCGTCGCGCGACGAGGTGAACTGCGGAGGGTAGAACAAGCATTGGATGCAGTCGATCGCCTGTGGCGCCCAAGTGGCACCACCATCGTGCGTGACGTCGAAAAGCGTGGCCAGGCCGCTGCACTGACCTGCCACCCATCCTGTGCTGGTGTTGAGGAACGTAATCCCATAGGCGCCGCAGCCAACCGGGAGAGCACCTCGAGGCGCAGTTCCCGTTGCGGGTGTCATCTCCACCTGCGACCACCGGATCCCCCCGTCGACCGTGCGGAAGATGAGCATGGGCGCGCCAACTGCACCGTCCTGGGCATCGAAGAACCATCCGTGCAGCGGATCCACGAAGTCGAGATTCGACTGCGTCATCGGATCCTGGCCGGTTTCGAGGAGCACGGTGAATGGCTGTCCGTCTGTCCACGTCGCACCGCCGTCGTCGGTCATCCAAGCTGTCAACGAGTAGTTCTGCTCGACGTTGTTGAGCGCGCCGGTCGATGTCGCCAGTATCCGCGCGGACTCGGCATTGACCCATGCGACCTCGACGATCGCCTTGGGGCCGATCGGCGGCGGTACGACCGTCCAGTGCTGCACGCCGGAGGTTGTGTGCAGGATATCGTTCCCGCCGGACCACGCCCAGCCGTCGGTCGCGCTGAACATCTTCAGGTCGAGGACGGACATCGTGGGTTGAGAAGAGTCGCCGATGACGCCGGCGCGAAGCAGCACGCCGGCGCTGATGGGAACCGCGACGACGATCGCCGCCGCGGCGGCGACCAGTGTGGTGGTCAGGCGCCGGCGCGGCCCCCGGGGGTGCTGCTCGAGTGCTCCGTGCACCACCGTCGGATCCAGGCCGTCGCCCTTGTAGGTCGCATGGAGCAGGCCCCGGATTTCTTCGTCTTCCACCTACTCCGTGGCCTCCAATTGCGCCATCAGCTCTCGAAACCTGCTAGACGCACTCTGCACAGCGTCCTGAGCAGTCCCCCGATCTCCCGAGAGCGCCTGCGCCAGCGCATACGCCTCGCCGAGGAGCGGCTCGATGAGGCGCTCGAAGCGACGATCATCCCGATCGACGTCTGGCTGGGCAGGACGATACGCATAGTCAGGCATGACGCCTGCTATTGAGGCAGTTCGCATGCTGATGAGACGCGCCGCGTCCGGAATTGGACACAGTTGTGGCGAATCGGCATGGGTTGATCGTGAGCGGCGCGATCCCCACCACGCTGGGATGCGGGTCCGGTCTAACGGTGGAGCCCCGATGAGATCAGCGATCTATCTGCTTTTGTAACAGTCAGCCCGCTGACCGCACGTTAGGTGGTTATTGATCTCGAGGGGCTCTAATGCGCCGCGCGCGCGAGGCGAGCGCGTCACCGTTCTACGCGGCGAGGACTTACTTCAGTCATGACGGCACTACTCCGTCAGGTGCAACGCCACGATCCAGTCACCTCAAGCGTGGGGCCGCCCGGCATGACAGTGGTGCCATTGGAAGTCTGGAGGGTGGCGACCATCCATCCTGACCGCCCATCGGTGCCAGTAACGGTAAGAATTCCGGCGATCGATTGCCAGAATACGCCGGTCGCAAACATCGCGACCTTTGGCACATCGGGTTTCGTACCCAGCGGACGAGACCCTGCTGGCAAGTCATAAGTACCGGGACCAGCATAGGTGCCGTCGATTTGGATTTCGAGCGCGAATGCCTGGTGGTCGCCAGTAAAATGGAGCACCTCGTCAAGCATTTGGCCGTACACGTCGCATGTTGAAGTCTTGACGGGAGCTGCCGTTGCACATTCGTCGTAGATTCCGGCCACCTTCAATTGGTTCGACGGGCAATCGACAACTGGTGTGGTTCCCGGTGGGGGGAAGGTGGCCGGATGGCTGCTGGTCGGTGGCGCGCCGTGGAAACTCATCCCACCAGTGACAAGCCACGCGACGACGCCGAATACGACCACAAAGCCCGCCAGCCACGCCATGACCTTGGATCGACCTGCTTGGTCTGATGTGCCCATTGGGTTGGTGGGTTTCCTTGGCGCGACTATACCCTGGCGCTTTTCTCGCCGACGGGAGGTGGGGTTAGCCCTGCGCCCCTCAAGGTGGCGACACAGTGAGCTGTAACTCGAACCTCGCCGCGTTCCCATGCTCGTGAAGGGCGCAGCACGGCTCTCGACCGACTAGCTGGTCATGTTGATTGCCTCGAGCTGACGAAGACCGAGGGCACTACGCCGACCGTCTAGAGCACGCCGACGGGACGTCTCCGACAGTCGTGGCAATAACACCCTCGGTCCCGGACGTCGTTTCGACCATGTGTGGGGGTCGAAGGTCAGCAGAGGCTACACTGGTTTGGGCTCGTGGGTACCCAACGAGCGACCCTCCAGGTTCACAGAATCGCCTCAAGCCCTGTCCGGAGTGCGGCTGTACGGCCGAGACGGTTCGACCATGACCTTTCATAACCCACACCTCGTCTGACGTGTTACACGGAACGTGGTTGGAGATCGCCGGTCCTCGCGGTTTGCGCGGTTGACGCATAGGCGAGGGACCATCCTGACGCTGCTCGTGGTCATCGCCGGATTGACAGCGTGCAGTGGCGGGAACCCCACCGCGCCGACGCAGGGGAATTCAACAGCAACCCCGTCACCGCGCAGCCTCGTCGCCACCTCGCCGCCGGGTACGCCGCCAGGGTGCGTTGCTCCCGGCGAGCCGACCCCGCCGCCGGCGCTCGCTCCCGGCCCCGTCTCCGTCGACGATCTCCGCATGGTCACGCCATCCGTTGGATGGGGCGTGGTCACCGTGACCCCGGGAGCAGCGGGCGGCGTCGGCGCGGGCGCGGTGCCAGCCAGGATCGTGCGCACCACGGACGGCGGCCTTCATTGGAGCGACGTGAGCCCGGGAGGGGCCGTAACCTCAGCCATGGCCGTTCTCAGCGCCGATGAGGCATTCGTCGCAGGTGCTGCCGCGTACGTCGTTCCCGTCGAGGGGTGCGGCTGGCAGCCTGCTCCCGCGCCGATCTTCCACACCATCGACGGCGGGGCCCATTGGAGCCAACTCGCGGGTCAGCTGCCGCTGGCAGCAGCCGAGGTCGACGAGCTCTTCTTCCTCGATCGCGAACATGGATGGGCGCTCGACGCCTCCGGGTGCGCCACTCAGTGCGAACAACAGGGGGCCGCTCTTGCCAGCACCGTCGATGGCGGCCGGCACTGGTCCCTTGTGGCTGCCACTGGGCTCGGATATCCACCACAGCCTCCGGTGGGGCGTTTGACCGAGGGTTGCAGCAAGTTCTCGTTGGCTTTCATGACGGCCTCGACCGGCATCCTGGGCACCGCGTGCGGCGGCGACGTGTTCCAGTTCCTCCTCACATTCGACGGCGGCCGCACCTGGTCGGAAGAGGACCTACACCCCGACAGCCCGATCGACTACGAGATCACCTCTGCTGCGGCCGTCTCGAAGGAGGACGCCTTCATCTTTGCAGCCGAGCACACGTCGCAGCTGTATGCGACCCACGACGGCTTCAGGACGTGGCAGCGCGTGTCGCTTCCGGAGGGCCTCACCGATCCGCCGGACTTCATCACTGCCGCCGACGGCTTTGTCCTTGGCTCTCGCCTGTACCGCACGGTCAGTGGGGGAAAGAGCTGGACGCCGGTTGCGTCAAACCTCGATCTGGCCAGCCAAGTCCAGGGGTACCAGGCCGTTGGTCTCGACTTTGTCACGACTTCGGTTGGATTTGCGGTTCGCAGGGATCCCGCGACCGGCGCAATTACCAACCTCTACCGCACCGACGACGGCGGGCGCGAGTGGCAAGAGTTGCATCCGCTCTTTGTCGACTACTAGACGCCACCTACCCTCTCCGTAGCGCTAGCTAATCGAAGGATGATGCTCTGAGTAGTGGACGCTTGCCCTAATCCGGGGCGATGACTGTTGGGCGTCTATCGATGGCAATTAGAGGGGCCGACTGCTACAGAGCCGGGCGGACGACAACATAGATCTCAAAGCCCTGCTGGGCCATCTCGCACACGGGTTGCGTGTGGAAGCACGGAGCGTCAGTCGTGGCGTTCACCGTCGTTCCGCCTGTGCCGACAGCGGTAAATACCGCAACCGAGCTCCCGCCAGAGCACGAG
>JBIOIZ010000124.1:0-7495 GCA_044450385.1 Candidatus Dormibacteria bacterium
CAGCGAGACGACCTCGCCGTCTGGTGCGCTCTTCTACGCCATTCCCCCTGACCGCATTTGTGACACCAGGGCCGATTCGGGGACGCCTTGCGCCGGTAAATCGTTGACCGGCAACGCCACGGAGACGGTCCGGGTCGACGGCGTGGGTGTAGTACCCGCCCTCGGAGGCGCTGCATCGCCGGTCGCGATCGTCGCCAACCTCACAGGCATCGTTGGGACAGCGTCGACTTTCCTCATCCTCTCTCCAAGCGACACCGCACACGTACCCAAAGCCTCGGATCTGAATACGAGTGCTAACGATGTCATCGACGACCTCGCAATCGTGGGTCTCGCGACCACCGGTCCCTCCTCCGGCGATGTGAACCTCTACAACGCATTGGGGGCTATCAACGCAACCCTTGACGTAGACGGCTGGTTCCAGTAGCGCGGCGTCTGCGCCGAAGAGGTCACGGTCTCGGCACCGTTCACGGACGCCACGTGGCAAGCTGCGTGCCACTGCTGAGAATGAGCGGTGGTCATAAAGGTCTGTTGCCCGACGTGCTGGAAATGGTCGGAACTGGGGGCTGTGATGTCATGCAAACGCTGCGGCACACCCCTCATCCTCACCGACGGTCGTCGCGCTGACGAGGTTGCTGCAGCCCCGCCGATCAGTGATGTCGTCGCGCCCCCGGAGCCTCCGCCCTTGGAACTTGCGCCAGTCGGATGGTCGGTGCGCGCCCGCTGATCGGCTGGTCCGGCTCGCGATCCTCGTGCGGGGCGCGCGTGGATGTTGCGGTGGGTGAACGCGATGCAACCTGACGCCGGCGCGGTGACGCAAACCGGTCACGGCCGTGGCACCGTCCGCGAACGAGCGAGACATGCGTCTCGATGGCTGCGGAGAATGTGCCGTGGCTGCCCATGCACCCGCTGCCGTCTGCTGCCCCAACTGCTGGAGGTGGTCGGAGCTCAGGCATTCGACGACCTGCAAGCGGTGTGGTTCGCCCCTGATCCTGCCTGATGGCCGTCGAGTCGACGAGGCCCGTAACGGCGTAGCGCCGGCGGTCGCCATGAACGCACCCACGGTGTCGCTGGCACCGCTCATGGTCGGGACCGATTGGATCTCGATCGCGCGCTGGGTCACCGTCGCTCACGGTGTGCTCACCGTCCTGGGGATCTTTGCCTATGGGCTGCTCGTGCCGAGCATCGCCGTTCCCGTGCAGGATCCCAGCACCGGTGTGATCGCCGAGCAAACATTGAACATTCGCCCGTTTCTCGCGATCCTTGCGTGCTTCGTCATCGGTCTCTACGCACTCGTGGTCTGGCTGACCAAGTACGGGATCACCCGGGCCGTCATGCTGCTCGTTGTCGTGCTCGAGGGTCTGCTCACCCTCGGCCGGATGGGCCTCGAACCCCCGACGGCGGTGACCGCGAGCGTCGTCTCGTTGCTAGGTGACGCGGCGTTTGCGGTTGTGCTCGCCCTGACCTTTCTCGCACCGCAGCGCCGGGCGCCGGTCACCGCGCCCACGCCGCAACCAGTGGTCGCGGCGGCACCACAGCAACCGGCTCAGCCGCCACCGCCCGCGGTACCACCGCCACTGCCGCCACTTCCGGTATTTTCGCCTCCCCCACCTCCGCCGCCACCACCCGCGTAGTCATTGGGAAAGCCCATGAGCCGGGCATCCGCGATGCGGTACCCGGCTCATCCGAGCTCCGTCGAGTGCGGTGGTTAGCCGACCGCGACCTCGAGGACGCGGGTTCCCCAGTTGCTGAGCCTATCGGGGGTCTGGCTCGACTTCGGCGGGACGTACTCGGTCGCGAGCCACACGGCCTGAGCCGAGGGGTCGATCACCGCCCAGGAATAGTCGCCCCAGCGCGTCGACGTCTTGGCGTAAGGACCGGTACCCGCCGCCGCTATGTGGATCGCACCGAAGCTGGACTGTCCGGCACCGAGTGCCGCATACGCCGCGCTCGGGTAGTGGCCCGCGCCGGTGACGGTGAACACCATCGCTGCATTCCCTGAGGACAGGGACTGGAGCGCCGGATAGATCACGTTGTTGCCGGCCGCGACCACGTAACCCTGGTGCACGACGACGGCAGAGCCAATGTGGGTTCCGCTCAAGGTTGGACGGACGTTGAACCATGCTGCGCCGGCGCGGGGGGTCGAGTCGTGAGCAATCGTGACAACGCTGGTCAGCTCACCCCAGATCGTTCCATTGATGTATTGGGTCTGCTGCATGCGATCGTCACCGGAATCGATGGTGCTCGTCGAACCCTTCTGTGCCGCGGCCGGGGGACGCCCATAGGTCTCCGAGGTGATCACGGTGCTCGATAGCGTTGGCAGCTTGCCGTTCTGGACCGCCGTGCGATTGGTCATCGCCCAGACACCCAAACGGTTGTCGGTGGTGCCGTTGGGGTCGAGAGAGCTCAGGAAGAACTCGGCGTTCGGAGTGCCGGTGCTGGTGGCAGGCTGAACCGAGGCGGCGACCGTGCCGCCGATCATGAGATTCCCGAAGTGTGCGAAGTGGACAGGACTTCCTGCGACAAGATCCTTCTTGGAGAACGCGTAGATCTGAGCTCCGTTGAATGCCGACCCGAGAATGGAGAACTCGTTGGTGGTGACGTACAGGTTGGCCTGATCGATGCCGAGCGTCGGCTGGTCACCAAAGCAGGGGCATCCGTTGCCCGTGGCATCGGTAGTGTCGATCTGGTACTGGGTCCAGATGTTCTCCGGGTTGCCCGACGCGTTCACGGCGATGTCGAGTTGCGAGGACTTTCCATCGGGAACCTCACCGCCGCTCAGGAACAGGATGGTTGCGAACCACGTGTTGGTGGTCGGGTCGTAATAGCAGCGAGGATCGCTGGTGAACTGAGTTGATCCCTGGTCGAAGAGATCGTTGACGTTGCTCGGGCCAATCAGCGTGTGCCCGTTGGTCTTGAAGATCCGGAATGCCGAGTTCACGGGCTCGAGCACGTAGCCGTTCCCAACGCACAGTCCCTGATCGGGCGGCTCGAATTCCTGGTTGAAATTGGTTCGACGGCTGTCGTTGCTGCTGGTTCCGTTGAAGTTCTGCAGCAGTGAGCTCGTCACCGATGCGGTCGTGGCAGCGGCCGTGGGCGCATTGACGTGGGACGGCGCGGCTCCGTTGGTCCGGGGCGTTGTACGGACACCCCGCTGCGCATGCGTTGCCGTTGGGTGGGCGGCGGCGGGCACTCCGTGCGAGGGTGCGACGAGACCCGTGGTTCCGCTCGCATAGTTGGTCGTCGTGGAGGCAACCGCCACGTCTGGTTTGGCAAAGGGGGCGGCCAGGGCGATGCCCGTGACACCGATGACCGCTCCAAGGAAGACTCGACGCACGTTGCTGACGCCCATTTCCACCACCTCTGCTCTTGGTCCTACCCTCGCCGGACCGCGGAGCGATCCTACACGGATGGATGATAGGCACCTACCCCACTCATCCGCTAGCGCTCAGTCTCAGCGAGATCCCCCGCCTGGACGGTGGCTTCCTGATCAACCTCGGACGCCCTTACGCGGCTGGCTACGGCGTTTGCAGGAACGCCTTGAGATCGATCAGCCAGAGGTGCAGCGCAACCGATCCCGACTGCAGGACTCCGGCATGTGCCAGCACCGGCTGGTACGGCTGCAGTGATGTGAGCGCGGCCGCAAACCCCTGACCGTTGAGGCTCATCAGGAGTATTTGCGCCGGATGTCGCTGCTCGAAGAACACCTTGTCGAGCGGTGTGAGGTTACCGAGCTCGCTCGGCATCGAGTCGAAGAATGCATGGAAGATGCCGATCGGCTCGCGCAGCTCCTTGAGCTGTTCCACATTCCACCACATGAGAAGCTGCTCGCCGGAGTACGCGGCAGGACCGACGAACGTCTCCATCGCCGTCGTGTCTGCATACAGACCCACCCACGTCGAGTCGTTGCCCCAGGCAGGATCATTGCCGCCGAGTGTGTACGCGTAGTCGGGGAACGTGTCGACGACCGTGCCTCGTTCGTGCTTGTGCTGGGTCGGCGTCACGGTGAGCACCAGCAGACCGGCAACGATTGCGGTGAGAGCGCCGCCCACTATGAGGCGCGAGCGCACGATGTCGTGCGAAGCCGCCTCGCGTCTGGCCACCCAGGCGAGCAGCACGATCGCAACGACAATCAGGAGTCCGACAGGCATCCAGCCGAACTGCGGCACGCTGGGAGTTATTTCGAAGACCAGCGGCACTGCTGCAAGCACAACCGGGATGAGCCACCGGTAGCGAGCGTGCTCGAGGATCGGCGCGCCCAGTTCGGCGATGGTGATTGCGAGGGTCAACACGACGGACCCCCACAGCAGGGACGAGAAGTAGTGCACCTCGAGCACCTGCGTGCTGCCGATGAACTGCAACACCGCGTAGATCACGATCTGGAATGCGCACGCCACGCTGACGATGAGCTGGGGGGTCGGAATGGAACCGAGGCGGCGCCCGATCCTCACAAAACGGTCCCTGGCAAGGAAATCCTTGAGCCGTCCTCCAAATGCGGCATAGCACGCGAGGCCGACGGCGGGCGGCACGAGCAGGTAGGTGATGTACGGGGCCCAGAGCGGTGACCGGGAGTGGTTGACAATCGTCTGCGCGGGCTGCGCGAGGTAGATCAGCGACTGGATCGTGGTCAGGATGTAGTCCCACGGACCGATCAGCGCCGCTGACGCAATCATGAGCAGACCGGTGACCGCCAACGCCACTCCGACCATGACCGACAGGTCTCGCAACAGCTTCTGCCGGTCGCGTTTGCGCCGGACGAGCCAGTACGCGAGGACGGTCGCGATGACCAGTGGCGCAGACGCTGCCAACGCCCAGACGGCAAGCGTGAAGAGCAGCGCTGCACCGATCAGCCAGCCGATACGGTGCCGTTGCGACGGCATCGCCAGGCAGGCAAGGCCGCCGATCAGGTAGGAGACCGCGGCGGAGTCGGGGAAGTCGGTGCCCCAGGCGAGGATGATGACCGGGCAGCTGAGAACGACGATGACCCCGATGACGCCGGCGACACGGTTGTACAACCGCCGGAGCAGCAGATACGCCGGCACCACCGCGATGAGAGCCAGAACGTACCGGAACACGACGAACCCTGGAAGCCCGCCGAACAACAGGTAGGCGATGCGACCGGGCACCAGGAACCCCACCCGTGCTCCCTCACGCAACCGTTCGGTCGGCTGAAACACGGCCGCGTAGCGGAAGAAGATGTCGTGCGGGTCGATGATGAACGTGGTGTGCATCGCCGGATCGTTCAGATCCGGCGGCGCCATCAACGTGAGCCGGAGGCCGAAGAACGCAGCCGCCGGACTGAGAACGAGGAGCAATGCCTCGGCGCAGATCCGCCAGAGCGAGCGATGCCGCCCCGGCGCAGCGTCACCGAGCCGATCCTGGGGAGCCCGCACGGGCACAGGATAGGGAGTTGGCGGCCGCTGCCGATCTCAGCACCACCGGCGGACTCGCCGTGGCGCCGTCAGCGCCGGTGCTGGGCGGCGCTCCAGTGGTCGATGTCGGTGATGAAGTCGATCAGTCCACGGAAGTAGGTCACCTGGTCGTCGTACATGGCCATGTGACTGCCGTTTCGGCAGAGCAGAAACCGACCGTGCGGAATGCGCCCGGCCACCATCTCCATGTGGGCAGGGTCCATGGTGTCGTGGGTCGCGCCGATCACGAGGGTGGGCACGTTGATACTCTCCAGGTCGTTCGTCCTGTCCCAGTTGGCGAGGATCCCGCTCGCGCCGAGCTCGCTCGGCCCCTGCATCGGCACATAAATCGAACGGTTGATGTGGGCGAACGCGCGGTTGACGGGATCCGGCCATTCCTCGGCCGGCAGACGCAGCACATGGAGCAGGTAGTGGGGGTTGAGCAACTCCATGTATCGAGGCGTTTCCGTGTCCCCGGATGCCTCGAGCCGCTTGATCTCCGCAAGCACGTCCTGGTCCATCGCCGGCATCAGCACTGAGCGCGCGTACTCGTTGTACGCGGGGATGCTCATCATCATGTTGGAGATCACCAGCCCCTTGAGATGCTCCTGATGGCGCATCGCGTACTCCGTGGCAAGGATGCCGCCCCAGGAGTGGCCGAGGAGAAAGAAGTTCCGGGCATCCAGGCCGAGCGCGATGCGTACCTGCTCGACCTCGTCGACGAACCGGTCCACCTGCCACAGCTCGGGTTCGTCAGGCTGATCGCTGTAGGTCGAGCCGAGCTGGTCGTAGTAGTAGTACTCGACGTTCGCCGCCGGAAGGTAGCTGTCGCATGCCTCGAAGTACTCGTGGGTGGCCCCCGGTCCTCCGTGCAGGAGCAGCAGCTTGGCGGTTGGATTGTTGCCGAAGCGCTTGGTCCAGACGTGGAACTCCCCCTTCGGGGTCGTGATCGGAATCCTCCTCGCGCCACCGCCGAGGATGTCGTCCCGACCGGTGTTGTCCAGGTATTCCTCGGCGTTCATCGACTCTCCTGTTGGGCCTGCGTGGTCCGTCATCCGGAGGCGACAGCGTATCCAACGGGACAGATGACCTACCGGGAAGTCGGAGGGCCGCCCCTGCCGCGGAACTCGGCCACGGCTCTCGCGATGCTCTCCTGCAGGTAGCGATAGAAGAGCTGCCGCTGCGCGACGTCGATCGCAACATCAACGTCGTCACCCATCCGGCGGCGCGCGATCCACGGCGGGATGCCATCGGCGACCATCTCGCTGCCGACATTGATCCGCACCAGCGAGTCGTTCTCCTCCGACACGCTGATGCTGACCTTGAGCACCAGGCCGGTGTGTTCCACGAGCCGCCAGCTCCGTTCCCAGCGAAGGTTGCGGCTGTGGTCGCGGGACAGGTGGACAGCGTCGTCCGCCACCACCGATTCACCCTCGCGGGCCGCCGCTTCCAGCTGCGTCCGGATGTGCTCGTCGAGCTCCCGCGAGATCCAGTTGACCAGCGATGGCGTGCGGTCGTTGAGGTCGGGGCGACCGCTGGGATCGCTCGCGAGGGGCCCGATCGCCCGCACCGTGCTCGCATGACGGCGGCAGTACGGGACTCCTTGGATCACGTCGCCATGGGCTGCACAGAAGGCGACCTGGCACATATGGCCCCTTCGATCGCGGTACTCGCAGGTGAGCGCGTTGTCGTTCGGGCACCCGGGCACGCTGCAACGGACGCCGGTGGGCGGGGGCTCGGGCGGCGGCGGCTCCGGGGGTTCTGGACGCCGGCGCCGGAAGAAACTGGTCATCGGCGGACCTCCACGGAACCCCCATCCTACCCGCAATACCGCGCAGAATCCGCGCTACGGCTCGACGCTTCGCGACCTGGCGGCGAGACGTCTGTGCACGTGCCGGCTGACGGTTAAGGTACGGGGGACCGCTCGAAGGCTTCCATCAGGCCCCTGACGGAGGCTCCGGGAGCAGGCCCGGCAACCGCACGAACCACCGCGATCCGCGTGGCACCCGCACCCACGACGGCGGGCAGCGACAGCGCGTCGACGCCTCCGATGGCGAACCAGGGCCGCTCCTCACGGCCGCCTCGCG
>JBIOIZ010000125.1:0-7420 GCA_044450385.1 Candidatus Dormibacteria bacterium
CGCCATCGTGAAAGAGTTGGTCGAGGCGCACGGCGGCGACGTCGGCGCTGAGAGCAGCCACGGTGGCGTCACCGTCTGGTTCGAGTTGCCGCTGCGATCTCCCGAACCAGACCCCGCCATGTCGCCCGAATCCACGCGGTCGTTCCGGTCATTCGATCCTGCCAGTCAGGGTTAGGTTGCGCCCCGCGTCATCGAGGCAGTGCATGAGGCGCCAAGCGCGGCCGAACCGAACCCACGTCCTCCGGGGTGGTCATAGGTTTCGACGAAGGCACTCCGCCGAACCTCAGGTCACTCAGCAGCCGTTGGATCAGGCGCGCGCGACTGCCACCTCACCACGGGCACTGGCGCCATTGACATCATCTGCCCGTCGTCGCCGCGGAACAACTTCCATCCGCCCTCGTGCACCAGACAGTGGTGGCGATGGCACAGGAGCACGAGGTTGTGAAGATCGGTGGTCCCGCCATGCGCCCAGTGCTTGATGTGATGGGCCGCAGTCCAGGAAGCGGTGCGATCGCACCCCGGCCACTCGCACCCGCCGTGGCGAGCATGGAGTGCGCGCCGCGCTGCACCTGATGGCATCCGGCGGGCACGACCGACGTCAACCACGGCCGAGTCCGGTCCCAGGAGTACGCGAGTGACGCTCGCGTCGCAAGCAAGACGTTGCACAGTACGTGTCCCGATCGGTCCAGCGCGCTCGAGCGTCCCCGCGGGAGCACCGGGTGTCCCGACGAGAGTCTCGACGCTGGTGGTGACCTGCAGGTGCGGACGCTGACCACCCACGCGTGGGAGGAGCGAAGCATCGAGACTGTGCCCAGCGAGCTCGACAAGCGCATCGGCGTAGCGTCGCACTCGTGGTCGGTCGTCGTCGCTCCCCGCACGACGCGCGAGTGGATCGAGGGCCGTGCAGAGCGTTGCGCCACCCACCGGGTCGAGGAAGCCTTTGATGAAGACGGCACCTCCCTCGCCGGTGCGGACTTCAATCGTGCGGTATTCGACGTCCTTCAACTGCTCCGCTTGGAACGCTTCAGCGTCGTGCGCATGGCGCGCATGTGCGCAGTCAGTCCGGAAGCGGGCGAGGCTGTGACTCAGTGCCTGGTCGAGGAGTGGCTGCTCCTCGAAGGGCGTGGCCGTCGGCGACGACTGAAACGACCGAGCGGTCCCAGCGAGCAAGGCCAGATGCGCGAAGCCGAGCCGTCCATCCTCGACCGCCGTCACGCTCTCGGCAAGGGTGTCCGCCTGCGCGCCAACCGCGATTGCGTTCGCTGCCGCGGCGGCGGTCATGCCGCACTCCAGCCGCATCCACTGGAGAGGACTCAAACATCCCTGCCATTCCTCCTCCGCGGTGTCGGCGAATGCTGCCGCCACCGTCGAGAACTCCAGCTCGACCCGATCGATGATCCGGCGGAGACGGGTCAGCTCGCCGCGTAAAGCCGGCGGGGACGTTGCTCGTGACCGACGCCGCACGCGATCCGTCGCGAGTGCAAGGCGGCCGATCTCGTCAGCGTCCTGACCGTCGCCTGCGACGTTACACATCTCTGTAGTATACACACCCATGTATAGCTCACCGCAATCAGCAAGGTCGCGAAACTGAACCTACACAGCGACATACGCACACACCGACACCCGCCCGCCGAATCCGACCCCCTGTCAGGTCTGGCCGACCGGCGGACTCAACGCCTCCGTGCGAGCCGTCACCCGAGCTGCGGCCGGCCGAGCAGGGCTGCCCCCGCGCAACCACGACGCCGCAGCGCCGACCAGCATCATCGCCACGGAGAACGCAAAGGTGATGTGCATCCCGACGATGAAGGGGTTGCTGATCAGGTTCGGAAAGAAGGTCTGCCCCGACAGGAACGCGGCCTGGCGCGATGGCAGCGTGTGCAACGCCGGCCCCAGCAGTGTTGTCATCGGGTTGTATCCGAGGAACGCGGCGAAGAGCGACCCCACCGGCGGTAGGTTCGCAACGTGATGCGCCAGTGTGGCCGGAACGCCATGCGCCGTGAGTCCCGCGAACATCGTCGCAGGCAGCGTCGAGCTGAGCCCCGCGATCATCAGTGAGAAGAAGATGCCAATGGAGAGTGTCATGCCGCTGTTCTGGAACGTCGCGAGCATGCCCGACGCAACACCGCGGCGATCCGCGGGCACCGCGTTCATCACACCGGCGGTGTTGGGGGCCACGAACATTCCCATCGACAAACCGACGAGGAACAACAGCAAAGCAAACGGGAGGTAGGAGAAGTTGGCCGGCAGCAGCATGAGCAGCCCAAAGCCGATGGCCGAACAGATCATCCCGGCGGTCGCAAAGCCACGCGAACCGAGCCGGTCGGAGAGAAAGCCCGACGTCGGGCCGCCGATCAGGAAACCTGCCGTCAACGGCAGCATGAAGATCGCTGCCCAGAACGGTGTCGATTCATAACTGTATCCATGCAGCGGCAGCCAGATGCCTTGGAGCCAGATGATCACCATGAACATCAGTCCGCCCCGGCCGATCGAGCTCAGCAGCGCCGCGACAGTGCCGAACGTGAAGCCGCGGAGCCGGAAGAGGCTCACGCGGAACATCGGCTCCACAACGCGGGTCTCCACGATCACGAAGACCACCAGCAGCGCGACACCACCGATGATCGCGGTGAGCACCGACGGGTTGGTCCATCCCATCGAATGCGTGCCGTACGGCTGAATCCCGTACGTGATCCCGACGAGCACCGAGATCAGCCCCACCGCGAACAGGACATTCCCCCACCAGTCAACGCGCGAGCGCTTCACGATCCCCGTCTCGCGCAACTTGAGGTACGCCCACGCAGTGCCGAACAACCCGACCGGCACCGAGACCAGAAATACCAGATGCCATTCGGTCGTGCTCAGCAATCCACCGACGATCAGCCCGATGAACGATCCCGACACCGCCGCCACCGCGTTGATCCCCAGCGCCATGCCTCGTTCGCGCTGTGGAAACGCGTCGGTGAGGATGGCGGTCGAACAGGCGAAGATCATCGCCCCGCCGACGCCCTGGATCAGCCGGAAGAGGATCAGCTCGAGTGCTGCGCTCGGGCCGGTGGTGAACACCAGCGACAGCAGAATCGACCCGACGGTGAAGACGAGAAACCCCAGGTTGTACAACCGGACTCGCCCGAACATGTCGCCGATCCGCCCCAGGCTGACCACCAGCACGGCGGTCACGACCATGTATCCCATGATCATCCAGAGCAGATAGCTGACATTGCTCGGGACGAGCGGGTTCAGCTTGATCCCGCGGAAGATCGCCGGCAGCGAGATGAGCACGATCGATGAGTTGACGGTCGCCATGAGCATGCCGATCGTCGTGTTGGAGAGCGCGACCCATTTGTAGTGAGGACCGACCTCACCGTGCTTGCGAGACGTCTTCGGCGCAGGGACGGGGGCGGTAACTCCCGTCGTGGTCACGCGGCTGACTGCGCCTGCTTTTCCTGGTCGCGCTGCTCGCGCTCGCGTCGCCACAGCCGAATGCTCTCGAGGTCGAGCGGCAAGCGGTCCCGCTTGATCTCCGCGACATTGGGGTTGCGCGCCATCCACTCGAAGTGGCGCCACAGGTTGACGGCACCCTCATCGTCCGGGATGTCGCTGATGATCGGCCCGAACATATGCGGCCCAGCACCGCCGTCGAAGACGATCGTCGGCACACCGAAGGCCTTGTGCACGGTGACCGCCTCGTCGTGTTCGCGCTGGACCGCTTCCCACGTCGACGGGTCGGCGAGCGCCTCATCGAGCAGTTCCGGTTCCAGGCCCGCTTCGCGCAGCGACGCTTCGATCACCTCATGGTCGTCCAGCGCAAGGCCACGCTGATGACGTGCATCGCTCAGCGCCTTGTAGAAAGCGCCCACGGCAGCATTGCCGTGCGTGTTGCGGACCGCGATGGCGGTTCGGAGCGACGGCGCAGACCCGGTGTCCGCAGCCGCACGCCCCTCGTCGCCACCGTTGACGATCGCGAGCGAGAACACGCGCCATTCCACATCAACCACGCCGAGTTCATCGAGGCGGCGCGCCCACCGCGACGTCTGATAGCACCACGGACACAGTGGGTCGAAGTAGAAGCGAATGTTCTCTGCCATCGTTCAACAAACCTCTCGTTGAATTTTACGCGGTCGCGCCGGTCGCGGCACCAGCCGCCGCAGACTCCTCGGCCGACGCCTTCTCCTGCGTGAGCTCACCGTCGATTTCGAGCTTGATCTTCTCACCGACAAGGAATCCACCGCCACCGAGCGGAACGTTCCAGGTGAGGCCCCAGTCAGAGCGATTGATGGTTCCGGTCAGCGTTCCGCCGACCTTGACATTGCCGAACGGATCCGTGACCGAGCCGCTGTGCTCGTAATCGAGGCTGATCTCTTTGGTGATGTCCTTGATCGTCAAATCGCCGACGACCTTGAACTGATCACCGTGCCTCGTTATCGATTTCACCTTGAAAACGATGTCCGGGTATTTTTCGACATCGAGAAAGTCGGCACTCTTGAGATGACCGTCGCGCTGCTCAGAGCCGGTGGTGATGCTGGCGGCCTTGATGGTGATGGTGCCCCGGCCTGTGGTCGGATCGTTCGGGTCGTCCAGATCAACCTCGGCGTCGACCTGGCCGAAGCTCCCTCGGACTGTGGCAACGCCGAGATGCTTCGCGCTGAAGGTCACCGACGTGTGATGCGGGTCTAGACTCCACGGCATAGCGTGTGCTCCATGAGTGCCCGGCGTGCCCCGGGCGGCCTCGGATCTGAACCAGTCCGATTGCAACATCATGAAGTAAAGTGCTATACTTTGTCAAGTGAGATCCACGACAAACTTCACTCGCCCCCAGGTTAAGATCTGGAGCGGGATGGAGGAACAACCAGATGGATGCTGATCGCACATATTGTCCAGTCCACGAGGCCATACAGGTCCTCCAGGAGAAGTGGACGATGCACATCGTCCGAGCGCTGCTCGACGGGCCACTCGGGTTCAACGAGCTCGGCCGCGCTGTCGGCGGTTGCAATCCGGCAACCCTCAAGGTTCGCCTCGATCGTCTCGAGGAACTCGGACTCCTCCGGCGCACCGTCCACTCTCAGATGCCGCCGCGCACGTCGTACGAGCTGGCACCGGCGGGCGTCGACCTGCAGCGCGTGATCGATGCCATCGATGCCTGGGCCCGCGAACATCTCGACGTCGTCGCAGCGGCTGACCACGACGAGGAGCCGAAGCTCGCTGTCGGCTGACCGGTCGACGGGGTTCCGTCGAGTTGCTGCGACCGCCGGCGTGGCTCTGCTCGTCGCAGCGTGCGGATCGCCGACGAAATCAAAGTCAACGCCGACGCCCGTAGCCACCCCGACGGTGGCGTTGGTCACCGGAACACCCTCCCCGACCGCCAACGCGTGCGTCGCGCAGCCCGGTGAGCCCGCGCCGAGCGGCACCATCCCGGCCAACTTCGCCACGGCCCTTGCATTTGCACCCGACGGGAGGCTGTTCTGGGCCGAGCGCTCGGGCACTGTGCGGGTCTGGCAGAACGGCGCATCCAGGGTCTTTGCGAAAGTCAGGACCGTCACCACCGAGTCGAACGGCACGTACAGCGAGCGTGGCCTGCTCGGCCTGGCCATCAGCCCGACATTCGCAACCGATCGGTTCGTGTACGCCTTCTACTCGGACGCGAACTACCGGACGCAGCACGTGATCCGCTGGTATGACTGCGACGGTACTGGGACACATCCCGCCATCATCGCCAGCTTCCCCGCGGGAAACGACTGCTGCCACAAGGGCGGACGCATCGCATTCGGGCCTGACGGCAAGCTCTACGTCACCCTCGGGGATGAGCATGATGCACCCAGCGCGCAGAACGTCAACGATGTTCGCGGCAAGGTGCTCCGCTACAACCCGGACGGCACGATCCCATCGGACAATCCATTCGGCCCGGTAGATCCCGTGTGGGCGTACGGTCTGCGCAATCCATTCGGCATCGCATTTTCGGCGACCGGCCAGCTGGCCGTCACCATGAATGGACCTTCGGGCGATGCGGGCAGTCCCGGTACCGGATACGACACCTTCTACCTGAGCGTGACTCGCGGCGCTCATTACCAGTGGCCCGACTGCTACGGCTACAGCCATCCGCTCGCGACATCGACGTGCGGCGGCGGAATCGCCCCGAACTGGAGCAGCGAGGCGAGCACCTACGTACCAACCGGCGCGACGTTCGTGGACACCAGCGGGCCGGCCGGGTATGCGGGGCACCTGGTGTTCTGCACGTATTACAAGGGCATGGCAATTGCAACCGCAGGCAGTCCACACGCCACCGTTCGCCTCGGACCGTCCGGCTGCCGCTTCGACGTCGTCGAGGGTCCGAACCACGCCTTGTATTACTCGGACGCGTACCACATCTACGAGCTCGCATAGTCTGGAGATCCGTTCCGCGCGAATGCGGCGAGTGACCGGTTGGACAACCGTCGATACGCAACCCTCGGGACGGGTGGATTCATGCCGCGCGCGTGCGGAGTGTCACCAAGTCGAAAGGTTGAGCCACCTAACCTCCTGTTGGACGCACCCAGGAGGTCTGCGATGGATCAGGACAACGTGACCGACGCTTTCCCGTCCGACGACCAGTCGCCCCGGCGCAGCTTCGGCGGTCTCGGTCGCGGGCCGGCCGCATTGCTGCTGGCCGCAGGCCTGCTGATCGGCGGCGGTATCAGCGGATTCGTCGCGGCGAACACCGCCGCCTCCCCAATCTCCACCTTGGCATCGACCACCCCGTCAATCTCGCATTCGTGCCCACATACGGGCGGATCCACAGCGAACTGACGCTGCGGTCGCCGTGGGCAGGGGCGGCCCACGGGTGACCCCCTTCCACAGCCTCCCTCCCAAGACGGCTCGCCCACTAGGCGAGCCGTCGCTATATCCGTCGCGACTACGATCCCCGGGTGGCCCCACGCGTGCTGCCGGCGGTCGTCTTCACCGCCGGAGCCTCCTCGCTGGCGACGGAGATCTGCGCGACCCGGCTGCTGGCTCCCTACTTCGGCCAGTCCACGGTGGTATGGGCGAACGTCATCGGCCTCATCCTCATCTATCTGTCGGTCGGGTACTGGCTCGGCGGGCGCATCGCCGACCGGTATCCGACGCGGCGCGTTCTCGGCCTGATCCTCGTCGTCGCCGCGCTCTGCACGGCGGTGCTGCCCTTTGTCGCACGCCCGTTTCTCAACCTGGCATTGCAGGGCTTCGCTGCAGTGAGCGTCGGCGCCGTTGTCGGATCCTTTCTCTCGACGCTGCTGCTGTTCTCGGTGCCGGTCACGCTGCTCGGCATGGCGTCGCCGTTTGCATTGCGTCTCGCATTGACCGACATCGACAGAGCAGGTCGCACCAGTGGACGTCTCTCGTCGCTCGCGACTGTTGGTGCCATCATTGGCACATTCGGGTCAGCGCTCGTGCTCATCCCCGGCGTCGGGAC
>JBIOIZ010000126.1:0-7266 GCA_044450385.1 Candidatus Dormibacteria bacterium
GTGGGCGGCGCGGTTGATGGACGTCCCGTACGTGGTCTACCTGAACCAGCCGAACCGCCTCGTGTACCCGCGCAACATCGACCGCCAGACCGGGTGGGTGTCCAATGCCGATTACCGGCTGCTCGCCGCGATCGTCTTACGCGCCACGCGCTTTGTCGCGTGGGCCGATCGCCGCTCGGTGCAAGAGGCCGATGAGCTGCTCGTCAATGGCGACTACATCGGCGACATCATCCGCAAGACCTACCATCGCCAAGCCGTCGATTGCCCGGCCGGCTGCCACGTGGCCGCGTCGGGCTTTCCCTTGCCTGTCGATGCACGGTTTACGGGAGGCCTCACTATCAACGGCTACCCGATTCGCCGGCCGTACATCTTGCTGACCAACCGTCACTACCCGCAGAAGCGGTTCGACCTGGCGATCCGAGCTATGGCTGAGGTCCGCAATCACCACTCCCGTGTCCAGCTTGTCATTCCGGGGCCGGCGACCTCCCACACCGACTCATTGAAGGAGCTCGTGTCCGAGCTGCGCCTCAAAGACCACGTCGTTTTCCTCGGTCCCATCACCGAGGCTGAGCTGCAGACGCTTTACGAAGGCGCGGCTGTGTACGTGTATCCCGCCCCCGAAGAGGATTTCGGCATGGGCGTCATCGAGTCGATGGCCAAAGGGGTGCCGGTGGTGGCGTGGAACCAGGCAGGGCCGACGGTAACCGTCGCGCCTCGCACCGGTCACCTGGCCGAGCCACTGGAGGTCGCGGACTATGCGGCCGGCATCAGCAACCTGCTGGACGACCCGGACGAGAACCAGGCGACTGGTGTTCGCGCCGTCGAGTGGGCGCGAAGGTTCGACTGGGAGCGCCACCTGGACAAGCTCGAAGCAGCGGTGCTCGAGGTTGCTCGCTCTCACGAGCAGGTGGCGGCCGAGGCGGCCACCGCTTGAAGCTTCTTCCCAGGCTCCTCGCCGACGAGGACGATGAGGATCGTAGGATCGCCGAGGAGGAAGGGGCTTCCGCCGGTCCCGTCCCCAAGGCGACAACGCTGCCGTGGTACTGGACCGTCGGCTTGGTGATAGTCGCGGCGTTGCCCCGCCTGATCTTTGTCTTTCTGGTCTCCAACCCCGAGAACCCCGGTGACGGTTGGTACGGGGACACATACCATCACTGGCAGATCGCGTACCTGACCAAAGAGATCGGGCTCACTGACCCTAACGGGCCACGGCTTTGGGACCTGAAAGGCCTCGACTACTTCTGGGGCGTGCTTCAGCCGCTGCTGTTGGTGGCGTTGTTCTACGTCACTGGTTCTATCGACATCGTGCTCGAGCGCCTGCTCTCTCTGGCATTTGGCGTGCTCGTGGTGGTCTTGATCTTTCACCTATGCCGCCGGTACTGGGGGATGCGGGTGGCAGTGCCCGCGACCGTGTTCGCGGCGCTGGTGCCGACTTCCGTGTTCAACGACGGGCAGGGCATTCTGGAGCCCCTTGGCGTAGGGCTCACCCTCCTCGGCATCTGGCTGTGGCCCAAGCGTGGGCTGTGGACTGGTGTTTCATGGGCACTCGCGGCCATGGCCAGGGCTGAGGCCTGGATCTTCGCGATCGGGCTGATTGTGGCGTCGTTCCTGCGCCGAGAGGGGGTGCAGCAGCGGGTCCTCGTAATCATCGGGGGGGTTCTTCCGATGGCCGTCTATATGAAGGTTCTGTTAGATCGCACGGGCAACCCGATCTATCCGCTGTCAGAGAACTTCTTCAACAATGCCCTCGGCCGGTGGGAGTTCGAGACAACGCTGACGCCCGACCAGGTTACAGTGCGCCCGGTCTTGGGCGTGATTCTTGCACTAGCGGTGCTCGGTTTGGCTTGGACGTTGTGGAAGAGGCCGATCGGTTACATGTTCTTGACGTTCGGATTCGGCTACTGGGTGTTTACTGCAGGCACACTCGGCTTCACGGCGTACCTCAAGTCGTGGGTATGGTGGTTTTGGTACATCCGCTTCTTCGACTTCCCATACGAATTCGCTGGAGTGCTCGGCGCGATCATCCTCTTTTACCTGCTACCGAAATGGGTTGGATCGCGCTGGGCATTACCCTTCGCTGCGGCGGCCGGAGCTCTGATCCTGATCGCGGCGCAAGCAGCGTGGATGCCTATCTTGTCTGTCTACCGATCAACCGCATCGACGTGGGCGCAGACTCTAAGCGCAGGTCAGATCATCGGCGGCGTCTATCAGCAGCCTCAGAATCGAGGCGGTGTGCTGAACGTGCCGCCGACCAAGCCCGACCTGACCTATGTGCTGGCTCGTTTCGACGGCGTGGAAGGCAGCCGCATCGTGGGGCAACTGTACGATCCTTTCTACTATCTGCCCTCCGGATACGCATACGCCGACCACCCGGCGGTGGCGAGCGTGTTGATGCAATGCTGGCTGTCCGATACAAAGACGCGGCTTTTGGTGGTAGATCAAACGCAGAGCCCCAATTACGTGGCGTTCGTCGCCGACCACCCGGATTGGTTTTCGGCTGCTGGACAGATCCCCACATACGGCTGGGTGCTATACGAGGTGGACGCACCTAAACCGACAGCCGCCGATTGCGCAGCGGCGGTCAAGGCGGCCCGGGCGTGAGCGAAGGGCCCGCCGCTTTCGACTACGAATCCAAACAATGGGGTTCATCGCGTATCGAGCCCCGGCCCGCGTTCGTCCAGGGACTGAAGCTTCGACTCCTGCTCGACGCGCTGCGTGGCATCGAGGGGGATGTGGTCGACATCGGCTGTGGTGCGGGCAACGTGGTCCGCGCCATCGCGGAGAGCCGGCCCGATCTGCGCCTTCACGGGGTGGACGTCAGCGCGGGCGCGCTTGAGGCGGCCCGCCTGGCGGGTCCGGGGCTCGACTTCCAGTTGGCGCCGGCCGAGTCTCTGCCGTACCAGGACGGATCGATGTCGGCGGTGGTGATGCTCGACGTCCTGGAGCACCTGGAGGATCCTGCCGCGGTGCTACGCGAGATTCACAGAGTCCTGAGTCCAGGCGGTTTGTTTCACATCGTCCTGCCATTGGAAGTCCAGCCGTGGACCTTTTACCGGCTGGTGACCCGCTTTGGCTGGAAGGCAAAGCTCCACCACTGCGGCCACATCCAGCTGTTTGACGCGCGCCGGTTCGAGGTGATGGCGGCGGCCGCTGGCTTGCCTGTGCGCCGCGTCCAGTGGAGCTTCCATTGGCTTTACTCGTTGGTGGACATCGGGTACTTCAGCTTCCTGGAACTGCGCGGGCCGGCGTCCACCTCGGTCGAGGACTACCTGACAGGCAGGCGCGATGTGGCGGGCGCCGTACTGCGAGGGGTAAAAAACGGCGCGGCCGCATTCGGTTGGTACGAGTCGCGATTGATGCGGAGGGTCCCCTCAGGCGTCGGGCACTTCACCTGCGTCCGGGATTGATCGTCGCGGGCAGGTGGGCCTGGGCCCTCCTGGTTGGAGCCCTCGTGGTCGCGGCGTCGCTGGGCTTCACATACATCACCGGGTGGCGGATCCTCTGGGGCGGCGTGCAGGGCGGCGACGGGCTCTGGCATTTGCACCTAGCCACTTGGGTGTCCGAAACCTGGCCGTCTCTCCCGTGGTGGTACCGATGGGACGTTTCAGGTGTCCCGTACAGGTCGATCTATCCACTGCTCCCACACTGGATCGCTGTCGCCAGCGCGCGTGGGCTGGGGCTGGACGTGGCCGGCGGCCTCCAGGTTGTGCAGTTCTTGCTCCAACCTGTTTGTGCTGCAGGCGTGTACCTCTTTTTCGCGCTGCGCATCCGGAGGCCGATCGCCGGATTCGCTGCGGCGGTCCTCTACCTGATCAGCCCCTTCGCCTGGGCGTACTTCATTGACTTCGGCCTGTACGCCAACGTGATGGGGACCGCTTTTTTCATGCCCGCCGTGATCGCGATCGATTGGTTCTTTTGGACGTGGCTCTCGGGCGACCGAGGCTGGCGCTTCCGGGTGGCGGCGGCACTTGCAGTAGGGAGCAGCGCCCTGATGGGAATCGTCTCGCCCGAGATCTTTCCCGCACCGCTGCTCGTAATCGTTGCCTACGGTTTTGCGGCGAGCAGGCGACGAGGCACCGTGTCAGAACCGCACCCCGCGCCTTTCTTTGGTCATCCTGGCAGCCGGCGGCGATGGTGGATGGCGGCTGTCCCGATGTTGGTGCTGGGGACGCTCGCCCTTGAGTTGATCTGGATCCTGCCGTCGGTCGACTTCCTTGTCGTAACCGGTGCACGGTCGCCCTCAGCCGGCTTCACGCTTTCGTCGCTGTCCTTGCTCAACTTGCCGTCGTTGCTGCAGCTCGGTCCGCTTGGTTACAGGTCGGCCGCAGACCGGCTTTCGCTATCGCCGGCCGTGACTCTCCCCGCGCTGGTCGGGGTGGTGTGGGCGTGGCGGGATGGACGCGCACGCGTCTTCGCGGTGCTGGCCGGCGCCGGGCTGCTGTTCATGACTCAGGCATGGATCGAAGCACCACTGAGCATTGTGCCCAGCGCTCAGCTGTTCCTCGAAGTGGTCAAACGCCCCATGGCAGTGCTCCTCGAGTTCGCGGTTCCAATCCTTGCGGGCGCGGGAATGTACGCGGCCGCGCAGGGGCTAATCGGCTGGGCCGCCGGCAGGCTCGCACGAGGTCGGGCAGTCCGCCCCGCCAAGGCTGCCGCCCGGGTGCTGGGTGCGCTCGTGGCTACCTTGCTGCTTGGGACCGGCGTTGCCGTATTCGCCACGCGGTCTGCAGGTGAATCGAACTGGCTCGCTTATGGACCATCGGCCGGCCAAACGGCTGCAGACCTTCGCGACATCTGGGCCCGCCATCTGAACGACATCTGCGCGCCGGATGTACCTAGGCGATCGCCGGCCTGCGAGTCTGCCCTGCTGACGTCGAAGTATTCGGTGGCGGAGTTGGCCGCCGCATGTACCGGTGGCGGGTCTAAGGCACCGGTATGTTCGGCGGCGGTCTGGCACGGAGGCGTTTGGAGTTCGGGCGACGACGCTTTGGTCTCAACAACTGACGCATGGTGCAGCTCGGGCAACGCCGCAGATCCAGCGTGCGCAGCTCAGTTCGCTCCACTGTGGCAGCAGATTGTCGACGCGGCTTACTGGCGCCCTGTTCAGGTGGGTTGCTTCACGCCTGATTGTGTACGGCGAGCCCAGGTACTTGCCTCTCTGCAATCGGTGTTCCCCACGCCGCCCGAGCGCGCCGAATTGAACAGCGACTTCTTTCAGTACAACATGGCGTTCCGCGAGCTGACTGGCGGTGGGTCGCAGGCGGAGACATATGCCTCTCAGGCGCTGCCGTCGCGCAGCCTCTACTCATTCATGGAGGACACGATGCTCGGCTCTGGAAGCCGGGCAATCGCTGCGAAGAAGGAGCTGGCATCGGCCCTGGGTATCGATGCGGTTGCCCTGGCTCCGTCACAGGCCTCCGCGGGCGACGCCTATCGAGCAATGGGATGGGAACAGGTATTGGGCGGCCCGGATACCAGCGGCGCGTCCGCGCAGGCATTTGTGAATCCGGCGCCGACTGGCATCGCTTCAGAGTGGCCCGGCGGCCGCGCTGTGCTGGTGGTAGGCGCGAGCCAGACGAGTGCCTCGGACGTCTACAACACAGTGTTCAAGCTGGCAGTTGGTGGAGTCTTGCCCAGCGCTTCAGCGTGGCTGGTACGCGGTAGCTCGCCATACATCGACGACTACCCTATCTCCGAGCTGCGGAATTATTCGATGATCGTGCTACTGGGTTATCGGTACCACGATCGGTCGGCGGCATGGTCAACTGTTGACCAGTACGTCACGGCGGGTGGCGCGGCGTACGTCGAGACGGGATGGCAGTACGTCAACCCCGATTGGGATGGCGGCGGGGGCGCTGCGCCGGCTGCGCTGCCGGTCTCACAGCTGTCCTGGGGGCCGCTGGATCCGAGCGCATTGGTGACTGTTGATGGGGTTCCTGCCGCCGGCTGGGGTGGCATGACGTATGGCACAGGCGCATGGGGTGCGTCGAGCGCCGCCGTGTCTGGCGTCCGGGGCTCGGCTGTAGGTGTTGTCCGGGTTGGCTCGCGAGTCGTTGCTGCGGGGTGGATAAGGGGTCGTGGCCGGCTCTTCTGGTCGGGGATGAACCTGGCTGCTCATGCCGTCTCGAAGGGATCTGACGCGGAGCTGCAGTTCCTCGCTGATCGATTTGCTTGGGCGTTGGACTTGAACCGTGCGGACCTGGCGAGTACAGATCCCGCGACGGCTGGACAGGGACGTCTGTCGCCGAGTTGGCCGAACGATGAGCAGGCTGTTCTGCCACTTCAGCCGTCGACAGGGCCGACATGGGTCTTGTTTCGCGAGTCGGACTTTCCCGAATGGTCGGCGAGTGTCATCGACGCGTCTGGGAGGCGCCAGCAAGTGGCCATCGTGCCCTCAGAGATGGACTACATGTTGGTGAGGTTGGATCAGGTTACTGCCGGTTCGCGACTGCAGTTCGACTATTCACCCAGTGTTTGGATGTGGGCGCCTTGGCTGAGTTCGGCCGGGCTCGTGCTCATGCTCGTGATCTGGTGCCTGCGACCGGCTTGGTTCGCCGCAACGAGGGAGGCGCTAACGGACAAATTGGGAGCGGCGTTGCGTCGGGGCAATGACATTCTCGCTAAGAGGATTGCGTGGGACGAGGAGTAGGGCCAGCTCAGCGCGGAGGGGTCGATCTAGCCCACTCGATCAGGTCTCGAAGTCCACTGTCAAACCCGATTAAGGGCTCCCATCCGAGATCCTTCTTCGCCTTGGTAACGTCGCTCACGTAGTAAGCCTGGTCCCCCTCGCGCCAATCGGCGAAGGTGAACTGAGGCTTGGTGTTGGTGAGCTCGCCGATCTGGTCGATCACCTCCAGCAGGTTGCGCTGGTTCTCGGGCCCGCCGCCCACGTTGTAGATCTCGCCGCGCGTCTGGTCGATCTTCTCGACGGCCAACTCATACAGGGCGCTGAGGTCGCGCGCATCCAGAAGGTCGCGGACCTGCGTTCCGTCTCCGTAGATGGTCAGCGCCCGGCCGTTGAGGATCGAATGGACGAAATGCGCCACCCAACCCTGGTCTTCGGTTCCGTACTGGTGTGCTCCGTAAATGCAGCTCTGCCTCAGCACCACCGTGTTCATGTGGAAGCATCGCGCGTAGTCCCTGACGTACTGGTCGGCGGCGCCCTTGCTGCAGCCGTACGGGCTGTGGAAGTCGATCGGCTGCGTCTCCTTACAGGCACCGTTGTTGTGCTCGAGCTTCCCGTAGACCTTGTTGGTCGACGCGAAC
>JBIOIZ010000127.1:0-7258 GCA_044450385.1 Candidatus Dormibacteria bacterium
CACCCCGACGCACCGAGATCCCAAAGGTAGAGGAGGGCGGCAATCCCGAGCAGGCTGATCAGGGAGGGACGAACCCACGCCGCATCCTCCTGACGGCCGCGCACCAGCGACCAGGCCCACCGGACGGGCGGGACATCGCTGCGCGCGCCGCCTCGCCGGACCCGTGGTGGCGCGGGCAGGGCGGGCGGTGCCGGCGGGGCATCGTCGAAGAAGGGGCGGGAGGCCATGACCACACCCTGCCGCCCACTGCTCACGGCGATCTGAGCGAAGGCTCAGAGTTCGCTGTGAGCGCAGAGACTACGGAAGCAGGTGGTCCGGGGTGCCATTGAAACCGACCTGGACGGGGAACGTGTCGCCGGCGACGGTTCCAGGAGTCACCGAGCAGACGAGGTTCCAGTAGCCGGCGGGAAGGCCGTATGGGGACAACGATCGGTATCTGCACCCACTGCCCGTTGTAGATCGCCGACCCGCGTTCATCACTGAGAAGACCAGGAAGCACAGCGATGCACGTGGGAGTGGCAGGCAGCCCTGGTCGGGCGGCCAACCAGTGCGTACGGCGGAAATGCCCTGAAAGGCATAGGGACGAATGTCCCGAAGTGCTTGCCTAAGCAGGCGCACTAGTGCAATTAATGCGCGGCAATTATTTCCGCCGGACGCCGTCCAGGAGGTCGCGATGAGCGAGAGGGCCAAAACAATCGACACCCTGCTCGACGAGCGACGCACGTTTGCTCCGAGCCCGGAATTCCTCGCGAAGGCGAAGGTGAAGGACCTGAGCCTGTACGAGACCGCTGACGCCGACCCCGAGGCGTTCTGGGCTGAGCAGGCAAAGAAGTACGTCACCTGGTTCAAGCCGTTCGACACGGTCCTGGAGTGGAACCTGCCGTTCGCCAAGTGGTTCCTTGGTGGCCAGCTCAACGTCTCGTACAACTGCCTCGACCGACACGTCGAGGCGGGCCGGGGTGAGAAGGTGGCATATCACTTCGAGGGCGAGAAGGGCGACGCTCGCACCATCACCTACGCGGACCTCCTCTCCGGGGTCTGCAAGCTGGCCAATGCGCTTCGCAAGCTCGGCATCAAGCGGGGTGACCGCGTCGGCATCTACATGCCGATGATCCCGGAGCTACCCATGGCGATGCTTGCGTGCGCCCGGATCGGGGCGGCGCACTCGGTGGTCTTCGGCGGGTTCAGCGCCGATGCGGTTCGCGATCGGATGAATGACGCCGAGGCCGTGGCCATCATCACTGCGGACGAGGGCTGGCGCCGTGGCGGGATCGTTCCTCTGAAGCGCAGCGTCGACGAGGCCTGCGAAGGTGCCCCGACCGTCAAGAGCGTCGTGGTCGTCCGCCGCACCGGCAATGACGTGCCGATGGTGGAAGGTCGTGACCACTGGTACCACGACATCGTCGAAGGCGAGTCCGACACCTGCGAGCCGGAGCACATGGAGTCCGAAGACCTCCTGTTCACCCTCTACACCTCGGGAACCACCGCCAAGCCGAAGGGCATCAAGCACACCACCGGTGGCTATCTGCTCTACGCCATGTTCACCCACGACCTGGTGTTCGACATCCAGCCGGACACCGTCTACTGGTGCGCCGCCGACGTCGGCTGGGTCACCGGGCACTCCTACATCGTGTACGGCCCTCTGGGCAACGGGGTCACCTCGCTCATGTACGAGGGCACGCCCGACTACCCGACCAAGGACCGCTGGTGGGCGATCATCGAGAAGTACCGGGCCACAGTGTTGTACTGCGCGCCCACCGCGATCCGCACCTTCATGAAGTGGGGGCCGGAGCTCCCCGACTCCCATGACCTCTCGAGCCTGCGATTGCTGGGCACGGTGGGCGAGCCGATCAACCCTGAGGCGTGGATGTGGTACCGCAAGCACATCGGCGGCGACCGCACCCCGGTGGTCGACACCTGGTGGCAGACCGAGACCGGCGGCATCATGATCGCGCCGCTTGCCGGAGTGACCGTGCTCAAGCCGGGGTCGGCGACCAAGCCCCTCCCCGGCGTCGGTGCGGCGGTGGTCGACGAGACCGGCACGCCGGTTGCGCTGGGTGGAGGCGGCTACGTGACCCTGACCCGGCCGTGGCCGGGAATGCTGCGCGGTATCTGGGGCGATGACGAGCGGTACAGGGAGACGTACTGGAACCGCTTCGGAGACCAGTACTTCGCAGGCGACGGTGCCCGCATCGACGAGGACGGGTACTTCTGGTTCATGGGCCGGGTCGACGACGTCATGAACGTCGCCGGCCATCGCATCTCAACCGCCGAGGTGGAGTCGGCGCTGGTCGATCACCCGGCTGTGGCGGAAGCCGCGGTCGTGGCCAAGAGCGATCCGGAGACGGGCCAGGCGATCTCGGCGTTCGTCACGGTGCGCGCCGGCTATACGGAGTCCACCGAGCTCATCGCCGAGCTGCGCGACCATGTCGCCAAGCTGATCGGCCCCATCGCCAAACCGAAGTGGATCGCGTTTACACCAGACCTGCCGAAAACTCGAAGCGGAAAGATCATGCGTCGCCTGCTCCGCGACATCGCCGAGAACCGCAAGCTCGGCGATACCACGACGCTCGCTGACTCGAGCATCGTCGCGGATCTCCAGCGACGCGCCACGGAGGAGGAAGCCAAAGAACAGTAGATCCGTCGCAGTGGGGGACAAGTTCGATTTCGAACACGCGCCCGGAGTGCGAATGGCTCCGGACTCATTGGAGGGCTACAAACCTATGGCAACCGCAGTTTCGACTGGCCCGCCCTATGTGGCGGAGTCGGTGGCACCGGTCGCAAACCCAGCGCCGCTGGGTTTGATCGGCTTCGGCATGACGACGCTGTTGCTCGGGGCCATCAACGCGGGCTTCATCACGGCGGCCCCTGGAACGCCGACGGCCGGGTCGGCAGCAGTGGTGCTGGCAATGGCAGTTGCGTTCGGTGGCGTCGGACAGATCCTGGCCGGGATGTGGGAGTTCAAGGTCGGTAACACGTTCGGGGCAACTGCATTCACGAGTTACGGGTTGTTCTGGCTCAGCTTCGTGCTGATCAACACGACCTTCGCGCCGCTGCTTCCCAAGGATCCGACCCCGATCCTCGGCCTGTACGCGCTTGCATGGGGGATCTTCACGGCCTACATGTTCATCGCATCGCTGGGCGGGGCGTCACGCGGCGTGTCGCTGGTGTTCTTCCTGCTCGCTCTCACGTTCATCACACTGGCGATTGCCTTCTGGGCAAAGAGCGCGCCGAGCGCAGGTTGGAACCAGATCTCGGGCATCCTTGCTCTGCTCACTGCGATCGCGGCGATCTACTGCTCGTTCGCGTTTGTGACGAATGCCAACTTCAAGCGAACGGTGCTGCCCGTCTGAGGGCACAACCGGTGACGGCGGCGCGCGGCCCAGCGGGGCCGCGACGCTGCCTCCCGGGGGAGTGACTAGCGCCGCCTCGCGGGCGGCTTGCCCACCTCGCGTGGTGGCCGGCGGAACAGGCCGTAGCGGTTCTTGAACATCCCCTTGCGAAAGCGAGACGCAGCACCGAAGCACAGGCTGGCCACACCCACTCCGACAACTGGGGCGATCAGGTCCAGGTAGCCCTGCTTCGGAAGGATCAGGGCAACCATGATGGTCACGCCGATCGCGATCCCGAGAAAGAAAGCGAATGCGAGCAGTGAAAGCAACACGAACAGCAGGACGAACCCCGCGATCTTGAGAGGACCTGCCCGCTTGGCGACCAGTACCGGCAATGGGTCCGGGTTGGCGGGCTCCTCCAGACCGTCTTTGTCGAGGTGGATCGGGGGCCGATAGGTCATCGCCTGGCGACAAATCATCGTAACGGAACGTCAACGAAGCGCGTTGCTCGTTCAGTGGGAAATGACCCCTGTGCGAGAATCGTGCATCGGTGAACAACGATCGACGACCGCCCACATTCTTGATCGGCGCTGCTCGATCCGGCACAAGTCTTCTCTATAAAGGACTGTGCCTGCATCCTGACGCGGCCTATTTCAACAACTACCTGCGGCGCCTGCCGCGACATCCAGCGGTGAGTGTTACCAACCATTTTGCGAGGTTGACGCCAGAGCGTCGCCGCCGCGTCTGGTTCTCCGGCGGATCCAACGCCTACGTGTATTCGGGAACACGCAAGCTTCGCGATCGCCTCTATCCGATGCCGGTGGAAGGCGAACCGGTGTACGCGGCGTGCGGGATCCCCGATACCGTTTCCAGCGAGACCGTGAGCATGAACGCCGCTCGCGAGTTGCGCCGGGCCGTGTTCGGCACGATGCGCTGGGGCGGCGGCACGCACTTCATCAACAAGCGCATCGCCAACGTCCGTCGCATCCCACTGCTTGCCACCGCATTTCCCAACGCGCGCTTTGTCGACATCACCCGTGACGGTCGCGCCGTGGCGGTGTCCCTCTCCCGAGTCGACTGGTGGGAATCGAGCATTGTCTGGTGGTACGGCGGCACGCCCAAGGCGTGGCGTGACGACGGGCGCGATCCCTGGGAGATGTGCGCGCGAAACTGGGTGGAGGAAGTTCGCGCGATCGACTCGGGCATCGGCGAGCTGAACCCCAACCAGGTTCTCAGGTTGACGTACGAGGAATTCACCGCCGAACCGGTGCGCACCATCGAGCGCGTCGCCGAATTTGCCGGACTCGACGACGATGCGACCTGGCGGCGCGACATAGAGCGAATTGAGTTCAGGAACCGGAATGACTCGTGGAAGAAGGGGCTGCCTCCGGAGGTGGTCACCACCATCGAGGAAGTGCAGGCCGGCGAGCTGAGCAAGCGTGGCTACGCCTGACGCCGGGGCGTCGCGATTCGTTTTCGTTCTCGGCACCGGGCGTTGCGGATCGACGCTCGTCGAGGAGGTCCTCTGCCGGCACCCATCGGTAGGGTTCGTGTCAAACCTCGAGGATCGATTCAACCTTCCGGTGAGCGCCGGACGCTGGAACGGCCCGCTGTATCGACGCCTCCCGGCTGCGGTGACCCAGAAATCGAGAATCCGGTATGCGCCGTCGGAAGCCTACCGAGTGCTCTCCCGCGATGTGTCGCCGCTGATCGTGTCGCCCCTTCGCGACCTCGTCGCCGGTGACGTCACGCCATGGCTCGAGCGCCGCTTTGCCGCGTTCTTCAACGACCGTGCCCAGGCGCAGCGCACCGACACCTTCCTGCACAAGTTCACAGGCTGGCCGCGCGCAGGGTTCATCCGTGGCGTGTTCCCGTCGGCACGTTTCATCCACGTCGTGCGCGATGGGCGGGCGGTGGCGAACTCGTGGTTGCAGATGCCCTGGTGGCACGGCTTCGAGGGTCCGGACCACTGGCAATGGGGTCCGCTGCCCGCCGACCTCGCTGCCGAATGGGAGGACTCGGGCCGTTCGTTCGTCGTGCTCGCCGGCCTGCTCTGGAAGATATTGATCGATGCGTTTGACGGCGCGCGCAAGGCGATTCCGGCGGTCGACTGGCTCGAAGTTCGCTACGAGGACGTGGCGGCAAGTCCGCGGACCGCGTTCGCAAAGATGCTCGACTTCAGCGGCTTGCCCTGGGACGCGGAGTTCGAGCGAGGCTTCGAACGTCACACCTTCACGGCATCACGTTCCGACGCGTTTCGCCGTGACCTCAAAGCCGAAGACGTCGACCAGCTCAGCCGGATGCTCGCGAGCGCCCTCGCAGCCAGAGGATACGACTGATCAGTACGAGCCGCGCGCTGTGAGCAGTGCCGGAATCGTCTTCGCGAGGATGTAGAGGTCCATGGTCAGCGACCAGTTCTCGACGTAGAACAGGTCGTACCGCACATAGTCCTCGAACGCGAGATCGTGCCGACCGTTGACCTGCCAGAGCCCGGTCACTCCAGGCTTGACCCGCAGGCGGCCGCGTTGGGACTCCGCGTATCGAGCGGTCTCCTCGGGCAGCGCAGGACGCGGCCCGACCAGGCTCATCTCACCGCGCAGAACGTTGAAGAGCTGAGGCAACTCGTCGAGCGAGGTCTTGCGAAGGAACCGGCCAACCCTGGTGACGCGCGGGTCACGTCGCATCTTGAAGAGCAGGCCGTCGGCCTCATTGCTCAGAGCGTCTCGCTGTGCGTGCGCGCCGACCACCATGGTGCGGAACTTGAGGATGGTGAACTCGCGCTCCTGCGCGCCGACACGCCGCTGCCTGAACAGGACAGGGCCGGGGCTGGTGATCTTGATCGCAAGCGCGATGGCGATCATGAACGGCGCGGCGATCACGAGTGCAACCGAGGTCACGCCCACATCAAGGATTCGCTTCACGAAGCGCTGACGGCGCGAGAAACGATGCCGCCGCAACGAAAAGAGGGCCATCCCGTCGATTGGTTCAAGAACGATTCTGGCCGCTCCGAGGTTGGCCAGTCCAGGCGAAACCCGAACCGTGACATCGGTCGCCAGAGCGCTGTCGATCGACTGCAACGTCGATCCACCGGCGGCGCTGCCGGCAATGATTACCGACTGCACGCCATGCTCCCTGCTAATCTCGGCGATGTTGTCGACGGTGCCGAAGACCGGGAGGCCGTCCATCACGTCGAGCCCGGATTGCGTGACCTCGACGAAACCGCGCACCCGATACCCCATCCAGGGACGGCGTTGCAGTGTGCGAGCGAGTGCGCGCGCCTCGTCGTTGGTGCCCGCGATCAGGGTTATCTGGCTTGTGACTGAGCGCGCATTCAGCATGTGCGAAAGGCGTCGCGTCACGAGCCGACCGGCGACAACGGCCACAAGGCTGAACACGGAGAGCAAGGCGACGAAATCACGCGAAATGTCGATGCTTGCCAGGAACGTGATCATCACGACCAGAAGCACGGACATCAGCACGCCATTGAAGAGGCGCTGCAACTCGGCAGTTGCGTGGGTGGGTCGGCGGAGGTCGTATAGGCCGTAGATCGTGAAGATCACAGGCCACACGGGAAGCGTGAGGAGAATGCGCGACGTGATTACGGAGTTGGTCGATTCGAACCCTCCACCGGCCATCGCGTGCGCGAGAGACTTAGCAAGGAGGCAGCTCACGGTCACTGCGAGCATGTCGACGACAAACGTAGCCACAGATAGGATCAACGGCCATGGGCGCGACTTCGCGTCGCGCACAACGGCGGGCCCGACAACAGGCTTAGCCTGCGACTCCCCTACGAGCTCGACCGCCCCCACTTCGACTTCGCTCCAGACCCCCTCCTGGGTAAGGCCTGAAGGCACACGATCGTCCGCAAGCTCCACGACTGCTCTCCCCTTCAATAGCCATGCCGTGGGACGGCAACCCCCCGGTGC
>JBIOIZ010000128.1:0-7179 GCA_044450385.1 Candidatus Dormibacteria bacterium
GATCTCACCTGACAGCGGGGTCGGGAACGGGCCGACCCATTTCGCGCTCTCGATCGTCGCTGCGCTCTGGCCGCCCCGCAGCACCTTGCCCGGCGCCTTGAACAGGATGCTCACCAGCTTTCCGGCCTTCGTCTGTGCGACATCAGTCATCCCCAGCGTCACCGTGCCGTCCTCCTCGAAGCGCGCCCAGACGTCGCGCTCGACGTCATAGGACAGCTCGGGTGGAACCCAACAACCCTGGTAGACCTGCTCTGGAATCTCCATCTCGTCACGTCCCGCAGTCGATGCCCTCCGCCTGCAGCAGCGCGCGGTAGGCCTCCACCCCCTGCTCTCCGGTCACCAGTTCCTTCGCCTCCTCCTCCCAGTTGCTGGGCGCGAGCCTGACGATCCAGTTCGAGTAGGGGTCGGCGTTGAGCGCCGTCGGTTGGGCAAGCGGGACCTCGTTGACCGCAACTATCTCGCCGGAGAGTGGGCTCGGGATCGGTCCCACCCACTTCGATGATTCCACGGTGCCCACGCTCTGTCCTCGAGTGATCGTGCGACCCACCTTCTTAGGTGTGACGACGATGATCTTGCCCGCCAGCTTCTGCGCCGGATCGGTCATGCCGATCCGGGCCGTGCCGTCCGGGTCTCGCTTGACCCAGACATGCTTGTCGACCTGGTACAGGAGGTCATCCGGGATGTTGCAGTTGTTGATGGTCGTCATCATCAGATTGCGTCCTCGACGGTAACCCCGGATTCCTCGTGCGTCTCCCAGTGGTAGAGCAGCAGGTCGTATCCGACCATGCGGATCTCGTCCGCGAACTTCTCGAGGAACGCCTGGTCGCGCCCGCGAGGGTTGACCTCGCGAGTCATGCCTTCGGCGCAGAGCGGGCAGTTCACGTCGAAGAACATGCGGTCGCCGTCGTGACGTGTTTGAAGGCTGTCCTTGTGCGCGCTCACGAGGTGAGCGTGAAGCTCGGTGCGTGTGCCATCCTCGTCGCAGTAGGGACACCTCATCTCTCCAGCTCCGCCTCCTTCACAGCCGACTCGAACACGCGAATCAGCTCCGTTAGGAGTGGTGTCGGCCGCATCGAGTCGGACCCCGGGTCCCAGATCACGAGGCCGGCGTGTGCGAAATCATCGCCGGCGGCCACCTGCTCGCTGGCTGCGATGCGGCGGGCAAGCTCAAACGCTTCACGACTGCTCAGCACCAGCAGGGCGCGCCGCAGGACCGCCTCGGCGTCCGGCTGCCCCACGACGTGATCGTTCGGCTCGCGGTAATCCTCCAAAGCCTGCAGCCGTTGGGTGGTTCGCGCCAGCGAGAGCACCCGCTCGGCGAGAGCGTCACCCAGTGCGCTGCGGTCGAGTTTGTTCATCCCACCGCCACCAGGTGTGGGTCGAGCGCCATCTCGACCAGCTCGATGATGTCCTTGACCTCGATCCGATCTTCCATGCCCAGCGCCTGGACGGCCGCGGTGTACATGACCACGTCCTTGGGGCACGCGACCACGAAATACTTCGCGTCACCCAGGGCGACAGCCTCCTTGATGCGGTTCTCGCTCGGCCGCTCCTTGATCCCCTTGTCGTCCATCCAGATGCGCCCGCCGCCGGCGCCGCAGCAGAAGCTGTTCTCGCGGCAGCGGCCCATCTCGTGCACGCGGACCATGAGCTTCTTCATCACCTCGCGTGGCGCGTCGAAGCCGTTGTTGTAGCGGCCGAGATAGCACGGGTCGTGATACGTGGCCACCTTGCCGATCGGTCCCGCAAGCTTCAGCTTTCCGCTCTCCAGAAGCTCAAGCAAGAGCTGCGTGTAGTGAACCACGTTGTAGCGGGCGCCAAACGACTGGTACTCCTGGCCCAGGGCGTTCAGGCTGTGCGGGTCGGTGGTCATGATCCGCTTGAACGTGCACTTGGAGAGCACGTCCACGTTGTGCTGGGCCAGCATCTCGAACAGGCCTTCCTCACCGACGCGGTGGACGTCGTTGCCGCTGTTCCGCTCGGACTCGTAGAGGATCCCGAAGTCGACCCGGGCCTCGTGCAGCACGCGGGCGACCGCCTGGGTATGACGCTGGACACGAGGGTCATACGATGCGAAGTCGCCGACGAACCAGAGCACGTCCACCGCTTCCTTGCGCGCGTCCTTGATCGCGAACCCCACGTCCTTGGTCCACCGCGCACGCATGCGCTCGGATTGGTTGAAAGAGTTGCCGTACTGGGCGAGGCTGGCCAGGGTGTCCTGCAGCTTGGGCTCCATGCGGCCAAGCTCGACCAGCTGCCGTCGCATGTCGACGATCTTGGGCACATGCTCGATGTGCAGAGGGCAGACCTCCATGCACGCGCGGCACGTGGTGCATGCCCATAGCGTCGCGTCCTGGATCGAGCCTCCGAGCAGCTCGCGATGTCCATTGCCGTGCTTGACGTGCCCGCCGATCCCTTCCTCATCGAGCAGGGCGTCGCGCAGATCCATGATCAGGAGCTTCGGCGAGAGCGGTTGGCCGGCGGCGTGCGCAGGGCACACCGCCTGGCAGCGCCCGCACTCGGTGCACGCGTAGAGGTCGAGCTTCTGCTTCCACCCGAGCTGCTCGACATCCTTGAGGCCGATGGAGGGTTTGGAGGTGTCCGCTCTAGGCAGTACGCCTTTTGGCGATAGGTCCCGGAAGAAGACGTTGGGGATGCCCACGAAGATGTGAAGGTGCTTCGAAGTCGGGATGTACGCGAGGAATGCGAGGATGGCCAGCACGTGCGTCCAGTAGAAGAACTCCGCGACAGGCCTGGCCGCGGCGCCGTGGAGCCCGAACAGCCCGAAGAAGCCGGCCAGGGCCGAGCTCACCGGCCGCCACGACGCCGACGGATCGCCGCCTGAGGCGACACGGAAGGTGTTCTGCATGAGCATGTCGAACACCACAGCGAAGATCAGCAGCAACACGATGGTGGCGTCGCGCTCGTTGGAGCCCTTGAAGCGGTCTGGCCGGAGCACGTAGCGGTTGAACGCCGCCATCGCCAGGCCAACCATGACGATCACGTCGAAGAGGTCCTGCACCAACGCGATCCAGGTGTGGCCGCCGATCGGGGCGAGGCTGAAGCCGGGAATGAAGCCCTCTCCGAAAGCCTGCACGATGCCCGTCAAAAGGATGACGAAGCCGCTGAAGATCATCAGGTGCAGAAGGCCTGAGTACGGGATCTTGAGCAGCCGGGCGTGGAGGCCGATGTTGGTGACCACCCCCCAGATCCGCCGCGGAATCTGGTCGAAGCGGTTCTCCCAGGGCGAGTGGAACACCGGCCGCAGAAGCAGGTAGAACCGGTATCCGGACCACGACAGCGTGGCGGCGGTCAGGATCGCCAGGACGATCGTCTTGGCCGGCATCTTCCCTCTATCCGGCCCTTGCCTTGAGGCGCTCGGTCAGGGCCGGCAGCAGGTCGAAGAGGTCGCAGGTGGTCCCGAAGTGCGCGACCTTGAAGATCGGGGCGTTGGCGTCGGAGTTGACCGCCACGATCAATTCCGAGTCGCGCATCCCTTCGAGGTGCTCGGGGGCGCCCGAGATGCCGACCGCGAAATAGAGCTTGGGCTTGACCGACATGCCCGACTTTCCGACCTGCCGCGTTTTGGGCAGCCAGCCGCTGTCGCAGACCGGGCGCGAGGCTCCGATTTCGGCACCAAGTGCCTTGGCCAGCTCTTCCGCCAGCTCGATGTTCTCGGGACCGCCGATGCCGCGGCCGACGCTGACGAGCCGCTCCGCCTTGGTGATGTCGACGCCCTCACCACCCGGTGCAGTGGCGCCGACGAATCGGCTGTGCAGCGATGCCAGCGAGCCGGGGGGATCCATCGTCTCCTGCGCGCCCTTGCCGCCAGACCGTCCAGGCCCGTCCGGGAACGATCCGCCGACGACCGCGAACACCGCCGGTGAATCGGTCCGCGTGGTGGGCGATGATCTTCCCGCCGTACAGCTGGCTCCTCGCGACCACCGCTCCCCCGCCGGCTTCGAGGCCGACGCAGTACGAGACCAATGGGCGGCCGGTCGCGGCCGCGGCGCCGGCGGCGAGGTCGATGCCGATCGTGGTGTTGCCGACCAGAACGACCAGCGGGTTTCGCAGGCGGACGGCTTCGGCGAGCACCGCCACATGCGCCTCGGGCACATAGGGCGACAGTGACGGATGATCGACATGAATCACCGTGTCGGCGCCACCCAGCTCCGAAGCCAGCGCACCGCCGCCCGCCAGAAGCGCCTCCACCTGGCCTCCCAGGCCGGCCGCGAGCGTCCGCGCCGCGCCGAGGAGCTCATAGGTGACAGGCGCGACCTTGCCATCGGACGCTTCGACGTAGATGAGTACGTTGCCCATGGTCACGCTCTCACCAGGCCCCGCTCTGCGAGCAGGGCGGCAAGCTTGTCGGCCACCTCCGCGGCGCTGCCGGCCAGCATCTCGGCTCCTCGGCCGCTCTCTGGCTTGGCAAGACCGGACACGGTCGAGCCGACCGGTGCTGCCCCAGCGGCGGCTGACACGGTTTCGAGCGCTCCTGACGCCATCGCCTGGCGCAGCTTGGTGACCGGGACGTAGCGGGGCGGCTGCGGAGCGGCCTGTATACCGAGCACTGCAGGGAGGTCGACCTCCAGCGTGGCCATGCGGCCGCCGGAGTACTCCTGGTGGACGCGGACTGTAGACGCCCCAGCTTCGACGCCGCTCACGACGCTCACATGCGGCCAGCCAAGCGCGGCGGCGATAAAGGGAGCGGCCTGGCCGAACAGGTCGTCGGCGGCCTGAACCCCGGTCAGCACGAGGTCGCATTCGAGCTGCTTGATCGCCTCGGCGATTGCGGACGCAGCCCGCCGTGAGTCGAGGAGCTCATCGCCCGCCTCGACTTTGACGGCACGATCCGCACCGCGCGCCTTGGCCGCATAGAGAACCTGGTCGATTCCGTCGGCGGCCACTGCGACGGCGGTGACCTTGGCGGCGCTCGACTCCTTCAGCAGCACGGCCTGCTCGAGGGCGTGGTCGTCGAACTCGTTGATCTTCATCTTCACAAAGGACCGGTCGATGTTCTTGCCGCCGGAGTCGATGTCCAACTCCTCGACCAGGTCCGGCACTTGCTTCAACACCACAGCTATGTGCATCTGATGACTCCTAGTGCAGGGCTTCGTCCACGAGCTCGATCACGTCGCGGACGAGCAGCTTGCCTTCATTCCCGGTTGACTTCACGGCATCCTCAAAGCGGGACACCTCGTACGGACAACAGACGACGAGCATCTCGGCCCCGGTTTCGATCGCCTCTTTGACACGCCTCTCGCTGAGCCGCTCCGAGACGTGATTGCCGGTGAAGCTGTCCAGCCACATCCCCCCGCCCCCGCCGCCGCAGCAGTAGCCGTTGGCTTTGCAGCGGAACATCTCGATGAACTCGAGTCCAGGGATCTGCTTGATCATCTCGCGCGGGGCGTCGTACTCCCCGTTGTGGCGCCCGAGGTAGCAGGGGTCGTGGAAAGTGACCTTGTAGTCGAGCTTCCGCTTCCAGGGCAGGCCAGCCATCAGCGGCGCGAGGAACTGTGTGTAGTGCTGGATCGGATACTCGGCACCCAGCTTCGGGTATTCGTTGCGGAACGCGTTGTACGCGTGCGGGTCGGAGGTGACCATCCGCTTGAACTCGTACTTGCCGAGCGTAGCGATGTTCTGCTCGGCGATCATCTCGAACAGCCCTTTCTCGCCGGCGAGGCGCTGGCTGTCGCACGAGCATTTCTCCTCGTGGCCGAGGATGCCCCAGTCGACCCCGAGCGTGGCCATCGTGCGGGCCAGAGCGCGTGCGGCGTCCTTGCCGCGCGGGTGGTACGACCAGTAGCATTCGACGTAGAACAGGACGTCGACCGGCCGCTTCTCCTTGGGCAGGACGGTGACCGGCGCTCCAGCGTCAGCGACCCAGTCGGCGCGCTTGCGTGCGGGCTCGCCTAGAGGGTTGCCGTGTTTGAACGTGTTCTCGAAAGCTTTCTGCAGCTCGGGCGGCACGTTGCCTGCGGCGACCGCGACCTCGCGGACCGCCGGCATGATGCTGATCATGTTGACCTCCTTCGGACAGACGCGAAGGCAGTTCATGCATGTCGTGCAAAGCCACAGGTCGGGGCTCGTCAGGAGGTCGACGCCGGTCTGAGACTTGCGGAAGATCTTGCGAGGGCTGTAGTCGCCAACGTGGTCGACGGGGCAGGCGGGTGTGCACTTGCCGCACTGGTAGCAGAAACCGAGCGACTCGGCGCCGGGTATGGCCGTGATCTTGTCGAGCGTGCTCGTGTCGTGCTCCCAGATCACACGCTGCTCGAACATCCGGTTCCAGTGACCGGAAATGTCCATCCCCTCGAACTCGAGGTGCTCCTGCTCGTTGGCCCGCTCGTGCTCGACCTTGGACACTCCTAGATCTCCATGCGGTGGGTGCCGAGCAGGCGCCGGACCAACTGCGGCAGGGGTGGAATCACCTTGTTGAACTCCTGCGTCATACGCATGCGCGTGATCGTGTAGAGGTAGATGCCGTAGACGCAGGCCAGGTAGACGTCGATGCCGAACGCCTCGCTGCCATAGCGCGTGAAGCCGACGGCGCGGCCGGTCTGGTTCACGAACGCGATCGCGGTTCCGACCTTGAGGTATGTGTCACCCGCCGTCGCTCCCTGGAGGTCGAACTCCTGCATGGTCACCAAAGGGAGCGCGCCGGTTCTCAGGTCGGGGTCCCACATCCAGCGAGTCCACATCCAGTGCCGGTCGGGGTCGTAGAAGTGCAGCGCCTCGCCTGCGACATCCCTGCGCACCGCCGGCTCGATCTCGGCGAGCGCTTCGTCAAACCGGTCGATGCGAGCGGCAATGTGCTCGGCGCCGTGGAGCAGCTGGTATAGCTCCACCCGAAGCGCGCCGGCACCGACCGCCGACATGATGTCCCCGGCGCGTCGCCGCGTGGTGAAGATAGTGCGCAGCAGGCCGCGGAGCCGGTCGTCTGACAGCTCGCGGACTGCAACCGGTGAAAGTACGTCCTGGAACCGGCGTGATTTGTCTTCGAGCTCTTTGGCAATCCCCTCCATCTCCGGCAGCTGGACCATCTCCAGCGCCTGGCGCATGAACTCCTGCGCCGTCTCCGTGTCGACGACCTGACCCTGGGCGACCCCGATGTCCATCAGGCGGTAACAGCCGCGCGGCGTGCGACAGCGACCGCCTTCATCGCCGCGGCCCCCGCCA
>JBIOIZ010000129.1:0-6845 GCA_044450385.1 Candidatus Dormibacteria bacterium
GCGGCGTACGGACTATGTTCAGGGTTGGACCGAGGAGAATATCGACGCCTTTGGCGCGCGCTTCGCGCCCAAGCTCTGCCGCGATCCGCTGGACCAGATCTTCGTCCCATGTCGCGGCAAGGGCGACCGGGCATGGCAGCAGGGTGGACGGGTTGTTCCCGTCGAAATGGGTGCCGCGCACGCCGGCGGGGCCGTCTGAGAAGATGATCGGCCGCAGGCCGACGGCACTCTCGCCGTGGAGGGCCCACGAGTCGGCGCCTGTCAGCAACCGTACCTTCTGCTCCAGCGTGAGCCGGGCGACCAGCCCCGACTCATCGCCGCGAACTCCTGTGGCTACACCTCTCATGGACGATCTCCTCGATTGCCGGCGGGCCCGGGGGTCCGGCCGGCGAGCTGCCGGCCGGACGGGACCCACCCATCACCGTGGTGGGCGTGAATCTGCAAAGTGCTCAGGCAACCGGCTTCAGCTGCATGAGGATGTAGGGCATCTGCGGGTCGCTGGGCGATGGGTTCATGTACGGGTGTGACTGGTTTGGCCATCCGGTGTACTTGGCGCTGCTGTAGACGTTCCAGTCGGCACCGTAAAGCAGGGGAACCCCAGGAACGTCCGTCGACATGATCTTCTCGAGCTGCTGCACCACCGGATAGAGGGATGCAGTGTCGCTAGGATCGGTGCTCTCGTACTGCCGCAGAGCCGCGTCAGCCGCGGCGCTGGACCAGCCCTCGAAGTGCGCGACCGAGTTTGCGTCCGTGCTGTCGAACCAGTTCTGGAACTGGATGTAAGGGATGCTGCCGCCGTTGCCCCAGTGGATGGCCGTCTGCCAAGCCGAGGGGTTCGAGGTGATGTTGGTGTTCCAGTCGGAGTAGCCCTGCGCGGGCTTCGTGGTCACGTCCATGCCCAGGGGCTGGAGCTCCTGTGACATGAGCGCCGCGTTTTCCCAGTAGTCGGAGAAGGGAACCGGGTCGTAGACCGAGAACTTGATGATCTGGCCGCCCTTGGTCCAGCAGTTGGCCCGGTTGCTGCCGTCGCAGTTTCCGCCTGACTTGAAGGTCCCGGTGCCGCTGTCGTAGTGGGAGGTGGCCGGAGGCGTCCAGCCGCCGGTGGTGAGGATGTCGTACACGTCGGCGCCGGCCGGCAGATTGTCTGCCTTGGCAGTGGCGGCGTCCGGCACGCTGCCGCTGATCGAAAGATCGTTCTTCATGCTGCCGTCGGTCGGAAGGAAGGCGTTCTGGTTGGGCAGGATGAGCCCGCTCGATGAGCTCGCGGGATTCTCGTAGCCCGACTCGCCGAGGAGGGCCAGAGCGTTGCGGTCGACGCCGTAGCTGACCGCCTTGCGGACCGCCACGTCATTGATTCCCGTGGCGCCACCGTTGCCGGGGTTCAGGTTGAACCAGAGCGTTACGGTGCTGCCCGCGGCAAACCAGGCGTGGTTGGTCAGAGGGTTGAGGTTGACGTAGTTGGCGTAGACGTTGGGGATGTCGTTCCCGGCCCAGTCCAGCTGGCCGCTCACGAGCGCATCGCTCGCCGCGGCGTTGGTGGCGATGGAAGGGGTGTCAATCTCAGACTCTGGTGGAGTCCCGCCCCAGTAGTTGGGGTTGGGCTTCCACTTGATCAGCGAGCTCGAGTAGCTCGCCAGCATGAATGGCCCTGTGCCCACCGGGACCTTGATCGTCATCGTCGGGTTCTGCGCGATCTGGTTCGCCACCGACGCCTTGAGCATCATGGTGTTGCTGAGGATGTTGAACAGTCCTGTGTACTGCGCTGACGCGAAGTGGAGGGTCACGTTGTTGCCGTTGACCGTCGGGTCCGACGCCTGGGTCGGAACGCCACGGGTGTTGGCCTTCGGGTTCTCCATCATCTTGAAGGTGGCGGCGACGTCGGCCGGACCGAAGGCCGAGCCGTCGCTGAACTTCACGTTCTGACGGATCGTGATCTGTAGGTCTTTACCGCTGTTCTGGAATGCGTAGGCGGTCGCCAGCCAGTAGTGGGTGCCGGCCGCGGTGGCATCGAGCTGGTTGAACTCGACCAATGGTTCGTTGACCAGACTCCTAGTGCCCATTTGGGACGTGACCGAGTTGTTGTCGTAGGGATTGAAATCTTCTGAGAAAGTAACCCCGGTGGTTGGCTCCGCGATCAACGGTTTGCCGCCTGACGTCGCTGTGTTGGTCGTCCCGGACTGGCACGCGGCGACGAGCAGTGTCGCCACGCCGAGCGCGCCTGTTACAACACGCCAATTCATGGATCTATCACCTCCGTGACGCACGGCCCTAAAGGCTCGTGCATTGCTGACGGCTACCCGGTTGCCCCTCTCTCGTCTCGTGCCGGATGGCGGCGGAGACCGAAACGCCAGACGCAAATCCAAGTTTCCTCACCTCTTTTTCGCTTCTTTTTCGAGTGAAGCGCCGGCCACCGCCGGCACACCGTTGTCTTGTCCTCCCCGCTCCGCTGGATCGACGTGAAGCCAGCACGCGGCGATGTGATCCACGGCCACCGCGACACTCGGCGGGGCTTGCCGCCTGCACACGTCCATGACGTGTGGGCAACGCGGGTGAAAGCGACACCCGGACGGAAGCGCCTGCATGCTGGGTGGCGAGCCCTGGCCGGCAAGGTGCGGCGGCTTGTCTCGGTCCGGGTCTGGTGCGGCTGAAAGGAGCAGCTGGGCGTATGGATGAGCTGGGCTGTCGGTCAAGACCGCGCTGGGAGCGGCCTCGACCAGCTGCCCGGCGTACATGACCACGATGGTGTCCGCCAGGTAGCGCGCGGACGCGATGTCGTGCGTGACGTAGAGGATCGCGAGGTGCTCTTTGTCGCGAAGGTCGGCGAGGAGATTGAGTACGCCGAGCCTGATCGAGACGTCGAGCATAGAGACCGGTTCGTCCGCGATCAGGACCTTCGGCCGAACCGCCAGTGCGCGCGCGATGGCAACTCGCTGACGCTGGCCGCCGGACAGCTCGTGAGGGAATTTGCGGGTGAAGCTCTCGGGTGGCTTCAGGGCCACGCGGCGCAGCAGGTCTGCAACTGCCGCGTCGGTGTTGCCGTTGGCGAGGTGGTGAATCTTCAGCGGGCGCTCGAGCTGATAGCGAACTCGGTGCACCGGGTTGAGCGAAGCGAACGGGTCCTGCAGGACCATCTGGACCTTGGCGGCGTACGAGCGTGGCCGTCCAGAAGGCGCCGGTTTGCCGTCGAGCAAGACCTGTCCGGAGTCCGGCTTGATGATCATGGCGAGCACGCGCGCAACAGTGGTCTTCCCGGCGCCGCTCTCGCCGACGATCGCCGTCACCTTGCCCGCGTCGAGCCGCAGCGAGACGTTGTCCACCGCGCGGATCGCGGTCCGTCGAGCGAAAGGCCCCCAGCTCTTCTTCAGCCAGAAGTACTTGACGAGATTGCGTCCTTCCAGCACAGCGGCGGCGGAGGTGTTCACAGCTCGCTCAACTGCCTCACCCGCGGAACCGCAGGCCCCGCCATGGCGGGCTCGGGCCGCGCGAGCTCGGGCGGAACCTCCGCGCCGTCGCGGTGCAGCCAGCAAGCGACCTCGCGATCCGAACCCTCGAGCGGCGCGAGCTGCGGGACATCGACAGAGCAGCGCGCCATCGCCCAGCGGCAGCGGGGATGAAAGGCGCATCCGGTGGGCAGGTTTCGGATATCCGGCGGCGACCCGCCAATTCCTTCCATCGGCACCCGCTTGCCGTGCATCGGCGGGAAGCAGTTGAGAAGGCCGTACGTATACGGCAGCCGCGGCGCGCGGAACAGGGGAGCGGCGTGGGCGCGCTCCATGATGCGGCCTGCGTACATGACCGCAATCTCGTCCGCCAGCTCGACGAGCAGGGAGAGATCATGGGTGATGAACAGCGCGGCGAAGCCGAGCCTATCCCGCAGGCCCATGAGCTCTTCCAGGATCTCGCGCTGAGTGACGACATCTAGCGCCGTCGTCGGCTCGTCGAAGATGACCACCTGCGGGTCGAGAGCGAGCGCCATCGCGATCATGACGCGCTGCCGCATGCCGCCCGAGAGCTCGTGGGCGTATGAACGCAAGCGCTCGGCGTTGATCCCGACGAGGTCCAGGTGCTCGGCGGCCTTCTCCAGCCGGGCAGCGCGAGAGAGGTGGGGGCGGTGAACGCGAAGCATGTCCTCGAACTGCGCCCCGATGGTGATCACCGGGTTCAGCGCATCGAGCGAGCTCTGAAGCACGACTGCAATCTCGGACCACCGAATGTCGCGCAGCTGGTCGCGGCCGGCTGACAGCAGATCGATCGTGGTGGTGGGCTCTTGTCCGGTTGCCGGCGTCGAGTGGAACAGCACCTCGCCGCTCGTGATCACAGCGGGCGCACGGAGCAGGCGGATCGCCGCCAGCGCAAGCGTGCTCTTTCCACTGCCGCTCTCGCCCGCCAGCCCCAGCACGCGGCCGCGCCGCAGCACAAGCTCGCAATCCGTGACGGCATGCACGGCCTCGTGACCGTAGCCGTAGTCGACTGACAATCCTCTGATCTCCAGCACCGGCGTCCCCGCCGTCGTGGCCGGCCGAAGGCGGGATTCGGCGCCGTCGACCGCAGGCGCATTCGTGCGTTTGACCGGCGTGATCCCGAGCGTGGTCCGGAGATCGATGCCGGCCTTCCTGGCCGCCCGCCGCGACAGGCCGGCCGACCGCAGGCGCGGGTTGATGAACTCATCGATGCCAAAGTTGAGAAGCGCAAGGCCCGTTCCCAGCAGCGCCACGCACAGCCCCGGCGGCGCCCACCACCACCACCAGCCGCCTCGCACGGCGTTGTTGGCGAACCCCTCCCGCAGCATCTCGCCCCAGTTCCACAGCCCGGGCGGATAGGACGTCGGGGAGCCGGCGAGACCGAGGAACGCGATCGCAATGTATGCCCCGATCGCCGACAACGTCGTGAAGAGAAACGACGCCGCGACGATCGGGATCAGGTTCGGGAGTACCTCACCGAGGATGATCCGCAGCCGTCCCTCGCCGGAGACCCGCGCCGCTTCGACGAAGTCGCGATTGCGCAAAGACAGCGTTTGGGCACGCAGGGTCCTCGCGCTGTACGCCCAGGTCGTGACCGCGATGATGGCCGCCACCAGAAAGACGCTCGATCCGGCAGACGGCACGTAGTCGGCGAGCACGATCAGCAGCGGCAGGCCCGGGATCGCGAGGAACACATTCGCGACGAGCGACAGACCCTCGTCGGTGCCGCCGCCGATGTAGCCGGCGGTTACGCCGAAGATGATCGAGAGCGCCGTCGCGATCGCCGCGGCGACCAGCCCGACCAGCAGGGTGGCTTGCGTCGAGGCCAATACCTGCGAGAGCACGTCCTGTGCGAAGACGGTGGTCCCGAGCCAGTGCGCTGACGATGGCGGAAGGGGAAGCGGGTAGTAGTTGGCTGGAAAACCTGTGCCAGGCCCGGTTCCGGCGACGAGGACGTGCTGCACCCAGTTCTTCTCGTCGGTCGCGTTAGGCGAGTAGGGCGAGATCCAGCGGCCGATGATCGCGAAGAGACCGAACAGGACCAGGATCACGAGCCCGGCGATCACCTTGGGAGATCGCGGAACGCTCAGGATCCGGGCGGGATGCAGGACCGGCTCTGCCGCCGGCCCCGTCGGTGCGGCACCGCTGAATGCGGTGTGGTCCATGGTCATCGGCTCAGGCCACCTGCCGCGCGCGAGGATCGATCAGGACATAGACGACGTCAGCCGCGAGGTTGGCGGCCAGCACCACCAGCGTGATGACCACGAAGATGCCCTGGACCAGCGAGTAGTCCAGCTTGCTCAGCGCGTCGTAAAGGTGGTAGCCGATACCCGGGTAGTTGAAGATGATCTCGACAAGGATCTGACCCGAGACGATCAGGCTGATGGCGATCGTGAAGTTGGACACCACGGGCAGCAGCGCATTGCGTGCCGCGTACCAGATGACCCTCCGGGTCGGCAGTCCCTTCGCCTGGGCAACCAGCACGAAGTCATCGTCCATGGTGCTGATCACCTGGTTGCGCATCGCCATCGTGAAACCCGCGAGCGAGGCCAGGAAGACGGTGGCCACAGGCAAGATGGCATGACTGGCGACGCTCTGGATGTATGGCAGGTTCAGGCCTGGAGTGACGGTGAAGATGTCGTAACCGAATAGGCTCGGAAACCAACGCAGCATCGTTCCTGTCTGGCCGAAGATCAGAACGATGACCAGGGCGAGGAAGAAGTACGGGACAGCCTGGAAGAAGGTGGCGGCCGGCATCACCCAGTCGGTCCATGTCCCGCGGCGCCAAGCGAGCCAGGTGCCCAGCGTGCTGCCGGTGAGAAAGCTCAATGTCGTAGCGACGCCAAGCAGTAAGAGGGTCCACGGCAGGTACGACAGGATCAAAGTGCTGACCGGTGCGTTCTCGGACCACGAATGCCCAAGGTCGCCGTGGAGGAGGTTGCCGACGTACTGTGCGTACTGATCCCAAAGGCTCTGGTGGACGTTGTAGCCGAGCTGCTCTTCGACGGCGATGACGCACTGCGCATTGCAGTTGCCGGACTGCGACGCACGGGCGACGGCGCCGGCAACGGGGTTGCCCGGTACCACGCGGGGTAGCAGGAAGCTGACCGTGATCGCCACCCACGCCGCCAGGAGGTAGACCGCAAGCCTGCGCAGCACAGCGCCCACTGCTAACTCCTCCTTCGGGGGCGGACCGCCGCATTCTGCGGGGCCGGCACGTTGGTACAGCCACAGCTCTCGCGGATGACAAGCTTCACGGGGAGAACGAGGTCCCGCTCGCTCTTGCCGGTGCTGATCCTCGAGTACAGGACGTCGAACGCGGTCGCGCCGAGCTCCTGCATCGGCTGGCGAACGGTGGTGAGCGGCGGGTGCATGTGGCGCGCC
>JBIOIZ010000130.1:0-6781 GCA_044450385.1 Candidatus Dormibacteria bacterium
CCACAGGCCCGGCCGTGAGGTCTCGATGCGCTGGATTCTCAACCACAGGATCGAGGAGTACTCGCGCCACTACGGCCACGCGGACCTGCTCCGCGAACGGATCGACGGCGGCACCGACCGCGACACGTCGGCTGGCACCAGTTCGTCAACCGACCCGCACCAGGGTCTACGCGCGACCCTCCTCGCGCTTCAGCTCCTCGCGCCCGATGATCGAAAGGTGCACCTCGTCCGGTCCGTCCATGAACCGCGCCGAGCGCGCATACGCAAACATCTGGGTCAGCGGCAGATCCTGCGACACCCCCGCTCCGCCATGCACCTGAATCGCGCGGTCGATCACCGCCTGGGCGACGTTCGGCGCGACCACCTTGATCGCCGAGATCTCGAACCGGGCGCCGAGGCTACCGTGCGTATCGAGCAGCCATGCCGCCTTCTGGCACAACAACCTCGCCTGCTCGATCTCGATGCGCGACCTGGCAATCTGCTCGCGCACCACCCCCTGCTCGGCGAGCCGCCTGCCGAACGCCGTGCGTGACTTCGCACGCTCGCACATCAACGACAGCGCTCGCTCCGCAGCCCCGATCAGACGCATGCAGTGGTGCAGCCGCCCGGGGCCAAGCCGCGCCTGAGCGATCATGAACGCAGTCCCCTCGTCGCCGATGCGGTTGCTCTGTGGAACCCGAACGTTCTCGAGCAGGATCTCGCAATGACTGCCCGGATCGTCGAAGCCGAACACCTTGAGCTGCCGCACGATGGTCACGCCGGGCGCATCGATCGGCACCAGCACCATGGTGTGGCGCGCGTGGCGTTCCGCGTCAGGATCGGTCATGCCGATCAGCAGGATCACCGTGGCGTGCGGATGCGCCGCCCCGCTGGTGAACCACTTATGGCCATTGATGACGTAATCATCACCATCGCGATCGATCCGCGTCGCTAGCTGGGTGGGATCCGAGCTGGCCACCTCGGGTTCGGTCATGCCGATGCACGAGCGAATCTCGCCGGCGAGCAGCGGCTGCAACCACGACTCCTGCTGCTCGGGGGTGCCGAACTGCGCGAGCACCTCCATGTTGCCCGTGTCGGGCGCAGAGCAGTTCATCGCCTCCGAGGCGATCGCGCTCCAGCCCATGATCTCCGCGAGCGCGCCGTACTCGAGATTGGTGAGGCCGGGGCCGAACCGCTTGTCGGGGAGAAACAGGTTCCAGAGGCTGCGATGGCGCGCCTCGGTCTTCAACTCCTCCATCACCGACGAGATCCGCTGCGGGATCGTCTCCGCCGAGAAGCCGCGCCAGTATTCTTCCTCGGCCGGGCGGATGCGCTCGTCCATGAATCGCCACACCTTCTCGCTGAGCTCACGCACCCTCGGCGTCTCCGCGAAATCCATGTTCAGCCTCCTTCGGTGGAACCCAGCCGCGCCAATGCTTCGAGGCCACCCTCGACGATGGCCGGCACCATCTCCCCCATCGTCTCGAAGCCCTCGCCGACGGTCATCCCCATCAGGAATCGCGCGGTGATTCCCTCGGCGATGATCGCGAGCTTGTATGCGCCGAGCGCGATGTACCAGTCGAGCGAGGTCAGGTCGCGCCGCGTTCCCGCAGCGTAGTCGCGGAGCAGGTCGGCCCGCTTGTAGAAGCCGTCATCGACGGTGATCGCGCGGCCGTGCAGCGTGCGTGCCGCGGCCTCCGACTCGTCATCCGCCCAATACACGCAGAGCAGGCCCACGTCGCAGAGCGGGTCGCCGATCGTGCACATCTCCCAGTCGATCACGGCGACGATCCGCGAGGGATCGGCCGGCGCGTACATGACGTTGTCGAGGCGGTAGTCGCCGTGGACGATCCCGGGCGGTGATGGGGCCGGCACCGAGTCCTCGAGCTGCCGGTGCAATTCCTCGATGCTCGGCAGCTCGCGGGTCTTCGACGCCTCCCACTGCTGCCACCAGCGCCGCACCTGGCGCGCGAGGAATCCATCGGGATGGCCGAAGTCACCAAGCCCGACCGCGTCCGGCTCGATGCGGTGCAGTTGCAACAGCGTTTCGACCAGCGCGGCCGACATGGCCTGCCGCGTGCCGGCGGTGTCGGCAAACTCGACCGGGAGCGCGTCGCGGACGACGTGGCCGTCGACCCATTCCATGACGTAGAACCGCGCTCCGATCACCGACTCGTCCTCGCAGAGCGCGATCACCTCGGGCACCGGGATTCCGGTGCCCTGCAACGCCGCGAGCACACGGTATTCGCGCGCCATGTCATGCGCGGTCGGGAGCACGTGCGCGAGCGGCGGCCGGCGAACCACGAACCGGCGCTCGCCGTCATCGACGATGTACGTGAGGTTCGAGCGTCCACCCGCGATCACCTCGCCGCGGAGTGCGCCCGCGAGTCCACCGACACGGGGCGCCAGGTAGTCAGCGAGCGCGTCCAGGTCGAGCCCCGGCGGCGACGTCATTGAGGAGGCGGCGAATGCCCGTGACGGCGGCGCCGGATCTCCGCGACCTGGAGTCGCAACGTGGCACGCTCGAGAGCCAGCACCGCCTCCTCATTGCCGACGTCCTGGGTGAGGAGTTCCTGTGCACGCTTGCGTGCTTCCTCGGCGCGCGCCTCGTCGATATCCTCGGCGCGTTCGGCGGCATCCGCGAGGATCGTCACCTTGTCGGGCAGGACCTCGAGAAATCCGCCCGAGACCACGAGCACGTGCTCGGCCTCCTCGTTGCGAATGGTCACCACCCCGGTGCGCAATGGCGTGAGCAGCGCGATGTGCTGCGGGAGGACCCCCAGGTCTCCTTCCACGCCCGGCGCGAGCACGAAATCCGCTTCCTCGCTGAAGACGCGACCCTCCGGGGTGACGAGTTCGACCTGGAGCTTGGCCATCGCGGTTATTCCTTGGTGGCCTCGTCGGGCTTGGCAGTCGTAGTGTCCGCGCCGGCTGCTGCATCAGTCGTGCTCACAGAGGCTGGAGTCGCCGCGTCTGTCTCCGCAGCCGTCTCCTCGCCCTTCAGCGCGGCCGCGCGCTGCACCGCCTCGTCAATCGTCCCGACCATGTAGAACGCGTCCTCGGGCAGGTCGTCGTGCTTGCCGTCGAGGATCTCCGCAAAGCCGCGGATCGTCTCCTCGAGGGGCACGTACTTGCCCTCGCGCCCGGTGAACACCTCGGCGACGAAGAACGGCTGGGACAGGAAGTTGCGCACGCGACGGGCGCGGCGAACCGTCAGCTTCTGGTCCTCGGTGAGCTCCTCCTGCCCAAGGATGGCGATGATGTCCTGGAGCTCCTTGAACTCCTGGAGCACGCGCTTCACGCCCTGAGCGACGCGGTAGTGCTCCTCGCCGACGACGTTCGGGTCGAGCACGCGGCTGAAGGATTCCAGCGGATCGACGGCGGGATAGATGCCCGCCTCCGAGATCGAGCGGCTCAGCGTGACCGTCGCGCCGAGGTGGCCGAAGGTGGTGGCGACCGCGGGGTCGGTGAAGTCGTCCGCCGGCACGTAGATCGCCTGGACCGACGTGATCGACCCCTTGTTGGTCGACGTGATCCGCTCCTGCAGGTCACCCATCTCGGTCGCCAGCGTCGGCTGGTATCCGACCGCCGACGGCATGCGGCCGAGCAGCGCGGAGACCTCGGCGCCGGCGAGCGTGTACCGGAAGATGTTGTCGATGAAGAACAGCGTGTCGGCGCCCTTCTCATCGCGGAACCACTCGGCGATGGTGAGCCCGGTGAGCGCGACCCGGGCGCGCGCGCCCGGCGACTCGTTCATCTGCCCGTAGACCAGCGCGGTCTGATCGAGCACCTTCGACTCCTGCATCTCGCCGTAGAGCGCCGTGCCCTCACGGGTCCGCTCGCCGACACCGGCGAAGACCGAATACCCCGCGTGCTCGCGCGCGATGTTGCGGATCATCTCCATGACGATGACCGTCTTGCCGACGCCGGCCCCTCCGAAGAGTCCGATCTTGGAACCCTTCGAGAAGGTGCAGATGAGGTCGATGACCTTGATGCCGGTCTCGAGAATCTCCGTCTCGGTGGACTGCTCGGAGATGGTCGGCGCGGTGCGGTGCATGGACATCCGGCTCGTGCCGGCGAACGGGCCCTTGCCGTCGATGGTCTCGCCGATGACGTTGAACATGCGGCCGAGGGTCTCCTCGCCGACCGGAACCTGAATCGGCGCACCGGTGGCGCGGACCGCATCACCACGGCGCACGCCCTCAGTGGTGTCCATGGCGATGGTGCGCACCGTGCTGTTGCCGAGGCTCTGCTGCACCTCGAGCACGAGCTTGCGGCCGCCCTCGCGGTCGATCTCGAGTGCGTCGAGAATCTCAGGCAGGCGCTCGCCGCTGAATTCCACGTCGACGACCGGTCCGATCACCTGCACGACGGCGCCGGTTCCCGATTTCAATTCCACAACTGCCATCTCTCTCTCCTCAGCCTTCGAGCGCCGCGGCGCCGGAGACGATCTCCATCAATTCGGTCGTGATCGACGCCTGCCGCACCTTGTTCGCGGTGAGGGTCAGGTCCTCGATGAACTCGCTTGCGTTGTCGGACGCGTTGCGCATCGCAACCATGCGCGCCGCCTGCTCGGACGCCGCATTCTCCAGAACGGCGCGGTACACCTGTGCTTCAACGTACCGGGGCAGGAGCGCATCGAGCACGTCCTTCGGATCCGGCTCGTACTCGAAGTCCGCGCTGACCGCCTTCGCATCCTCAGGTGGGACAACGGGAATCACGCGCTGCAGCGTGGTCTGCTGGCGCCCGACGCTGATGAAGCGCGCGTACACGATGTCGATCTGCTGCACGTCGCCGCGCTCGTACTGCTCCATCGCAACGCGAGCGGCCGGCAGCACGTCGCCCATGGTCGGCCGGTCGCCGAGCATGCTCTGGTCGGCCACGAGGTCGCGGTGCAGGCGCCGGAGCACGTCGCGTCCCCGGCGGCCGATGGTGACGTATGAAACCGGCACGCCCGTCCTGGCCGCATCACTCAACGCCAGACGCGTGTTGTTGCTGTTCAGCGCACCGGCCAGGCCGCGGTCCGCGGTGACCAGGATGATCAGCCGCTTCTCGACGTCACGCACCCTGAGAAAGGGATGCTCGTACTGCGGCGACCGGCGCATCAGCTCGGTCATGATGCTCGCGATCTCGTCGCTGTACGGGCGCGCCGCGAGCACCCGCTCCTGGGCCCTGCGCATACGCGCCGCGGCGACGAGCTCCATCGCCTTGGTGATCTTGCGCATGTTCTGGACGCCCTTGATACGGCGGCGCAGATCGCGCAGGCTCGGCATCGAACGTCAGCCTCTGCTGATGCGACGGGTGGCGCAGATGGTGCGGCGAACGGTCATCCCGCGAAGGTCTTCTTGAACTCTTCGACCCCGGCGCGCAGCGACTTCTCCAGTTCGTCGGAGATGCGGCCAGTCGTGGTGATCTCTTCCTCGATCTCCGGATGAGTCTGATCCATGAAGCGCAGCAGGCTCTTCTCGAAATCGCGCACCCGGTCGAGGTGGACGTCGTCGAGGAACCCACGCGCACCGGCGAAGATGCTGATGACCTGCTTCGCGAACGGCATCGGCTCGTACTGCGGTTGCTTGAGCAATTCCGTCATTCGCTGGCCGCGGTCGAGACGGTCTCGCGTGCCCTTGTCGAGGTCGGCTGCGAACTGTGCGAACGCCGCCAGCTCGCGATACTGGGCAAGGTCGAGTCGCAACTGCCCGGCGACCTGCTTCATCGCCTTGGTCTGCGCGTCACCACCGACACGAGAGACCGAGAGACCGACGTTGATGGCGGGACGGATGCCGGCGTTGAAGAGGTCGGTCTCGAGATAGATCTGACCGTCGGTGATGGAGATGACGTTGGTCGGGATGAACGCCGACACATCGTTCGCCTTGGTCTCGATGATCGGCAGCGCGGTGAGCGTGCCGCCACCCTCCGCGTCGCTCATCCGCGCCGCGCGCTCGAGCAACCGGGAGTGCAGGTAGAAGACGTCTCCCGGGTACGCCTCGCGAGACGGTGGACGCCGCAGCAGCAGCGAGAGCTCGCGATATGCGTCCGCGTGCTTGCTGAGGTCGTCATAGATGATCAGCGCGTGGCCGCCCTTCTGCATGAAGTACTCGCCCATCGCGCACCCGGCGTAGGGCGCGAGGAACTGCAGCGGTGCGGGGTCGGACGCCGTCGCGGCGACGATGATGGTGTGCTCCATGGCGCCGTACTGCTCGAGCGTCGCCTTGATCTGGGCCACCTTCTGCGCGTTCTGCCCGATGGCGACGTAGATGCAGATGACGCCTGTGCCCTTCTGATTGATGATGGCGTCGATCGCGATTGCGGTCTTGCCGGTCTGACGGTCGCCGATGATCAGCTCGCGCTGACCGCGACCGATCGGGATCATCGAGTCGATGGCCTTGAGACCGGTCTGCATCGGCGTGTCGACGTTCTCGCGCTGGATGACACCGGGCGCCACACGCTCGGTGGGCAGCGTCTGCGCGGTCTCGATGGGACCGCGATCGTCGAGCTGCTCGCCGAGGGCGTTGACGACGCGACCGACCAGCTCGTCGCCGACGGGCACCTCGGCGATGCGACCGGTGGTGCGGACATTGTCGCCTTCCTGGAGATGCTCGTACGGACCGAGGATGACCGCGCCGACACCGTCCTCGCGGAGGTCGAGCGCGAGCGCGAGGACCACGCCCTTGCCACCCGGGCCCGGCATCTCGAGGAGCTCGCCGGCCATCGCGTGTTCCAACCCATAAATGCGCGCGATGCCGTCGCTCACCGACGTGATCACGCCCTCGTTGGCGTCGACCACTGGTGCCTCGAAGCTTGC
>JBIOIZ010000131.1:0-6625 GCA_044450385.1 Candidatus Dormibacteria bacterium
ACGACGACGTCGTCCAGCTGCAGGATGGGAAGGAGTTCGGATGTGAGTTCAGCCATGTCTTCAGTTCTCGTTGGCCGACCGACGCGTGGCGGCCGGTTCGTTTGTTCTGGAATCTCTTTACCCGGACTCAGGATTTTCGAACCCCGAATCATGGGAAGGCGTGATCAGGGCGGCAATGAGGTACAACCGATGTCATGGAGATTGAGATCTGGTCGGACGTCGTCTGTCCCTGGTGCTACATCGGCAAGCGCCGTTTCGAGCGCGCCCTCGGTCTGTTCGATCACCAAGGCGAGGTGAACGTCACCTGGCGCAGCTTCCAACTTGATCCGAGTGCCCCGGTCACCTCAGAAGGTGATCCGATTGAACGGCTGGCTGCCAAGTACGGCATGAGTCGCGCGGCGGCCGAAGCAGCCCAGGCGCGCGTGACCGCAAACGCCGCGACCGAGGGCCTGGACTTTCACCTGGACCGCGCCAGGTCGGGCAACACGTTCGATGCACACCGCCTGATCCACCTCGCGCATTCGGTGGGCAGACAGGACGCGCTCAAGGAGCGCCTGATGGCGGGCTACTTTGTCGAGGGGGCGCCGATCGGCGACCACGACGCCCTCAGCCGGCTCGCGGTCGAGGCGGGTCTTGATGAGAGTGTCGTCCGTGACGTGCTCGCCGGCGATGCCTATGCCGACGACGTTCGCCGTGACGAGTTGGAGGCCCGCCAGTTGGGGATCACCGGGGTCCCGTTCTTCGTGCTCGATCGGGCCTACGGTGTCTCCGGAGCGCAGCCGTCCGAACTCATCCTCGGAGCCATGCAGCAGGCGTGGACCGCCGCGCATCCCCTGCAGATGGTCGCGGCCGGCGACGTCGGCAGCGTCTGCGCCGACGACAGCTGCGCGATCTAGCCAGATCCAGGGCTATCGCTGCGCGGCGGGGACTCCGAGTTCGCGACCGAACAGGTCGTGAAACGCGCCCCCGAGCACCTTGCGAACGTTGTCATCCGACCATCCGCGGCGAAGTAGCTCGGCGGTGATCAGCGGCAGCCCGGCGGGTCCCTCCAGTCCTGGCACGTAGGCGATCACGGTCCCACCACCATCCATCGACTGCGCGGCGGGGCCGTGGAGCTCGTCGGAGATCTCCTGGAAGAAATCCGGCCCGAGTCCCACGTGATCGACGCCGACGAGGGTGGCCACATATTCGACGTGATCGACCACGCGCGCAACCGTGGGCACCTGCTCGTCGATGAAGGTTCCGAGCACGTTGATTCCCACGACACCCCCGGTGAACGCAATCGCGCGCAACCGAGCGTCGGTGAGGTTGCGATGGTGCCGGCGAACCGCGAACGCCGACGAATGCGTTGCGATGACCGGGCGGGTGGCCAGTTCCAGGAGATGATCGGTGCAGGTCGCCCCGAGGTGGGAGACATCCAGGATGATCCCGAGTGCCTCGCAGATCGCCACCGCCTCGATACCGGCCTCAGTGAGACGGCTGCCAGTGGCATCCTCGGCCGATCCGTCAGCCAGCATCGTTCGTCGGAAGTGGGTGAATGAGGCGATCCTCACTCCCAGCCGGTGCAGCGGCTCGAAGAGCGCGACGTCGGTGCCGACCGCCTCACAGCCCTCGAGCGCGAGGATCAGAGCGATCCGTCCGCTGGCGAGTGCGGCATCGATATCGCTGCCCGTCAGGCAGATTCGCACCGCGTCGGGGTTCGATGCGGCGATCTGCCAGCCGGTCTCGAGCATCCGCAGCGTCTGTCGCAGTGCACCTTCGGGACGGAAATCGTCGTCGATGAAGACAGGAAGCACCTGAATCCGTACCCCGCCGGACCGCAACTGCGGCAGCCAGGTGTTTCGGAAGTACGAGCCCTGCTCGGCTGGTCTCCGGCGAGCGCAGAGCATGAGGAGATCGTTGTGCGTGTCGACGACGATCGAGCGTGCATGCAACACGCTGGCTCGGTCGGTGATGTCGGGCATGCCTGGTCCTCTCGGTGCTCCGTCGTTTGCGCCTGGAGGCGCACCATCGCAGCCTAGCTTTTCATCGACTCGACGGACCGGAGATACCACCCGATGCTTGCGCTCACCACAACCGGCGACGACGACCTGCTCCGTATCACCGAGGTGCCGGAGCCCCAGCCCACCGCGAACGAGGCTCTGGTGCGCGTGGAGGCAACGAGCCTCAACCGCGGCGAAGTCTTGCGAGCCAAGAACGCCCCAGCAGGGCAGCGGGTAGGGTGGGACGTGGTTGGGGTGGTCGAGCGGGCTGCCCAGAGTGGGGCCGGCCCCGCTGCAGGCACGACCGTTCTTGGCCTCGTCAATGGCGGAGCATGGGCGGAGCTGGTGGGGGTCCCGGTTGATTACCTCGCACCGGTGCCTGCCGGAGTGCTGCCGGCCCAGGCCGCCTGCCTCCCGCTCGCGGGCATTACCGCATTCCGGGCGCTGGCGCTTGGTGGATTTCCAGCAGGCAAGCGCGTGCTCATCACAGGTGCTTCCGGAGGAGTCGGACACCTCGCGATCCAGCTGGCGCGCGCGGTGCGGATGACCGTGACCGGTCTCATCCGCAACCCGGAGGCGAATGCCATCGCGGCAGCCGCGTGCGACCACGTGCTTCGTGACATCCACGACGCGCAGGGTGAGTACGACCACGTCCTGGACGGTGTCGGCGGCGAGGTGCTCACCCGCTGCCTCGAAGTGGTGGCGCCGCACGGGATGGTGGTCTCATTCGCTTCGACTCTGATGGAGCCGGCGCCGCTCGGTCCGCGCTGGTTCGGCACCCACCTCGGAGCCACAGTGCGCTCGATGCTGATCTTCGACGAGCTGCGGTATACGCAGAGCGCGGTGTCGGATCTCCGTACCCTGTGCGCGCTCGTCGTCGCGGGCCACCTCGTTCCGCACATCGACGTCGATGAGGATTGGACACGCGGTGGCGATCTCGCCCGCGACCTTCTGGCGCGGAGGGTCACCGGTAAAGTCGTCCTCAGAATCGGTCGACACTGACACTCGCACCGTGGAGTGCAGGGAGGTAGGCGATGGCACAGATCGTGGTCGTTGGAAACCAGTCGTACAAGAAACGCAATGTGATCGCGGTGTGGCTGGGGCTGCCGCTCATCACGCTGGGCATCTATCATTACGTCTGGATCTACAAGGTCAACGACGAGGCGCGACGCTTTCTCGGAGACAACTCGATCCGGCCTGCGCTGTCCGTGCTCGCGTTCATCCCCGGGTTCCTGCTCATCATTCCGCCGTTCATCACCATCTATCGCACCGGCACGCGCATTGCACGCATGGAGGCGCAGGCGGGGAGCCCAAATCGTGCGGAGCCGCTGGTCGGGCTCGTGCTCAGCTTTATCTTCGGCCTGTATTCGCTGTATTACCAGGACCATCTGAATGGCCTCTGGGATCGATATCTCCAGCCCGGGTATACCGCGCAACCCGCGTTGCCACCTCCACTGCAGCCACCGCTTCGGTAGTTGTGCGCAACGACTCCCATCGGCTCGGCTCGAGAACCCGAGCTACTCAGGGCGTTCCCACCGCGTGGTCGGGAGGCGCATGTATCGATACGTCGTGACCGTCTCGAATCCGAATCGCTCATAGAGCCGCACCGCGGGGATGTTGTCGGGATCGACCTCGAGGCCGACCTCGTCGACGCCGTCAGCTCGCAGACGCTCGAAGACCGCGGCGAGCATTCGCGTCCCGAGTCGCGTGTTCCTGCGACCCTCATCGATGACGAACCCGTAGATCATCGTGCGCTGCGATGACTCGATGAGGCGAAGCGTCCCGACGATGCCGGCGCCATCGAGGCCGACGAGTCGTCGTTCCTCCGGACGATCGCTGAACTCCTCACCAAGCAGCTCGACCACCCTGTCGTGATCGGCGTCCGATGCCGGGCGAACCTCCAGAGGAGCATCGGCCGTCGACGGTGTGCCGGTTGCCATGAGCCGAACCACCATGCGACGCTCAGCCGACTCGCGGGAAGCGCCGAGGCGGCGCATCCAGTCAATCGCCACCGGTCCAGCGTCCTCGCAGATGACCAGCATGCTCGCCCGGCCGAGGTCCGACCCCGCGGTTTGCAGGTGCGCCAGCAGCGCGTGGCCAACCCCGCGACCCCGCCACGATGGGTGCACCATCCCGCAGACCTCGGCCTCGTCACCCGCGGTGAGCCCGGCATAGCCGATGACGTCGTCGCCGGCCGAGGCGAGGAAGTGAATCGGGCGGCCGAGATGATCGGCTTCGTCGAGCTCGACCTTGAGGTCGAGCGGTTCGGCCGCCTCGCACGCACGCCGAACGCGATCGACGTTCGATCGATCCTCACCGCCGAGACGGGCCCGGCCCAGCACGCTCCACGCGACCACGAGATGACAGCCTGACAGCGACACGCAGCCCGGGGCGGGATCCTCGGGTCGAGACCTGTCGATTTAGGGGTTCGCCGATCGTCGTCATGATTGGGACGACGTATCAGGGTGCGAAGGAGCTGAACCGGTGAAGTACATGTTGCTGTTCATCAAGAACGAGGAGGATGCGGTCGGTGCTGCAGCCCTCGACGATGCGGCGCAACGCGCCCACTACGCGGCCGTTGACCAGTGGTTTGCGGAGATCGGTCGTGATGGCAAACTCCGCGGCGGCGAGGAGCTCCAGCCCTCGAATTCCACGACGACCGTCCGGTTCCAGGAGGGCCGGCCGCTCGTGACCGACGGCCCATTCATGGAGAGCAAGGAGACCGTGGCCGGGTTCGTGACGATCGACGTCGCTGACCTGGACGATGCGATCGCGATCGCCAAGAGATGGCCGCGTCAAGATCAGGCCGTTGAGATCCGCCCGGTGGTGAACCACGAAGACATGCCCAACCATCCGGTCGGCTGAGACCGGCAGGAGTCGGGCGATGCTGAGCGACCCCACCCGCGAGGCGATGAACGCGGTCTTCCGCGCGGAGGTCGGCCTCATCTGCGGATCGCTGGTGCGGATCACCGGTGACTTCGACCTCGCCGAGGACCTGGTCCAGGACGCCGTGGTCGTCGCCCTGCAGCGCTGGCCATCGGAGGGTGTGCCCGAGCGGCCTGCTGCGTGGCTCCTCCAGACAGCACGGCGTCGCGCGATCGACCGGCTGCGTCGCGACTCGACGTACCGGGCCAAGCTTCAGTTGCTGACCGACGGCTGGGCGCCGGACGTCCGATCCGATCCCGACGACCGTCTTCGTCTCATCTTCACCTGCTGCCATCCCGCGCTTGCTCGCGACGCGCAGGTTGCGCTGACCCTTCGCGCGGTCATGGGCATGACCACGAGCCAGATTGCGCACGCGTTCTTGGTGTCGGAAGCGACCATGGCGCAGCGAATCGTTCGCGCCAAGCGAAAGATCGTCAACGCGCAGATCCCATACCGGATGCCGGGTGCCGACGAGCTGCCGGACCGTCTGGCCGAGGTACTCGCCTCGCTCTACATCGTGTTCAACGAGGGGTATCTCGGCAGCGGGCCGGAGATGTCCACGAGCCGCGACCTGTGCGCCGACGCGATCTGGCTCTGCGGGCTGCTCTCCCGGATGCTCCCCGATGAGCCCGAGGTGCTCGCGTTGCTTGCGTTGATGCGACTGCATGAGTCGCGCCGGACGGCTCGTTTCGATGCGCATGGCGCGCTCGTACTGCTTCGTGACCAGGACCGGTCGCGCTGGGACCATGCGGCGATCGCCGAGGCCGGCACCCTTCTCGAGCAGGCGCGACGCCTGGGCCGTCCCGGGTCGTACTGGCTCCAGGCCGCCATCGCCGCCTGTCATGCGGAGGCCCCGACGTTCGAGGAGACCGACTGGCCGCAGATCCTCGCGCTCTACGGCGCCCTTGTTCGGCTCAACCCAGGCCCGGTGGTGCGCCTCAATCGCGCCATCGCTCTCGAGCACGTCGCCGGCCCGGTACCGGCGATGGAGGAACTCGACGCGTTGCGCGCCGAGCTGGATGGCTACCACCTGTACTGGGCGACACGGGGGGAATTGCTCCGCCGGTTCGGCAGGCTCGATGAGGCGGCGGACGCCGATCGCCGCGCCATCGAGCTGACCGACAACCCATCCGAGCGCGCGCTTCTGGAGACGCGACTCGAACCCACGGTGATCCGCGCCATCAGCGCGAACGGCAACTGACGACACAAGGAGGCACCACATGGCGAAATATCTGCTCGTCTACCACGGCGGGAGCATGCCCGAGGGCCAGGAAGCGCAGGACAAGGTGATGGCGGCATGGGGAACCTGGTTCCAGAACCTCGGACCCGCACTCGCAGACGGCGGCAACCCGGTCGGGCAGACCAAGACCATTGCCAGCGATGGCTCAGTTTCGGACGGAGGTGGCGCTAACGCGGCCACCGGCTACAGCTTGCTCGAGGCCGATTCCCTCGACGCGGCGGTCGCGCTGGCCAAGGGCTGCCCGGTGCTCGGCGGCGGCTCGAGCATCGAGGTCGCGGAAACCTTCAACGTCATGTAGCCCGGCCGGGCCGAGACGCTCGGTTCAACAGCTCGCATGCTCGGGGACACCCGCGTTCCGCGGCGACGGCATCGGAACGCGGGAAGTCCTCGTCATGCAGTCGACAGCGGGAAGTCGCGACAATAGGGTCACGATGAGCGAGGAGGAGGTCCCCGCCGGAGTACCGGCGTGGCCAGGGGG
>JBIOIZ010000132.1:0-6579 GCA_044450385.1 Candidatus Dormibacteria bacterium
GATGGGTGCCGGGATCGTCCGCGTGGCCCGGCCGACCGAGAGCGGCAGCGGACGCGTGCTCCCGGCCGTCGACGCCGGACCCTCCGCAGGGGGTGCCACCGTCACCACCGTCCGCACCGCGTCGCAGGCGATCCGGCGCGCAGTTTCGGGATGGATCGGACCCACGCCGCACAACTCGGCGGCCTGCGCATCGACGCGCGGATGGATCGGACCCACGCCGCCCAGCTCGGCTGGCGGTGCATCGGCGCCGGCGCGGAGCGTGCCCGCACTCACCGTGACCGTGAGATGCGGCCGCTGCCCATGGACATCGCGGTGGTCACCGCAGCGCAGCTGGGTGGCGGCCAGATCGACCAGGGCGTCGGCCCGGCGCTGCGAGCCCGACCGGGTTTCGCCACGAGTCATCCCGTGACTGAGGGCATCGATCGCGGTCTTCACCAGGGCACCGCCTTCAGCATCGAGCTCACCCCGGAGGACGAACACGCCCCCATAGGTCTGCTCGCACTCGAACCAGCGGCGTTCGTGGGCGCGGTTGTCGTCGGCGAGCACGCCGTCGGGGTCGAGCTGCAGCCGGGTGGCCTGGGTGAGGGTGCGCATGGCCCCGGGGTCGAAGGTCTCCGCCGCATCCACGAGGATGTGCTCGAACGGCGCCACCTGCTCGACACCGACGCCCTCGGCGAGGTGGGCGATCATGGTCACGTTGCTGAAGGAGGCGCGACCGGCACGGGCGCTGTCGAGCGCGGCCGGGAGCTCGCCCAGGGTCCGGGCCAGGTGGACGCGGTAGGCGGCTGCCTTCACGGTCATCCCGCAGGCACGTCGCAGCCAGGACACCGTGCTCACCCCGCCCTCGGCCAGCGCTCCGTGGGCGCGATCGAAGCGGTGCACGCGACGGAGGAACTCGGCTTCGAGCCGATCGATCTCGTGCCGGATGGCGACCAGGTCCGCACCCAGCGCGTGCGTGGAGAAGTCATCGATGGGCTCGTCGACGAGTGCGTCGACCGCCGCCTGCAAACGGTCTCGTGCATCCGGTATGGCGAACGCTTCCATACACAACATTGTACCAAACACCTGTTCGCTACAGCACGGATAATGTGGCGCCGTGACAAGTTACAGCCATGTCCGGCAGTAACTCGTCGGCGCGACTGGTCGATGTCAGGCCGGCGCCCTTTCACCTGCGCCACGACTTCGACGACGGCGGCGATGACCACGGTGGACTCGGCTTCCTCAGGTGAGGAAGCTCAAGCGTCAGCCGACACCGATGTCAAGCATCAACCGAAGCCATGTCAAGCATCAGCCGAACCCCTTTTGCCAGGGATCAGCCGGATCAATACAACGAAAAAGTGCCCGCTCAGGGATTCGAACCCTGGACCTTGGGATTAAGAGTCCCCTGCTCTACCAACTGAGCTAAACGGGCCAGGGCCCGATTCTAACCGTGGGTCACAGCCCCTCCGGACGGACCCGCACCGCCGCCGACCCGCCCCGCGCGGCGCTCGCCGCCGAGCCAGACCATCGATCGATACTGCTGGGAGAGCCGCATCCTGAGCGGCGGAGGCGACGGAACAACGGCGCCCGACATCGGCGACGTCGTCCGGTCCTCGATCGCGCGACGCAGATCCGCCGCCCCCTTTCCCGGGAACACCGTGAGCACGCGCCCCAGGTCGTGCTTGCCGAAATGGCTGTCACCGGCGCCGAGCGCCGCCCCGAGGCGGTCCCGATGCTCGGCGTAGAACGTGTCGAGCAACCCCCATGTCCTCGGGAGCACGGGCGCGGTATGGCGGAGTTCGATGCCGTCCACCCGCCGGGTCTCGAGCAGGTGACGTGCCCTTCCTGGCGTCATCGACGCGAACCAGGTCGGCATGAACGGATGCGCGATGACGGCCAGACCACCCGCGTCGTGGATCGCGTCCACCGTGTCCTCAACGGACATGTGCATCCGTATCTGCCGCTCCAGGAACAGCCCGACGATGTGGATGCCGGGAGGGAAGGATGCGGTGACCTCCTCGCCTCGAACCACGTCCACGCCGAGCGCGGCACCGGTCTCGACGGCAGGACCGAGTTCGGAGATCGTGTCGTGGTCGGTGATGCAGAGCACGTTCACGCCGATTGCGGCAGCGGCGCGGACCAGCTCGGTGGCGCTGACCATCCCGTCGCTCGCGAGCGTGTGCGCGTGAATCTCCGCGGTCCCGAGCCCATCCGCGATGCGCGCGCGAGCAGCAGATCTCTGACTCATCGACCCAGTGTAGTGGGCTGCTGAGAAGCCGCTGAGAAGCCGTATTCGCCATCATCTCGTGGCGAAGTTGTCGTGAGTCGACTCATATACTCGAGGCAATGAGTGGGCAGACCCGCCTCCTCGTCGTCGACGACGAGCAGAGCATCACCGACTTCATCGCGCTCGGCTTGCGCCATGAGGGGTTCGATGTCCGCACTGCTCCGGACGGTCATGTCGCGCTTCGAGTCGTCGACGAGTTCAAGCCGCACCTCGTCGTGCTCGACCTGATGATGCCGCGCGTGGACGGCTGGGAGCTCTGCCGAGCCCTGTCCGGCGACCGCACACGCGGGATCATCATTCTCAGCGCGCGGGACGAGACCAGCGATCGAATCCAGGGGCTCGAGCTCGGCGCCGACGACTACCTGGTCAAACCGTTTGACTTTGCCGAGTTGCTCGCCCGGATCCGTGCGGTGCTCCGCCGCCGTAACCCTGATCTCACCCGGGTCATCCACGCCGGTGACCTGAGCATCGACACCGCGACTCGCGAGGTTCGCGCGGGAAATCGCACCGTGGATCTCTCGGTGCGGGAATACGATCTGCTCCTCTACCTCGCGAGCAACGTGGACCAGGTCCTGCCGCGCCAGCGCATTCTCGACGAGGTCTGGGGTTACAACTTCTTCGGCGACGAGAACAACATCGAGGTGTACATTCGCTACCTGCGCACCAAGCTCGGCGACGCGGCACACGAGCGCATTCAGACCGTGCGCGGGGTCGGCTACCGGCTCCGCAGCACCGTGGCCGGGAACGACGCCGCGGCGCGGTAGGACGTGCGTCGCATCGGACACGCGCTTGCGTCGCTGCGCTGGCGGCTGACTCTCACGTTCATCGCGCTCCTCATTCCATTGCTCATGTTGCTCGCCGGCTACCAGTACGTCACGTTGCGAGCGAGCCTCATCAGCAATCGCGTCGGTGAGCTGCAGGCTGCCTTCACGTCGGCGAAGCGGCTGCTCGCCACCAAGGAGAAGGCGCTGGGCGCGACCACGACGGCGAGCCTCCGCCTGTGCAACACGCATCCAGCCCTGTTCGGCGCGGCGATGGCGAGCGTGGTCTCGACCGTCGCCGGTCAGACCGTGCAGGTTGTTGTCTTCAACAACGGTCTCGCCGAGGAGGCCGTGGCGCCCTCCGGCGCCAACCCACCAACCCTTGACTCGGCGCAACTGCAAGGGGTGATCACCAAGGGCACCCGATCCGGCGCGCAGCAGATCAGCACCAGCAACGGGGATCAACTCGTGGTGGGCTTTCCCGCCGTGCCCGGATCGGGTGCCTGCGGCGTCGTGCAGATGTCGACCAGCATGGCGCCGATCACCAACGTGCTGAATGACGACATCCTCCTGATCACCGCCGGCAGCCTGGTGACGCTGTTGCTTGCGCTCGTCATTGGAGTACTGCTCACGGGACGAACGCTCCGACCCATGCGCCGGCTCACCGCAACCGCCGAGCAACTCGCCGCTGGCGATCTCACCGCGAGAAGCCGTTTGACACCGAGCGGCGACGAGGTCGGCCAGCTGGCGAGCAGTTTCGACCACATGGCCGATCGCATCCAGGAAGCCTTTGCAGCGCAACAGGATTCCGAGGCGCAGGTCCGTCGTTTCATCGCCGATGCGTCACACGAGTTGCGCACACCGTTGACCGCGCTCAAGGGCTACATCGACGTGTTGCGCAGGGGAGCCGGCCGTGAACCCGCCGAGCTCGACGCTGCGCTCGAGTCGATGAGCAATGAGTCCGAGCGCATGCGCGTGCTCGTCCTCGACCTCCTCACGCTGGCGCGCCTCGACGCGCAGCGCGAGTCGCATCCCGAGGATTTCGACCTCAACGCCATGGTCGAGGGGCTGCTCGCGGAAGGCGTGCCGGGCATGCCCCCGGTGGTGGAACGCAACCTCGGTCCGCCGCCGCTGCTTGTGCATGCAGACCCTGGCGCCGTGAGCACCATCGTGCGCAACCTGCTCGTCAACGCGTGCAAGTACGCGCACGGCGCTGCGCAGCACTGGGACACCTCGGTGGAGGGCAACTGGGCGAAGCTTGAAGTTCGCGACGACGGACCCGGCATTCCGGCGGTAGATCTCCCCCACCTGTTCGAACGGTTCTACCGGGGCGAGAAGACCAGGGCGAGGGAGGAGGGCGGTAGCGGGCTTGGTCTCAGCATCGTGCAGGGTCTCGCCCGTGCCCAGGGAGGCGATGTTGCGATCCGGAGCACCGAGGGTGCTGGGACCACGGTGACTCTGTGGCTTCCGATCGCTCCGCTGCCGCCGCCGCCTACAGATTGAAGGGCGACTGGAACGAGAGCCCGCTCAGGACAGTCAGCTGGCCGGTGGCCATCAGCAGTCCGAAGCAGAAGAGGATCACGCCCGCAACGATGCTGATCACCCGGAGATGGCGATTGACGCTGCGCAGCAATCCCTGCAGCCGGTCCGCGAGCAGCGCCACGAGCAGGAACGGGATCGCCAGGCCCAGGCAGTACAGCACCATGAACGGGAGTCCGCCGAATTCGCGGTTCTGGGCGATCGTGAGGATGGCACCGAGTTGCGGCCCCAGACACGGCAGCCATCCGGCCGCGAACGTCAACCCGAGCAGCAGCCCACCGGCCGCGCCGCCGGAGACGCGGAGATGGAACCGCCGCTCACGCTCCAGCCAGCCGAATCGGAGCACTCCCATCGTCTGGAGCGCGAGCACCATGATGATCCCGCCCGCAATCCGGTTGACGAGGTCGAGGTTGCGCTGGAAGACGGTGATGGCGAGCACGCCCTCGAGCAGGTAGTACTCGGCGATGAACACCAGGCTGAAGCCCAAGACGAAGGCAATCCCGGTGGTCATCGCGGAGCTTCGGTTGGACGCAGCCACCGATCCTCCAGAGGCGACCGCGAGGGCGGGCTGGCCGGCGCGTCCGCTCAGGTACGCGGCGTACGCGGGCATGAGCGGGAAGACGCACGGGGACAGGAAGGAGACCAGACCCGCAAGGAAGGCGAGCGGAATCGACGGACCCGCTGATACCCCGATCACCGCGCTAGCGTAGGTCGGTGACCGCTAGGGGGGTCCTTCGACGTAGTAGCGCTGCCGCCACCGGATGTAGACATACAGCGCGAGGAGCAGGAAGAAGACCTCGTAGATCAGCGGCGTCGGCCAGTGGAATGCGGCTTGGGCGAAGCGCTGAATGCCGCTCACCGGCGGCGTGGTCGGAGCGTGCTTGATCGCCTGGGGCACGGGCGTCGCCGTGGGCACGGGCGTGGGCACCGACGACGGAACCTTGGCTCCCGGGGCCTCGGCGACGAGCGGCGGCGGCGCGGGTGCCGTCGTATCGGTCTCGATGTACACGTGGCTGCCTCCGGTCGGCGGATTCAACGCCACGATCACCTCGGGCGGGGTGGTGTTGGCGACGGCGATCGCGTCGACGTTCTTGCTCGTGCTCGGGAGACCCGTATCGGCTCTGTGGTAGGTGAGCCCCCCGTCGGTCGATCGAAAGAAGTCGCCGCCGGTGCTTCCACCGGAATCGGCCCCGGCGTACACGAGGTTCGGATCGAGAGGCCCGAACTGCGCGACCGTCAGCGTGAGGGCCTGGGGCACCCCCGTGCCGGCGGTCCAGGTCGCCCCACCGTCGCCGCTCCGGAAGATGCCCTGGGAGGTCGCCACGATCAGGGGCCGCTTCGGGACCGCGGCGTCGATCTCACCCGCCGTGATCGATGAGACCAGCGCTCCGGACGGCAATCCCGATTGCAGGACCTCCCACGCGCCGCCGCCGGTGCTGCTGAAGAGATATCCGGAGGTGAGCGTTCCGCTGATCGCGCCGTCGGCGCCGGCGATCACCGTGAACTGCGGGAAGTTGGCGGCCACGGCAACCGCGGCGATCGAGTACCGATCGAGCCCGCCGTCATGCCAGACGTGGCCGTCCGGGCTGAGCGCCACCCCGGCGTTGGTGCCTGCGGCAATGCCGTCGAGGCCGAACGCGAGCGAGCGTACGGCGAGGTTGCCGAGCCCGCTCGACGCGTCAGCCCACGTCGAGCCGGCGTCACCACTGGCGAACACCCCTTTGCCATCCGTCCCTGCAAAGGCATCGACGGGTTTGCGAACGTCGAATCCGACTGTCCAGACGCGCACCCCGGAAAGCGTCCTGGTCCACGTGGCGCCTGTGTCGCGCGAGACGTAGACCCCCGAATCGGTTCCGGCGAGGAACGTGCTCGGAACAGTCGGCTCCACCGCGACGCTCCAGATCCGTCCCGATCCGAGACCGGGCAACGCCCCCGCCTCGGAGAACCCGGCCTGGGCAGCGGAGACGTGAGCGCTCAGCGTCCCCAGGGCGGTGAGCAGCATCACGGCGAGCA
>JBIOIZ010000133.1:0-6548 GCA_044450385.1 Candidatus Dormibacteria bacterium
ACTCCGAGCCCAACGGGCGCCGGCTACAACGGCGGCAACGGAGGGGGCGGCTCGACGCCAACGCCTGCGCCGACTGCCACCCCAGCACCAACCAGGGCTCCTGTGCCGACCTCCAAGCCGGTGACGACCCCGGCGGCATCCGGTGGCAGCCACTCCGACGGTGACGGTGCCGCCGCGAGCGAGACCACGAGCGGCACCCAGGCCACCCGCCCTCAGGTGCCTGCCGATCCCACGCCGTTTGCGCCGCTCACGGGCGCGGTGACCGTGGCGACGTCTGGGCAGAGCCTCGACGCGGCCCGGATCCCACCGGTTGAGGCGCTCACCCCGCTGAGCGGGCTCGAGCTCGGCAATGGCCTGAACCTTGGACCGCTCCTGCTCCTTATCGACCTGATCGGGATCGGAGTGCTCGTCTACCTGATCCGCACTCGCTGGCTCGCGCCCGAAGCCTGACCAACCGCGACGGGCCCGGCGCCTTCACCGATCCCCTCGAGCCCATGACCGATGGCAGCCGCGGTCACCGTAGCCGCTCGACGGGCGGCATCGGCGAGCGGGGCACCGCGCGCGAGCTCCGCGGCAAGGGTCGCGGAGTGCGTGCAGCCCGTGCCATGCGTTGCGGTGCCGTCCACCCAGACGACGGGGATCTCAAGGTACTCGGCGCCATCGAACAAGAGGTCTGAGCCTTCACGCTCGCCGCCGGTGATCACCACGGCGCGGGCGCCGCGAGCAACGATTCGCGCGGCCAGCGTCCGGCGGTCGCCATCGCCGCCGGCGAGAACGCGAGCCTCCGCGAGGTTTGGGGTGACCACGGTGGCGAGCGGCAGCAGCGAACCGATCAGCACCCCAACCGCCTCGGGGTCGAGGAGCGACGCCCCGGTGCTGGATCGGAGGACGGGGTCGACGACGAGCGGGGCCGGATGGAGTCCGAGGAAGTCGGCAACCGTGACGATGACATCGGCCGAGAGCAGGGCGCCGGTCTTCACGGCGTCGACGCCGATGTCGTCGTACACGGCTTGGAGCTGCGCGGTGATCACCCAGGTCGGCAGCGCGTAGGTCGCAACGATCTCGCGGGTGTTCTGTGCGGTGACACCAACTATTGCAGTCATCCCGTGACAGCCTGCGGCCGCAAACGCCTTCAGGTCCGCCTGGATCCCTGCTCCACCGCCTGAATCCGAGGTGGCGATCGACAGGCAACGCGGTGGTGTCACCCGCCCATCGTAGATGGAGCCGGCCCTCGGCTCAGCCGGCGGCCTGGCGTGCCTCGGGGATGCGTGCGATCACCGGTGTCCGAGCCGTCTCGTCGAAGACCACGAAGCGATTCTTGCCCTGACGCTTGGCGAGATACATCGCCATATCAGCCCGGCGCATCAACTCCTCCGGTTCCGGGGCGTCGGCGGCGTCCTCGACGACCGCTACGCCCACGCTCGCCCCGATCGTCACCATGGCGTCGCCCATGGGAATCGGCCGGTGCAGGGTTTCGATGATCCGTTGGGCGACCACGGCTGCGTCGCTGAAGTGGCGCATGCCGTCGAGGAGCATGCCGAACTCGTCTCCGCCGATGCGCGCGGCCAGATCGAGTTTGCGAACCTGGACGCGGAGCCGCGCCGCGACTGCGCTGAGCACCCGATCCCCGACGGCGTGCCCGAAGTTGTCGTTGATCTCCTTGAAGCCGTCGAGGTCGATGAACATCACCGCGATCGGACGCTGCGAGCTCGCCATCTGGGATAGCGACGTCGCGACCGTCTCGATGAAGAGCGAACGGTTCGCGATCTGGGTCAGCGGGTCGTAGAAGGCACGGCGCGCAAGCTCAGCCTTCTCGACCGACATCGCCCTGATCGCCTCGGCGAGCTGACCGTTTTCGAGGGCGACGCTGATCAGGCCGGCGACCGTGGTGAGGAGACTCTGTTCGTGGGCTCCGAGCTTCACCCCACGTGCGGGATTGAGCAGCAGCAGCATGCCCTGGGGGCCTTCGAGTCCCCGGAGCACAACCACCGTGCCGGCTGTCGCAGCCCGTTCGGCAAGCGCAAGGCCGAGCGACTGGTCCCTCGCCACCGAACCGCTCAGGATGGCGGTGGAACGCAGTTCGTTGAGCACCTCCTGCTCGGCGAAGGTCAGCTCGGATGTGGACGCCCGGGCGCGCTCGTCATCGCCGCTCGAGTTGAAACGGACTGCGGGTCCGCGCACCTCGGGGATGACCACGAGCTCGGCGCGCTCCACACCGAACATCTTCGTGATCCCGTTCAACAGCTCATCAGCACGCTCGCCGACCTGACGAGCCGAATGCAGGATCTCCGTGGTGCGATACAGGAACTCATTGCGGTCGGCGCGGCGCTGGCTCTCGCCGGCGGCGATCTGCCCGGCGAGCACGAGGAGCACCGGCGGAACCAGTGCAAAGGTGAGCACCGGCTGGACCGTCAGGATCAGCAGCGCCACGATCCCGAGCGACGCGTTCGTCGTGGTCGCGATCACCTGGAACAGATATGCGCGCATCACCTCGCCGGCATTGAAGCGGCCCTGGGCGATCGTGGTCCCGACGTTGAGCGCAATCGGATACACCAACCACCCGGCGGCGATCATCGCCGCGGCGAAAGCGATGATGCTGTGCACCGCGAGTGGCCGGTCGGCGACCGGCCCCACCGCGTTGAAGACGAGGACGGCGACCCCGATGTAGACGACGTCCAGAGCGGCGTTGGCAAAATCCTTGACCCAGCGGATTCGCCGCTCGCGCGTCCAGCTGGCGAGCAGTACGCCGGCGACGTAGCAGCCGAGGAGCTGATGCGGGTCGATGAGGAACAGACCCAGCGCAACGGGGATCTCCGTCAGCGAGAGCGTCGACACCTCCCGATGGACCCGCACCCGGACGAACAGCAGGCTGGTCGCATAGCAGGTGGCCAGCTCTGCCCACCATGGAATCGCGCTCAGGGTGGTGATGCGGTGGACGTCACGCAGCGGCAGCAGCCACAGCGCGGCGCCGATGAGACCGAGGCCGATCGAGAAGACGACAAGCCGTTGGGGACCGCTGAGGCGGCCGATATGAGCGCGCGCTCGTGCCACGAGAACCGGTGGATGCACCACCGTCATCTCGCTCATGTCACGTCACGATGCGGCTGTCCCCTGAACACTTGTGCTGGCCTCCTGTCACGTCCACGATCAGCCCCCGATGACCGGCCGTTCGATTGTGTCGCGGCATCGCACCCCGGCCGTCCACGGGAGCGTCACAGCGTGGTAACGAGACCGGTACAGCGATGTCAGACCTGAATTGGCGATTGGCCGCGACCTGTCCCGTGCCGCGCCATAGCCTCGTGACATGACAATCACAGACAACCGTTCCACGATTCCCGCTCCGGCCGCAGCACCGCCCCCAGTCCCGGCCTCGTACGTTCGCCGGCACCCGATACTCGCTGCGTTCGGCGTGCTCTCCGGGCTCTCGTTGTTCTCGGCGCTCGGGCCGGTCAGCGCGGTGGTGGTCGCCGTCGCGGTGGCGGGGCACGCGACCGGGTTGGATCGCACGGCGCTGCGCGTGGTGGAGCGGCTCGCCACTCGAATCAGCGTGTCGGCACACCATCGCGACCACCGCGAACCGGCCCCCGCCCCAACGGCGCCGACTACACCCGAGCCGGCCGCACCCGCACCTGCGCCGTCAGCCCCTCGACGCGAGACGCACACGCCATCGGCACCGTCGGCGCCGCTGCGTCGTGGTCCTCATGCGCGGACGTCCGCTGCACAGCGACCGGTCAGGACCCGGCGCCCGGCGACTCCGGAGCGCCACGCAGGCTCGAGGATGGACGGGCCCGGACTCTGACTCGCGAGTGACTCAACCGAGACGGGCGCGCGCCGCACGCAGCCGCTGCAGCGTTGTGTCCTTGCCCAGAAACGCCATCGCCTCGATGACCGGCAACCCCGCGGGTGCACCGAGGATGGCGACGTACAGCACGCGAAAGGCGTCGCGGGACTTGACGCCCGCCCTCTCGGCCGCCCCGCGAAGCCGCTCGAGCATCGCGTCGTGGTTCTCGAGCAGCCCTTCCTCGACGGCCTCGATGCAGGTGTCGATCATCGCGATCGCGGTTGTGTGATCGATCTTCTTCGGAGGGAACTCGGCGGTCGGATCGATGCTGACCTCCCCGAGCAGCGGCGCGCAGAGTCGTGTCGCGTCGGCGAGGGTCACCATCCGATCGCGGAGCAGCGGCACCAACGCGCGTCGGGTCTCCTTGCTGGTACCGGGAAGGTGATACTCGAGCGCCTCGACCAGCTCGTCGACGCTCATGCGACGGATGTGGATTCCATTCAAGTCGTCGAGTCGCTTCGGGTCGAAGATGGCCGGCGCGGCGTTGACCCGATCGAGGGTGAACCGCTCGACCAGCTCGTCCAGCGTGAACACTTCCTGGGCGTCGCCCGATGACCATCCAAGCAGTGCGATCGTGTTGACGATCGCACCGGGCAGATAGCCGAGCTCGCCGTATTCGAGAACGTTGCGCGCCCCGCGGCGCTTGCTGAGCTTTTGATGATCCGGCCCGAGCACCGCAGGAACATGCGCGAATCGCGGGGCATCCCAGCCGAAAGCCGCATACAGCGCCAGGTGTTTCGGCGTCGATGGAATCCATTCGTCGGATCGGATCACGTGGCTGATCTCCATGAGGTGATCGTCGACGACGACGGCGAGGTGGTATGTCGGAAACCCGTCGGACTTGAGCAGGACCTGGTCGTCGATGTCGGCGTTGTCGAAGCTCACCCGGCCGCGAACCACGTCGTCCCACACGGTGGTGCCATCCGGCATCCGGAGTCGCACCACCGCGGGCAAGCCGTTGGCTCGCTCCAGCGCCACCTCGGCCTGCCGGGTGAGACACCGGCGGTCGTAGCGGGTCGCCTCCGAGCGTGCGCGTTGCGCGTCACGCATGGCGGCGAGGCGTGCCGGTGTGCAGGTGCACCAGTAGGCGTTGCCGTTCTCGACCAGCGCGTCCGCATGCTCGCGGTAACTGGCGATACGCAATGACTGGATGTATGGGGCGTGCGGACCTCCAACCTCGGGTCCCTCGTCCCAGGTGAGCCCGAGCCAGCTGAGGGTTTCGAGGATGAGCGCCTCGGTCCCGGGGATGTAGCGTTCCTGGTCGGTGTCCTCGATTCGAAGGACGAAGCTGCCGCCGTCGTGCCGGGCGGCAAGCCATGCGAACAGGGCCGTCCGAACAGACCCGAAATGCAACGCGCCGGTTGGCGATGGCGCGAAACGGGTGCGAACCCGCGCGTCGGGCACTAGGACAAACTCAGTGCGGCGCGAAGAGCACGAGCGTCAGGATCGTCCATGCGAGCAACCCGACGATGAGCATCGGCGCGTCAAGGTTCGAGACCACCACCGACATTACCCGCGGCGATCCGCCGCCGCCCGGCGAGGTGGCCGCATCACCGACTCGAACAACCCCGGGCGGCTTGCCGACGTTGGCCATCCCCCAGGGCGGAGGTGGCGCGGGCGGGGTGCCACGAGGCGTGATGTGCACTTCCTCGTCCTGACGGCGCAGTCTGTCCTCGTACAGGATGCCGACGATCAGGAACGTCCCGAGGCCGCCGGTCGCCAGGCCCATCGCAATCAGGATGATCCCGAGCGCCGTGTTGAGGTAATCGTTGTAGACGTGGCCGCCGAGCAGATCGAGAATGCCCCCGACGATCAGCGCGAGCGCAACCAGGCCGAAGCCGACGGTCTTGCCGACAATCTCTCGGATTGGCATGCCGGGAGTATACCGGCGTGCTGAGTTCGATTCGCGGCGGGTGTCGCGCCACCGCTCGAACCTAAGATTGGCGGTCGCGCCCGCATCGTCTAGCGGTCAGGACACCACCCTTTCAAGGTGGTAACCGGGGTTCGACTCCCCGTGCGGGTAGCTGATCGCGCCAAGGTCACTCGAGGTCGGTTGTTTCGGGCATCGAGATGTGCGGCCGGATGGCCGCGATGAGCTCTCGCGCTCGAGCGAGCGCGTCGATGCCGATCGCCGCGCCATGCGCATCTGCCCATGCCTTTTGCTTCGAGGCAATCCTCGCCAGCACTGATGTCCCCCGCGGAGTCAGAGCGAGCAACTTGGCACGTCGGTGATGGGGATTGGCTTGATAGGCCGCCAGACCGTCGTCCACGAGTGCGTCGGCGATGCGCTGGACCGGCTGACGTGCCATACCGCGCCGGCGGGCGATATCAGAGACTGTTGCCGGCTCGTCCGCAATTGCCTCGAGGACGACCCATCGCGCGAGGGATTGACCGCCTTCCCGGGCAAGTGCCTCGCCGGCAGCGGTGACGAAATGGCCAAGACCGCCGACCTCCACGACGAACGACGTGAAGGCATCGCCGGCAGGAGTCCGCGCTCCTGGCTTCGGGTGATTTGACATCACGATGTCAATTGTCTAGAATTCACTATGACACCATGATGTCAAAACTGGGAGCGAGTTCGCAAGACAGCAAGACTGGATTTGCAGGAGGTTTCGCCATGACTGATGAAGCGGCTGTTGCTGGCGCCGTCGACCACGATCCGATCGAATCGTTCCACATCCAAGTGCCGGACTCTGAGCTCGAGGAT
>JBIOIZ010000134.1:0-6456 GCA_044450385.1 Candidatus Dormibacteria bacterium
ACCCGGGACACTGCCGCTCGTCGCGATGCCCCAGCGCAACATGGCGCTGCTTCGAGGTCCGCTGCATGCGGCGGGCACCGCCTTCTCGGGAATGGGATGGCCCGAGAGCCCGAGTCTGTGGTGGCCGGATGATCGCAGCTGGTGTGTCGCCACCGACATCGACCTGATGAGCACGTACATCGGCGGCAGCGCTCCGTGCATCGAGGCGGTGATCGGCGACGAGCGGTTGGAGGCTTTCGCCGTGACCGTTGACCAGACCGTGCACTGGAGGAGCGACACGATCAATCCCACGCCTGAATGGCCGCCCCCGCCGCCAGGTGTCAAACCGCGCCGTTCATGGCGACGCCCGAAACCGAGCCTTACGAGTCGAGGGCCGCGACCAGCTCCTCCTGGAGATACCCCAGGGCGATGAGGACGCCGTACTCGGGCTTCTGCTTCGTCTCGTCCGTCGCGGTGTCCTCCCAGCCGTCACCCTCGATGCCGAGGATCTCCCCGGCAGCGACGCGGAGGTGATTGAACGCTCGCAGCCAGGCGAGCGTCTGGGCCTCCGTGAGCGGGAGGGTGTCCTCGCCGCCACTGAGGGCATCCCGCACCATGGTCAGATCGACCTCGCGGCCCTTCTCGATGTCCGGCCGCACCCAGCGGTCGTACTCGGCCTGGAGCTTCGCGTCGTCATAGGCGCGCGGCGCCGAGGCGAGTGGTGCGGCGAGACGGGGGCTGAGCGAATCGATGATCCCGATCAGCGCCTCGCGTTCGCGCTTGTTGACCTTCACCTGGATCCGCCCGCGGCGACGGAGCACCTGGGCCACCTACCGAGCTCCCCGGGGACTCAGGGACGGCCCAGGGTCGCCTGGAGTCCGAAGGAGTGGAGCTGCGCGACCGACACCTCGGCCTGCTCGCGGGGCTGGGTCGCGACCACGGCGCGTCCCTCGTTGTGCACCTGGAGCATCAGCCGGGTCGCGGTGGCGTGGTCGTAGCCGAACAGCCTGCGAAGCACGAGCACCACATACGACATGAGTGTGATCGGGTCATTCCACACCATCACGTTCCAGCCGAACTCACGCTGGTCGTGCTCCTGGCGTCCGGGTGCCTTCGCCGGGGCCGGGGCCTTGGTCGGCGTGGGCGCAGAGGTGGTCGCCATGAGGGTTAGCGTAGCTCAGGTCCCGTCGTGAGTACCACCGCCGATCGGTTCCTTCCGCCCCCTCCTCAAGCTGCCGGCAACGGGGCTCCCGGAGGAGCGACGTCGCTCAGGCGGCGCGGAAGTCGACGACGCCCGCCCACGCGGACGGAGTCCGTGAGGGCTGGGCTGCAGGAGCCGTTGTCGGTGTTGCCACTCCGTCGAGCACCGCTTGCAGCGGAAGCTCACAGTTGTGGCACACGATCCAGATGGGACCCGGCTCGCTGACCCGTCGTTCGAGACGGTGGCGCTCGCCGCATTCCTCGCAGGTGATGGTCACTCGCATTTCGTGGCGCAGCGTCGCACGGCGGCTGCGACGCCTCGCTGATGGCACTGTCGCGAGCGCGGCAACTCCCTGCAACGAATCGGCGAAAGAGGGCCGATCTGTCATGGGTGATACACTCGGCGAGATCGTCATGGCATTGGCGCAAACGCGCCATTCACCGCTCAAATACGGTCATTTGAAGGCGAAAGCCCGCATCCCTGACCGGCGAGATGGATTGTTCTAAGGCAGGAGTACGAGCCAAAGGAGCGCATTGACCCCGACGACGGCCCAGGAGCCTGAGACGCTCACCATGGAGGACCTCCTGCGGGAGGATCAGAACTCAATCAGGGCCCTGGCCCACGGTGACATCGTCGATGGTGTCGTCGTCCGCGTCGACCCCGACGAGGTGCTCGTCGACATCGGTGCAAAGAGCGAAGGGATCATCTCGAACCGCGAGCTGTCGGCACGCGGCGAGCAGCCCGTCACACTCAACTCCGGCGATCAGGTCAAGGTCTACATCATCCAGCCCGAGGACGAGCACGGCAACGTCGTGCTCAGCCTGCGCAAAGCGCGCGCCGAAGGCATCTGGCAGGCCGTCGCGGAAAAGGAGTCGGAGGGCGAGATCCTCGACGCGGAGGTTCGCGAGCAGAACAAGGGCGGACTCATCGTCAACATCATGGGTCTGCGTGGATTCCTGCCCAGCAGCCAGGTGGCGCGCCAGTTCAGCGGCAACCTCATGGAGCTGGTCGGCACCAAGATCCCGGTCAAGATCCTCGAGGTCAACCGCAAGCGCAACCGGCTCATCGTGTCGCAGCGCGCGGCGCAGGATGAGGATCGCGCGCGCCAGCGCGAGGAGCTCTTCGAGAAGCTCAAGGTCGGCGACGTGATCACCGGCAAGGTGAGCGGCGTGACGTCCTACGGTGCGTTCGTCAACCTGGGCGGCGCCGACGGGCTCATCCACATCAGCGAGCTCTCCTGGGACCGCATCAACAACGTGAGCGATGTGCTCACCGTCGGCGATGAGCTGTCGGTCAAGGTCATCAAGCTCGACCCCGAGCTGTCGCGCATCAGCCTCTCGCTGCGCCAGATGTCACAGGATCCCTGGGACACCATCGAGCAGCAGTTCCCGCCCGGCAAGGCGGTGCCCGGCATCGTCACCAAGACCAAGAAGTACGGGGCGTTCCTCCAGATCGCGGACGGCGTCGAGGGACTCCTTCATATCAGCGAGCTGTCGTGGGATCACGTCGAACGCACCGAAGATGTCCTCAAGGTCGGCGAGGAGGTCGAGGTCATGGTGCTCAGCGCGGACAAGGTTCGCCGCCGCATCAGCCTCTCGCTGCGCCAGCTGCACGGCGGTGGGCCGACAGGCGAGGGCGACGAGATCACCCCGCCGTCATATGACTATCCCGAGGAGGACGACGACGACAGCGAGACCGTCGTCACCGCGGTAACCCCGATGGCCGCGGCGCTTACCGACGCCGGGGTGGAAGGCACGACACGCGCAGCCGTTGAGGAAGCTGTCGCGGCCGGCACCGCCACTGCCGAGGAGATTGCCGCCGACAACGCGCTGGCCGACGACGCGGCCGCGGAAGACATCCTGGCCGACGACGCGGCCGACTCGGTTGGCGACGACGGCGTCGGCGAGTCCGAGCTCGAGGCTGAGGTCGAGGAGGCCGCTGAGGCGACTGCCGCAGACGCGAAGGTGGCTACCGCGGGCGCGGATGACTCACCCGAAACCGCGCCGGAGACGGCGGCTGTTGCGGCCGCCGAAACCGCCGATATCGAGGCTGCAGAACCGAAAGCCTAGGGCGCCGGCACCAAGCCGGCGTCGGTCGCTGTTGTGCGTAGCGACGTGCTCGTTTCGACGCGGGCACCAGCCCGTATTTGCAAAGTTGCTTACCCGTCGACCGACCCGGGTACTATGGAGGACGTTACGGCAGTGCCCGGGCTCTGACCCTTTCCATCCACGGGGGGGCCGGAAGGGCAATGGAGGCGGTTTTGTACCCGTTCGAGCGCTTCACCGAAAGGGCGAAGAAGGTGCTCACGCTTGCGCAGGAAGAGGCCGAGCGTTCGCACCACTCGTACATCGGAACAGAGCACCTGCTGCTTGGTTTGCTCCGCGAAGGGGAGGGACTTGCGGCCAAGGTCCTGAACAATCTCGGCGTGGAGATCAACAAGGTTCGCAGCACGATTGAGTCGGTGCTCGGCCGCAACGAGCGGATCATCATCCAGCAGATCATTCCGACGTCGCGCGTGAAGAAGGTCATCGAGATCTCCTTCGAAGAGGCGCGGCGGATGGGCAACAACTATGTGGGCACCGAACATCTCCTGCTCGGTTTGCTCATCGAGGGTGAGGGCATCGCCGCCCACGTCCTCGAGGACCTCGGCGCCAACCTCGAGAAGGTTCGCGGCGAGATCGACAAGCTGCTGCACGAGTCCGGCATCGACGAGGAGTCGAAGGAGGCGCAGAAGAAGCCGTCCAAGACTCCGCTGCTCGACCAGTTCTGCCGTGACCTCACCGACCTCGCGATCAAGAACTCGCTCGACCCGGTGATCGGCCGTGCCATGGAGATCGAGCGCGTCGTGCAGATCCTCAGCCGGCGCACCAAGAACAACCCCGCGCTCATCGGTGAGCCAGGTGTCGGCAAGACCGCCATCGCGGAGGGTCTCGCGCAGCAGATCATCCTCGGCAACATTCCCGAGTCGCTGATGGGCAAGCGCGTGCTCACGCTCGACATGGGTGCGCTGGTTGCGGGCACCAAGTACCGCGGCGAGTTCGAGGAACGGCTCAAGAAGATCCTTGACGAGATTCGCGCGTCGCGCGAGGTCATCCTCTTCATCGACGAGCTGCACACGCTCGTCGGCGCCGGCGCGGCCGAGGGTGCGATCGACGCTGCGAACATCCTCAAGCCGGCGCTTGCGCGCGGCGAGATTCAGTGCATCGGCGCCACCACGCTCAACGAGTACCGCAAGTACATCGAGAAGGATGCGGCGCTGGAGCGCCGCTTCCAGCCGGTGTTCGTCGACGAGCCGTCGCTCGCCGAGACCATCGAGATCCTGCACGGCATCCGTCCGCTGTACGAGAAGCACCATCGCGTGAAGATCACCGACGACGCGCTCAAGGCGGCTGCGGAGCTGTCGGTGCGCTACGTCAGCGACCGCTCGCTCCCGGACAAGGCAATCGACCTCATCGACGAGGCGAGCGCACGCGTGCGCATGAAGCTCACCACCACACCGGAAGAGCTGCGCTCGATGCAGCGTGAGATTCGCGAGCTGCAGACGCAGAAGGAAGAGGCGATCGCGGCGCAGGACTACGAGACCGCGGCCAATTTCCGCGACAAGGAAAAGAAGCTCAAGGACAAGTACGTCTCCCAGGAGACCAAGTGGCGTGACGAGCTCGGTGCGACCGTCCCGGACGTGACCGAGGAGCACATCGCCGAGATCATCTCGTCGTGGACCGGCGTGCCGGTCTCGCGCCTCGTCGAAGAGGAGACGTCGCGCCTGCTCCGGATGGAGGAGGAGATCCACAAGCGCCTCATCGGCCAGGACGACGCGGTGAAGGTGATCTCTCAGGCGGTGCGCCGTGCACGCGCCGGACTCAAGGACGCCAAGCGGCCGATCGGTTCGTTCATGTTCCTCGGCCCGACCGGCGTCGGCAAGACCGAGCTCTCACGTGCGCTCGCAGCGTTCCTGTTCGACAACGAGGACGCGATCATCCGGCTCGACATGAGCGAGTTCATGGAGCGTCACTCCACCGCGCGACTCGTCGGGTCGCCGCCAGGCTACGTCGGCTACGACGAGGGTGGGCAGCTCACCGAGGCGGTGCGTCGCCGCCCGTACTCGGTCGTGCTCTTCGACGAGATCGAGAAAGCGCACCCCGAGGTCTTCAACATGCTGTTGCAGATCCTCGAAGACGGCCGGCTCAGCGACGCCAAAGGCAAGGCGGTCAACTTCGCCAACACGATCATCATCATGACCAGCAACCTCGGCGTGCACGGGCTGAAGCTCAACATGTCGCTCGGGTTCCAGCCGGCCGTGCCGGATGAGCGGGCGTCGTCGTCGGAGCACGGGAAGATGCGCGACAGCATCATGGACGAGCTCAAGAAGCAGTTCCGTCCCGAGTTCCTCAACCGGGTCGACGCGGTGGTCGTCTTCCAACGCCTCGACCATCCGCAGATGCGCCAGATCGTCGACCTGTTGCTCGCCAAGGTGGCGCTGCACCTCGCAGCCCAGGAGCTGACCTTCACCGTGTCCGACGACGCCAAGGAGAAGCTCGTCATCGAGGGGTTCGACAAGATCTACGGAGCGCGTCCGCTGCGACGGGTGATCCAGCGCGTCATCGAGGATCCGCTGAGCGAGGAGCTGCTGCGCCTCAAGCACGGTCCCGGCGACCAGGTCATCGTCGAGGTGGTCGACGACGAGGTCAAGATGCGCCTCGTGCCCAAGGGCGTCCGCCGCGAGAAGAAGGAAAAGGCCGAGGCGGTCGCCGGCGCGGCGGCCGGTCCGCCGAGCGCTCCTCCCACGGAGTAGCTCAGCGCAGCGGCGTCGTACTGTCCCGCCCACCCTGTGAGCGGAACGGAGCTACGGGCGTGACGTTCATCAACAGCGCGGAGATGGCGTTCTTCGGGCCAGGCGTTCTACCTTGCCGAGGTCTTGAGCGCAGCAACCCGTCGGTTGAACTCGTCCTGGTCGATCTCGCCTCTGGCGAACCGCACTTCGAGTATCGATCGGGCCGAAACTTCGTCGTTTCCGTGAGCGCCCCGCACCAGCGCCAAGACCCCGACGATGACGGCCACAACAACCAACACCCAGATCAGCGACTCGACGACCATCCACCAGCCCGCCGCTCCGCTTCCATAGCCCCACATCATCGCGATCACCTCAGTGAGTCCTGACGCAGACGCCTCCACGCTGATCTCCGGCTCCATTGTTGGGTCGAGGCCCTCGACCCGGCCAAGAGCCGAATGTCACCTCTGTTCCGATAAACGTCCTTCCGGGTGATCTCGACGGCCAG
>JBIOIZ010000135.1:0-6368 GCA_044450385.1 Candidatus Dormibacteria bacterium
GGCGGAACGCACCGTGTCGAGAACGCGATCCCATTCCATTGCACGGCGAATGTTCTTGACGTAGTACAACCCCTTCAGATCGGTCCCCGGAATCCCCGGATCCGCATAGTTGAAGCCGGTGGCGACGACTAAGCTGTCGAATTCCACGACCCCTTCGCCCTCGACGGTGACCTCGCGCCGCTTAAGGTCTACCCGTTGCACCCGGGTTTCATAGTGAATGTCGATCCCCGCCTCGACGTAGGCCGCTTTGGTCTGCAGGAAGAGTTGCTCGAAAGTGGGGATCTCCTTGCCATGCACGTACGGGATCCCACACGGACTGTACGCAGCGTCTTCGAATTCCGTGTAGAGGGTCACACTTGCAGACGAGTCCACCTGCTTGGCTGCTCCCGCTGCACCGATCCCAGCCGCGCCACCACCGATCACCAAGATCCGCTTTGACATCGCTCCCCTTGGCCTGGGCACCGCCCAGACGTTTCGGATGCTATATGGAACGTGTCCGATACGATATCATTCGATCAGACGGGAAGTCTAGCGCCGATGGGCGTCTGGCTCAGTGGATAATCGGGTTCTCTATCACCCCGACGATGGCTGAAGGAGAGGCGAGGGCGTGAGCGCCGCGAGTATCCTCGAGGACGTTGTGCGGGCAGTGCGCAAGCACCCCGGGCTGATCGGCAAGGACTCCATCCGATTAGTGACCAATGTGCTGGGGCCAACCGATTGGGTGTCGGGTCCGGGTGACGATGCTGCTGTTGTCGATGTCGGCACCGGCAGGATCGTGGTCGGTGGTGAGGCACTGTGGCCACCCTTTGTGGAGGCGGATCCTCACGCAGCAGGTGTCGCCGCGATCATCGCCAATGTCAACGATCTAGCTGCGATGGGCGCTCGGCCGCTCGCCATCGTGGACACAATCGTTGCCCCTGAGGCAACTGCGCGGATGGCTCTCGAAGGCATGGCTCAGGCAGCGGCCATCTACAGGGTGCCGATCGTCGGTGGCCACCTGACGATTCGGGACGGCCCGCCTGCGCTGTCAGCCTTCGGCATTGGTGAAGCCAACCGCTTGCTGTCGTCCGCGCGGGTCGCCGCGGGGCTGGTCCTGCTTGTCGTCACCTGCCTTGAGGGCGAGATGCGCAACGACTTCGCGTTCTTCAGCTCGATCACGCGACGCGGGATCCGTCTCGGCGATGACGTTCGTGCGCTAGCGGAGGTCGCCGATGCAGAACTGTGCATCGCGGCCAAGGACGTCAGCATGGCCGGGGTGCTCGGCTCGCTTGCCATGCTGCTCGAGTGCTCGGGGGCCGGTGCACTCGTCGACCTGAAAGCGTTGCCACGCCCGAGTGGTGTGGCTTTGACCACTTGGGCGATCGCCTTCCCGACCTTCTCATTCCTCCTCTGCGCTTGGCCTGACCGGGCAGAGGCATGTCGCGAGGTATTTCGGCGTCGAGGGCTGGCGTGCGAGCGCATTGGCCTGCTAGACGCTAGCGGCGTGATCAAGCTCCGCCTCGACGATCAGGAGCGTCGGCTCCTCGACTTGGGCGCCGAGAGCGTGACCGGCCTGGCCCGTGGTCGTGGTGTGACCTGACAGAGCCTCGGGGAGCGTTGCCTATAACATTGTGAGCAAGGAATCGGAGCCGCAGCACGCTCCGACGCTGCGTCGTCCGAAACCTGCAGTCGGCTTGCAGCGAGGGCGGGAGGACTGGCCGCTTCGCCAACAGAGCCGAGAGGAGCGATATGCCAAAGCCGGGAGACGGGGCCAAGACGGCCAAGGGAATGGCTCCCGAGCGGGCACGGGCCCAGAGCCCAATCCCGAGGCGGCCGAAACCGCCGCACGCGGTCGACAACGTGGTCGGCGCCATCGGCCCCAAGATTCGCGAGCTTCGTGCCCAGCGCGGCCTCTCGTTGCAGCAGTTGGCGGATCGCGCCGAAGTTTCGCCGGCCGCGATCCACAAGATCGAGCACAACGGCATGGTTCCAACTATCGCGACGCTGATGAAGTTGGCGGTGGCCTTGAACCGCCCAGTGTCGTACCTGATCGACGAGGCCACACTCGATGGACCAGTCGCCTTCACGCCAACAGCCACAGGCCGACCGGTCTTCACGTCGAAATCGGGTCTGACACTTACCAGCATCACCGGACCTTACGGTCGCTTCTACTTGGCTGGGGCGGCTGCGACCTTTGAGCCGCACGCAAGCAGCGGGGAGGCTGCCATGGAGCACCCCGGCGAGGAGCTCATCTACCTCCTCGAGGGCGCTCTCGAGGTGGAGGTTGCCGGTGAAACCTTTCGCCTTCGAAGCGGTGACGCGATTCATTTCCGCACAGATCGGCCGCATCGTTGGCGCAACCCGGGCGCTCGTCGTGCTCGAGCGGTGTGGATGACCCAGCGTCCCACGTAAGGGGGAGAGACTCGAGAGCTCGCGCGATCCCTAGGCACAGGTCGGCTCCCGAGGACGCGCCGACTTCGCCCACCAGATGGGCGCATTCGAGTGCATCCGCTGGCCTCCCTTCGACGGCGGCCCGAAAGAGCTCGTGCACCGGACCCAAGGACTGGCCTTGCGCCGCCCAGAACAGGAAGGCGACGGCCAGGTCGGAGCTGCGGCTACCTGCGGCACATCTCACAAGGCGGGGCACGGAAGAGACTCCCCAGAGGAGGCGCGCGACCAGGAGTGCCCCAGCCAGGACATCGTCGCCAGACGGCGTTAACCCAGGTCCGACGCCACCGACGAGCGATGCAAGCAGTTCCAAGTCACCGGCGGCGACCGCGCTCGTCCACCCAGTGGTTGCGCCCGCCCACGGCTCAGAGAACAAGGACGAACGCGTTGTCACCGAGGCGGCGGCTTCCGCGGCGATGAGTCGCGCCGCCGCCAACTCACTTTCCTGGGGCATGTACCCTCTCCAGTCTTCTGCATCAACGAGATTCAGGAGCAGCTGATCGCCAATCGCGACGCAGGCGCGGTCGACATGGATCGGCGTTCCGACGGCGAAACGGGGGATCGGCCGCGACAAAAGTGCGTGGAGCGGTCCAGGGAAGGTGCCGGGCGAGGTGAGGGCGACGAGGCCGTGCTGCGTGCGTACGTACATCGCTTGGGACGACGCGACGACAACGTGACCGCTCGATCCCGCGCTCAGCGCCTGTGCAGCACCCGCACCAAGCTGCGTGACCTCAACTGATGTGATCACGGAGGGCGAGCACTGCCTCCTGGAAGCAGGCGATTGGCGCTTGCGCGATGCCGGCGCCGACTTGGCCGCTACCGTCACTGGCGTGAAGGATTCCGGTGTTAACCGCTGGCGTGATCTCCAACTCGACAACGCGGCGAACGTCGACACCGATTGGGGTACCGCGGAATCCAAGAGCGGGAAGCTTGAACCGGGTGCTCCGGCCCGCACAGATGTGGTCCATCCTCAGGGTCGTCGCTACCGCATCCGCCATGGTTCCACCGACGAAGCTGGCCACCGCCGGCGACGCAGCCGCCGCGGCGCCGCCTAGTCCCACCAACTCGAGCACAGCGCTATCACCAATGTCAGGAGCGCTGGTCTCAGGGCCGTACCCGGAGTAGTAGAGCGCCTGGCCAACTGGAGGCGCACTGGTGATGAACCAGCGTCCGCCCAGTCCACTCACACGGATGCCGAATGTCGTCCCATTGCGCGCCATACCGACAACGATGCTGCTGTCGCGCACTCCGGACGCCCACTCAGCGACCGCTTTGGCGCCCGCCATCGCAAGGTTGAGGAAGAAGAGGTGATTGGCGGAGAGAAAATCCGCAACCGCTGGCAGGTCTGGCGAGTCAACCCGAACCAGATGGGGGAGAAGATGACGCAGCAGCAGGTTGGTTGTCGCCTGGGTGCGCATGTGCACGTCATCGCCCATCTGCACTCCTTGAGCGACCAGCGAGAAGATATCGACAGGCCCAGAGCGGCGCAGCGCTGCGGCCAGTACTGGCGCGGCGATGTCTCGCAACCACACGAGGCGGTCCACGGCTTCAGGTGAGTCGACGCCGAACCACGCCACCTTTCCCGGTCCCTGGTTGAGCGATGAGAAGGCACGATTGCCGCCCGGCTCGTTGTCGACCACGAGGACCGGCGCGCTCGGCCCGATCGCTGTGGCCATCGGAACCACCACGTCGTGGTCGTTGGCGGCGTCGAGACGAACCCCACCGGTGCTGAGCAACCTCTCGGCCGCGTCGGCATTCGTGGCCCAGCCCTCGGCGATGACCGCAGCCCGCACTGAACGTCGCAACGGATCGCAGAACTCAGGCCACCCAAGCGCCGGGCCGCAATGCAGGATGGTGCGCTCATCGATTCCCGGGACCACGTCTCGCATGGCTGCGATGTCTGCGAGCCAGGGGCGCCCTTCGTCAATGCGTCGCAAGGCCTCACTGTTGGCAGCGTCGATTCGCGCGCCACACGGTCCGTAGAGCTGCTGCAGCGCCCGCACCAAGTCGGGGCGACCGCCGGCAGGGATGCGCCAATCCACATCGACGGCAGCAGCACCCTGAGATCGCACTGAGTCGCCGAACATCGACAAGCCGACATGCACCACTTGTACGGAATCTGGCAGTTTCAAAGGCTGCGTCTGCATGCTAGATTCGTCCACAGTTATGGAGGTTACAGCACGCTGGGAGGGGGGGTATCGCTGCACGATGCGGATCCGTCAGTTCCAGTTGGGGGTTGACGAGCCGCCGACCAGCGGCGGTACCGACACCGGCATGCAACCTACGGAACTCTTGCTTGCCTCCCTGGCCTCGTGCTACACGCTGGCCGTTTCTCACGTCGCCCGGAAGGCGGCTACAACGCTGAATGATCTGAGCGTCACCGCCACCGGGGAGTACGAGGGTCCGCGTTTTCGCCGCATCATGGTGCGCGTTGACTCGTCGCACCCTGTGCAGGACCTCATCGACTTGGCGCGCCGAGCCGTCCACGTGTGTTATGTGTCGAACACCCTGCGCGGAGGTCCAGAGATTGAGTACCTGGTAGGGGACGTGTCTATCCATCGGCAACCTCCTTCGCCTGTCGAAGCAGCTCCGATTCAGACTCCGTAAACGTCTGTCCGCGCGCCGCAGCGTGCTGCCTCCATTCTTCCGCCCTGACGCGACACGCCAACGCCATTTGACGTACGACCTCCGGCGCAGCTCCTCCAGCAGCGTCGCGCGTCCGCACGATGGCACGTGGGTCGAGCACATCGGACAGATCGCGTCCAGCGAGACCGAGGGCGTGTCCCAGCAGCTCCTCGGCGGCCCTGTCGAGCATCATTCCGGTGATGTCGAGGCCGCGCAGCCCGCGCTCACTCGCTGTGCGTACAGTACGGCCGACAACCGAGTATGCGGTGCGATAGTCGACTTCGCACTCCACCATCACGTACTCAGCCAGGTCAGTCGCTTGCGAGAAGCCTTGCTCTAGCTGCTCGAGCATTCGCTCGGCATCGACGTACAGAGTGGCCACCACCTCTCCCATGAGGCGTGTCACCTGTGTGGCAAGTTCAATCGCGCGGGGGACCTCACCTTGAGCGTAGATGAGGTTGTCGCTACGCGCCGAAGGAGTCTTTATCACGGCGAGAAAGCCCGACAGCCTGCCGATCATGATTCCGGCGGCACCGCGCACGATCGCGAGCGCGTACGGGTTGCGCTTCTGGGGCATGAGCACACTTGCGCGTGTATATGGGCCGGCGACATCCACAAACCCGAACTCCCGGCTGTCCCAGATTTCGAGGTCCTCGGCGAGCTTGCTTTCGTGGGTGACCAGACTGACCGCCGCGGCCAGCAGATCGATCAGACCATCGACCTGCCACATGGCGTCACGGGTGTGCTCGATGAAACCGTCGAATCCGAGCAGTCTCGCCACCGTGGTGCGGTCCCGAACCAGACGGCTGCCGTTGACGCAACCAGCGCCGCCGGGGCTCACGTTGATCCAGTCGAGACAGCGAGAAAGCCGCTCCGTGTCACGCAAGCCTGAATACGCGAAAGTCAGCAGATAGTGCCCGAACGTCGAGGGCTGCGCCTGCTGCAGATAGGTCTGATCCGGCATGTACGTCTCGGCGTGGTTGCCGGCGACGTCCGCAACCTGATCGCTGAAGACCGACGCCCGCGTGATCAAATCAACGAGCTGCGTGCGCAGCAGCACGCGCAGAGCGATCCGTGCTGCCTCGCGTCGAGGCCGCCCAGCGTGCAACCAGCCTGCGTCATCTCCGATCCGTTCGATGAAGTACCGCTCCCGGCAGTTGTACGGATCACCATAGGACGGGTCGTACGGGAAGCTCGCCGCTGGAGTGTCGTACACGTCAAGGAGCAACCCGGTAAGCCGGGCGGCCGCAGCGGCGGGGACGATGCCCCGAGAGCGAAGGTCAAGCACATGCGCCATGTCGGCGAGTGTCAGCGGA
>JBIOIZ010000136.1:0-6149 GCA_044450385.1 Candidatus Dormibacteria bacterium
ATTGATGGCTTTGAGTCCGTCAACGTCGACGAGCGCCACCGCCAGTGATGACCCGATGCGAAGCGCGCGGTTCTGCTCGTCGAGCACGCGCACGGTGAAGGCATCGCGGCTCAACAAACCCGTCAACGGATCGTGGTCACTATGAGCGTCATGGCGAAGCAGATGCAGGAGCATGGGAATTCCATCCACCGACACTGCCACTGCCACGACGCTGAGATTGAGGCGCCCGCCGTCGGAATGTCGCGCCACCATGTCCGGGTGAGCCGTCGGGTGAGCCGGGGTGCGCGAGCTTTGCTGCGCAGGCAACAAGCCCCGCGCCACCAAACAGGGGTGGGTGCACACGGGTGCCCCATGCATCTTCACTCCCTCGAGGAGGACCGCACAGCGGCTACCCACGGCGCGGGTGGCCGGATGGCCGAGCAACTCCGTTGCCGCCATGTTCCACGCCGCGATCGTGCCCTGAGCATCGGTCAGAAACGCGGCGTCGGCCAGCCTCTCAACCTGGCCTGGCGTGATCATCGGAAGGTCGGCAGGTTCCGGGTCCATCCAGTCAAGCGTGGGCTCAGCGCCGGTCATTCGACAGAGACCGCGGTCCTCCGGCGCACGTGACCAAAGTCACATAGCCCCACACCCCGTCACCTTCGGGCTGGTCGCTGCCCGCTGGCTTGGATCGACGAGGGCACGTTCTGGATCGACAACGAGCCTCCGGCCGCCGTGTCCACGAGGTGATGCTCCGAAGCGGTCTTGCGTGATCGCCGACAGCGAAGCGCCCGCTACCTGTGACCAGCGCCCACACGCCTCGCCTAGGGGCGCCAAGGCTCCAATGACCTTGACGCGGTGTTGCGGAGGTACCGTGGGAACATCACGATTCTCAACGAAGGAGACATGCCCATGGGAGCCGACGCTAGTGAGACGCCGAGAGCGCAGGCTCACCACGTCGCTGATTCGCTGGTCGAGGTCGACCTGGCCACAGAATTGGAGGCACTGCGAGCCAGTGACTCGTACCAAGCGACAGACCACGCCGCTAAGACGATCGCCAAACAGCCCGGCGTCCGCGTCGTGCTGATCGCCCTCAAGCCCGGGGGGCACATGCACGAGCACCACGCTGACTGGGCAATCACCGTGCAGGGAGTCGACGGCCACGTGGAATTCGAGGTGGCCGACCGAGCGATCGTGTTGACACCCGGGCGCCTGCTGACCGTTTCGGCCGGCATACCGCACCACGTCACGGGCATCGACGAGAGTGCGGTGCTCTTGACCATCGGTGGAGCGCACAGGCCGTCGTGACCGGGATACCAGGACTCGAGACAATCCACCTGTGCGATCGCCGAACCCAAGTTCAACGCTCCGGGCGACACGGGCCGCGACGTCTGCAAGACATGACGCACGTCAATACGACCAGTCACGTCTTACGCGGGCAGGCCGGCTAGTTTTCGAGTACCTGTTCTCACAGCAGAGGAGTGCACCATGCCACGGTTCGTGCGTTGGGACGTCGCTTCCGCGATCGACATTCAGACCGGTTCAGTTGTGTCGCGCGTGATCTTCAGCGACAACCGAATCGAGGTCACGGTCTTCGGCTTCGACGCAGGCGCGGGGCTCAGCGAGCATCAGGCATCTCGCGCGGCCATTGTGCAAGTCACGAAAGGCCGACTTGAGTTCATGGCTGACGGCGAACTACTCGACGCAGGACCGGGCTTCTGGCTCCACATGGAGCCAGGAACGCCGCATAGTCTTACCGCGCGCGAACCAACGGTCATGCTCCTCACCCTCGTCGACGCCGGGTGAGCGCGCGCGTGGCTGGTACTTAGGCGACCGTCAACAACAGAGCTCTACGTGGTCTCTTCGTTCATGCAGCTGCAATCGCGACGCCGTACAGAGCAGCGAGTAGAGCCGCTACAAGGCTTATCGATCCGAGTACCGAAGATCCCACAGCCGAGCCGTCCTTCGCATAGCCACGCCGCCCAGCCTGGAGAAAAGAGTGCACCCCGCAGCGAGCCCCGAGAGCGCCACGAGAACCAATTTGACAACCAGCGTTCGTCCAGCTGAGCTGTCGAACAGCTGCCACCAGCGCAGACCGGCGTTGCTAACGTTCACAACTCCTGTGACGATGAGCACCGCGAAGGCCGGCCACGCGACTGCTTGATACCGTCGCCCGACGCGCCGCGCGAGCTCTCGCTGGTCACGCAGCAGCGGGATAATTGCGGCGACCGTCACCTGGCCGCCGATCCAGATGCATGCGGCAACGATGTGCACCCATAGGATGAGCATTGGCCCGGAGACACGGAGCACGCAGTCTTACAGCAGGACGAGAGTGCACTGCCGCCAGAGGTTAGCCTGCACAGCCACGCACGATGCCGTGGAGGTCGAGCGCCTGTACCGAGTCAATGGCCATTTCGAAGCGGCCCTCGGAACACAGCCCACTCAGCCCGCCCTGTTCATAGCCATCGACAGCAGCGCGTATACAGGCTTCGCGGACGGTTTGAGCCAGGCGCTGTATGTCGTCTTTGGCTGGGGTTGTCGGTGAGATCTGGCTTTGCGTCATAGCTTCATGTTGGACTTCATTGTCGTTCTTTGCTGGCTTCTTGTACCTGCGATGGCAAGCGGACCGAGCCTCCGGGCGAAGCGCGGAATGCCGAGACCAGTTAGTCGAGAGTTCAGCAGACGTTCGATGCCCTCCCGGACGAGGTCAGCTTCGGTCGTGCGTTCGTCGCGAGCCACCTGGGCAAGTTCACTCATCAGGTCATCATCCAGTGAGATCGTGATGTCAGCCATGGCCACATCATGACTCCCGGCAGGAGGTCGGTTTGAAATGGGGGTCGGGCAGCGTCCCGCAGACGGTCAGAAATACATATGGCCGATCGCCGGGAGGGATGCGAGTTGCTTACCCGGCCCTGGCCATCAGCATAGGCAGTCGCGGCTGGCCGTGCCGAGGCGCTTTGAGAAGCCGGGACTGGGTTGACTGACGACTCCAGTCCCGCCGGACGTGGCCGACGATCAGCCGCCCGGCGCGACCGGAAGAGGGTTCGTCTGTAAGCCTTGCAAAACCCCGACGATGGATTTCGCCGGGAGCGGGAGCGGTCGGAATCGCGCCAGAAAGAAGCGCAGGTCGTCAGGTTCGTAGGTGAAGGCCAGGCCGCCGATGTGGTCCGCGTGGTCGCACACGCTGACAACGGACTCCGCGGTGACCTCCATGTGCGATTGCGTGTAAACACGCCGCGGGATGGTGAGGCGCACCAATTCCAGCCGTGGATGGCGATTCTCGCCGCTGACGGGATCGCGACCAGCTGAGACGACGCCGCGTTCCATGGTCCGCACCCCCGAGTCGGCATAGATCGCAGCCGCCAGCGACTGCGCCGGCAGCTCGTCCTGAGGCACGTGCGGCAGGATGGCACGCGCGTTGAGATACACGCCGTGCCCGCCGATCGGCCGGACGATGGGAACGCCCGCGTCGATCAGCAGGTTGCCCAGGTACTCCACCTGACCGATGCGAGCGCGGACGTGGTCGTCACCGTCCACCATCTCCCGGACGCCGCACGCGAGTGCCTCCATGTCGCGCCCGGACATCCCGCCGTAAGTGTGCAGCCCTTCGTAGGCGACGAGCAGCCCACGCGCACGCCGCGCGAGCTCCGGATCGCGCAGCGCGAGAAACCCACCGATGTTGACAAGGTTGTCCTTCTTCGACGACACCGTCGCGCCGTCCGATTGGGCGCAGATCTCGAGCAGGATCTCCGCGACGCTTCGATGCGCGTAGCCCGCCTCGCGCTGCTGTATGAACCATGCGTTCTCCAGGGCGCGGGTCGCATCGAGCATCACCAGGATTCCATGCTCATGGCACAGCGCATACGTCGCTTTGAGGTTAGCCATGGACACCGGCTGGCCGCCGGCCATGTTGACGTTGGTTTCGACAGAGATGTATGGGATTCGCGCGGCGCCGACCTCGGCGATGATCCGGCGCAGTTTGTCCAGGTCGATACTGCCCTTGAACGGATGCAGCGATGCGGGATCGTGCGCCTCGTCGACGATCACGTCGGCGAACGAACCGCCGGCGTTTTCCTGATGCCAGCGCGTCGTGGTGAAGTACATGTTGCCGGGGATGACGTCGCCAGGCTTGATGAGGATCTGGCTGAGGATGTGTTCCGCTCCTCGCCCCTGGTGCGTGGGCACGAGCTCCGGATAGCCATACACCTCGCGCACCGCGTCCACCAGGTGGTAGAAGCTGCGGCTCCCCGCGTACGCTTCGTCGCCGATCATCAGCGCCGCCCACTGCTGTTCGGACATCGCCGAGGTCCCCGAATCGGTGAGCAGATCGATGTAAACGTCATCTGAACGCAGCAGGAAGGTGTTGTACCCAGCGTCGCGGATGGCTGCCTCGCGCTGGTCGCGTGTGGTCATCCGGATCGGCTCGACCATCTTGATCCGATACGGCTCTGCCCAACGCCGATGGCCGCCGCGCGCCTCCATGGTCCCGAGTATGCCCCGCTGGGCGCCGCCTACCAGGGCCGTTTGTCACTTCTTGGGAGTGACCATCCGTCATCCGCGAGAAGAAGCCCGTTCTCGCTGGGCGCGTATTGGATTCAATTGGATCGATTACGCCTCAGGGGGCGTCCAGAGCCCTCCGTGCCGTGAATGACCAGGGGTTCAGTGGCTCAGCGGCGAGGGGAACCACGATGACCGGCACCCCCCTGTGTCGCGTCAGCGCATGGCTGGTGCTACCGAGGAGCAGCTCACCCAGCGCATGCAGAGCGCGCGTTCCGACGACGATCACTTGAGCGCCCACCTCGGCTGCCACGTCTCGGAGAACAGCCGGCGGTGATCCTTCCAGCAATCGCCCTTCCCAGGCGACACCGGCCGCGGTGAGGGGAGCGCCGAACTCGTCGCGCACCTGCTCCTCGAGCGCTGCACGGGTCTCATCGATGACGTCCTGCCGCATGTACATGACGTAGCCCCCGGCTGCCGCAATCGGCGGCTGCACGGGCGGCGCTACGTGAACGAGGACAACCTTCGCGCCGAGTTGGCTTGCAAGATCAGCCGTCCAGTTGACCGCATGCTGCCCATGAACTGAGCCATCGGTCCCGACGACAATGGTCCTGATCATCTGATGATCTCCTCGGTGTCTGGTCCTGGCGGTCTCACCGGTGCCAGATCCGGACGGCGCTGAAGGCGGGGCATCCCCGCCTCCAGCCCAAAGGCCCCGCGCGGTCAGGCGGTCCCGGCCAGAACCTTGGTGTTGACCTTCGAGAAGCGGGCGATCTGCTCCTGCACCTCTTCACCAACGATCAGCAAGTCAGTGGTGATGTGGGCGCAAAGCTGGCTGCCCTTGGCCTCGATTTCCAGGCGCCTCGGATCCTCGAAAATTCCGATGACCTTCGCCTCGGGCCCCTTCATGATGAAGACGCCGTACGACTCGTCGTGATCGCCGCTCATGTACAGGAACGGCTCGAACGACGTCAGCGCACCGCTGTGCAGCTTCTCCCGGAAATACCTCACGACCTCGTCATAGAAGCTGACAGCTTCCTTCTCGTAGCCGGGGAACACCCGACCCCAACGCACGAACAACCCGAGCTCTTTCACAACTCATCTCCTCGTCGATGTCAAGCGGCTCTGTGTCCAGGTGCCGAACTCCTTCACCTCCTTGCCCCGCCTGGAAGGTTCCAGATGCTCGTATCAGATCGCTCCACCAGCGTGTCCCACTAGGGCCGAAGGTCCTTAGTTCGCACTAGCGAACGGGGCATCGATCCGCGAGTTGCAGCGGCGGCATCGCCACAGCACTTTGGGCGCGCCTGCCCAGCGGCCATAGGCTGAGCTGCCACTTCCGTCCGACATCGGCGTCTCGATCTGTCCGGGAGGCTATCCCAGGATCGCTTTCGGGTCCAAGGACCCTACCTCGAGCCCTTTGCGAGGCCCTAGGCTCGGAGGCCGCGAGCCGTAGTGCGACGACTGCGCCGCTGGCCCGCTGAGGTGTCCAGGTGAGTGCGATCGCAGCCGTTCCTTCAACCACAGTGGCGGTGGAAAACCCATGGCATAACGCCCAGCGGCAGTTCGATCAGGCTGCCGAGTTGAGCCACCTCGAATCGGGGCTCCGCGCCGTGCTTCGCGAGGTGAAGCGTCAGCTCATCGTCAGCTTCCCCGTGAAGATGGACGACGGCTCA
>JBIOIZ010000137.1:0-6038 GCA_044450385.1 Candidatus Dormibacteria bacterium
ACTCAGGTAGGAGACCACCTCCCAGAAGTTCCTCTCTCCTCCCTTCACCACGAAATGCTGGGCAATGATGTGCAGCGCCAACAGCGGCACGAGCAGCACGCCGGTCGCTGCCTGCCAGAGCCAACTGGTGCTCGACCGCGTCTGCCTCGACGTCTTGGTGCTCGTGGGGGTGCTGTTCCACAGCCTGAACGGGATTCGGCTGGCCGTCACGGGTGTCGGAGTGGCGGTCCGCTGGCAGCGTCAGCTCCTGCTGGGGCTGGCTGCATTGGGGGTCGTCCTCTTCCTGGTGGCGGGCTTGGTTTGGAGCCTGCGCGGATGATGAGATTGGTTCCGTCGAGGCAGACGCGGTCGAGCGCCAGTTGGCTCTGGCAGGCAGCGACCGGCGTGCTGCTCGTGCCGCTGTTGGCGCTGCACATCATTGCCCAGCATTTCGTGGTGAAGGGAGGAGAGAGGAACTTCTGGGAGGTGGTCTCCTACCTGAGTCACCCTGCCATCGTGGTCTTGGAGGTGCTCTTTCTGCTGGTGGTGACGACCCACGCGATGTTGGGAATCCGATCGATCGTGTTTGATCTTGGCCTCCCCCAGCGGCTTCGTGCGAACGCCGGTCGAGTGCTGACCGGGCTGGGGATAGTCACCGCCGCCTACGGGGTCTGGTTGACGATCACGATCGTCCGGTGATCGCGTCAGACGAGATTAGTTTGGGCAACCCCGACAGATCCCCCTGACCCGCTCGGCCAGCGGCGTGCCCCGGTTGACGGACAGGAACGCTGTGGATAACTCCACCGACTTCACATCACTGCCGGGTGCTTGATAGCCTCGGCACTCACTCGCGGACCTGTCCATCTCCCCGTACTTCGATGCGATACGTGGTCAGTTCGCGCAGTCCCATCGGACCTCGTGCGTGCAGTCGCTGCGTTGAATTGCCGATCTCTGCGCCGAAGCCGAACTCGGCTCCGTCGGTGAAGCGGGTGGAGGCGTTGACCATCACGACTGCTGAGGGGCACGCGCCGACGAAGCGGTCGGCGGTGAGGCGATCCTCGGTGATGATCGCCTCAGTGTGACCTGACCCATGCGCCCGGATGTGGTCGATAGCCTCTTCCACATCGGACACGACCCGAACTCCCATGATCAGGTCCAGGTATTCGGTGTCCCAGTCCGCGGGACTCGCGGCGGTCATGCCGACCACGAGCTCGCATGCGCGCTGATCACCGCGCAGCGCCACACCGGCGGCCATGAGGTCGGCGGCAACTCCGGGGAGAAATCGCTGCGCGATGGCCTCATGGACCAGGAGCTTCTCCGCCGCATTGCACACCGACGGATTGCTGAGCTTGGCATTGAGGACGATGCGTGCGGCCTTGTCGAGGTTTGCCGCACCGTCGACGTACACATGGCAGTTGCCGTCGCCGTCAATGACATACGGGACTGTTGCGTTCTCGATGATGTCATCGACCAGCGACGCGCCACCGCGCGGGATCAGCAGATCGACGCGACCCCGGAACTTCATCAGCGCACGCGCCGCAGCGTGGCCAGTGTCAGTGACTAGCTGGACGGCGTCCTCGGGCACGCCGGCGCGGGCGAGCGCCGCCCGCAGGACTGTCGTCACGACGGTGTTGGTGTGCAGAGCCGTGGCAGATCCACGCAGAATCGCGGCATTTCCGGACTTCAGGCACAGCCCTGCGACATCCGAGGTGACGTTCGGGCGCGCCTCGTAGATGACTGCGACCACGCCGAGCGGAACGCGCACCCTGCGGATGTTCAGTCCGTTGGGTCGCGTCCAAGCTTCGATGACCTCCCCCACCGGGTCTGGCAGGGTGGCGACGGCGCGCAAGGCGCGGGCCATTCCGGACACCCTCAGCGGCGTCAGCGTCAACCGGTCGAGCAGCGACCCGCGCATCCGATTGCTCCGAGCCGCATCCAGGTCAACGTGGTTGGCGTCGAGAATGGCGGTCGATCCTGCGGTCAGCGCATCTGCTAAGGACAACAACGCGGCATTCTTGGCATCGCTGGTGACGCTTTCCAGCATCGTCGCCGCAAGCCGCGCGCGATCAGCGAGGAGTGACAGCTCCACCGTATCGTCACTCACGGCATGAGCACCACAAGGTCGTCACGATGAACAGCAGCACCGGTGGTACAGCGCTCGTCCCCAGGAGAACGCTCGCTGAGGGTGCGGAGCCGATCCGCTGAGCACGAACTCAAGCCCTTGGCGATCAGGACGCCGCGGGCGTCACAGATTTCCACCGCCTCACCGGCCTCGAAGTCGCCAACCACAGCACGAACTCCCACGGGCAGCAGGCTGTGGCCCTGGCGGCAAATCGCCTGGACAGCACCGTCATCGACGCTCACTCGTCCCTTGGCGGCCTGCGCGAAGGCGATCCACACCTTGCGCGCCGGCATGCGCGTCGGCTTTGGCAGCACGCGCGTGCCGAGCGGCTCGCCGCCAACCACACGACCAATCACTCCCGGGGTCGCGGCACCGGCGATGACACAGGGAATGCCCGACCATGCGGCGATTCTCGCGGCTGCGATCTTCGATGCCATGCCGCCGGATCCCATGTCGCTGCCGGGTCCGCTCCGCGTGGCGGCCTCGAGCGAGGCGTCGAAGCTGGTCACCTCGTCGACCAAGCTGGCCTCGGCGTTGAGATGCGGATCAGCCGAGAACACCCCAGGAGTGTCGGTGAGGATGAGCAGCAGATCGGCGCCCAGCAGGGTGGCGACGAGAGCGGCGAGGCGGTCATTCTCACCGAACGTGATTTCGTCGGTCGCGACCGTGTCATTCTCGTTGACGATCGGGACGACGCGCCATTGCAAGAGTCGAGTGAACGTGCTGCGCGCATTGAGGTATGCCTTTCGCTCACCAAAGTCACGCCCGGTCAGCAATACCTGGGCCACCAGCGTCTCGTGTTCGCGGAACCGGCGCGCGTATTCCTCCATGAGCATACCCTGGCCCACCGCCGCCAGACTCTGTAGGACATCGACCCCACGACCACGGCCAGCAGTGCCGATCGCCCCCCGTCCCGCAGCGATCGCTCCCGACGTCACCAGCAAGACACCGACGCCACCCTTGGAGAGGTCGACAAGCTGGCGCACGATTGAGTCGAGCGCAGGCGACGACAGTGCTCCATTCGCCGCCGTCAGCGAACTGGAGCCGACCTTGACCACCACCGTTGTAACGGGTCGTTGGATCACCCGAAGATTGTCGTCGATCGTGTCGCCCCACCTCCTCGCCGTAGTGGGTCGGGCGGACCAGGGACGTCGTTCCAGTCACAAAGGACGGAGCCCTTGGCACCCGGGAGCTTTGACGATCGTCGGCCAGGATCCAATCGCATCGGTCAATGTGACCTTGGACCCTTGAGACGTTCAGCACCCGTTTCACGTCCTGAGGCCTTATGGCCCTAGCGCCTCCGGCGTGTCGGTGTGATCCTTGATTGGCCCGCCGGACTATCGAGGTGGTAATTGTGAATCCCTGTGCACTCAACCAGCCGGAAATGACGACCGTTAGCTCGGCGCGCGGCCCTTTGAGCGGCGAAGCACGCTCGCTCCGCCAGCGCCTTGACGAGATCCGCGCGCTGATCGCTGGGACGCCGAGCCTGAGCGACTCGTTACTGCTCGAGGCAATGCACCATGTCGGAATCCTCGTCAACCATATCGCCGCGCATGGACATGCCGAAGAGCACATTGTCTATCCGTACATCCGTGGGTGTGACGTCGAGCTGGCCGCGCTCCGCGCCGATCACGTCCGCCTGGACACCCTGAGTCGCGCGATTATCGAGTCGACGCCAGCGCAGAACCGCGCAGCGCTGCACAGCCTGCTGGAGGAATTCCTTGAGGTCAGCGAGGCACATTTTTTGGTCGAGGGCGAGGCCTGCATGCCGATCGTGCACGCGCGCGTTCTAGCTGGCACCGAGCAGCTACTGTTTGAGGCAGTGGAGATCGAGACTTTCGACCACGTCCTGGCCGACGCTCGCGGTTCCGTGTAGCCGTAGCACTCAACCACCAATCGTGGAGCGCACTGCGTCACCGGCACCCTGAACCCCAAGCCGTGGAGCTGTTGCGTCGTGCTTCAGTTCGGTTAGACCGGCCCTCGCCGGCGGTCAGTCAACCGCTTCGCACAAGAGGCGTCGGACAGCTGCGACGACCATCCAACGCCGATCACGTCAGCACTCTGCCAGAGGGTACTGCCCGCCCTCCAGCAGAGTGCCTCGGTGTCCTGGAGGCCTACACCGTCCAGGTGTTGAGCTGGAAGGCGCCTTCGCGCCATGCGGTGAGTGCGGAGTCGAGCACGTCGAGGGGGTTGAAGGGCTTGACACCCTCAATCAAGTCATCCTCGCGGTAGCCATAAAGTGCGCCCATGGCGAACCGGCAGGCATAGACGTGGGCGCCTTCCCTGATCAGCGTCTTGATCTGGTTGTTGATCGCAAGGTTGCCCGGGAACCCCTCCTTGCCGACCGCGGGCCAGCCTCGAGTCCCCGAAGCCATCAGGACTCCCGGTCCGTACAGCACGAGGGTCACGTCGAACCCCTTGCGGATCAAGCGTGTCGCGGTGAGCAGATTGACAAGGCCGACGGACCCCTCGAACGGGACGGTGTGCATGAAGACGAAAGCCTTCTCTCCGGGTTTGGCTTTGAGGTCTTCGAAGACCTTCTCGTCGCTGTCGTACAGCGTCTCCCCTTCAGCAGGCCTTGGAACGTTGACAGTCTTAGCGGGCATACCGTGGTCCTCCGTGAATGGTTGGTCGTTTGATACCCAGGCTTGGATCAGCTCCCTGAACGCGGCGGGTCGGTGTCGAATGCGCGCCAGCGTTGGCGGTGGCTACCAGGCATCGCCCTGATGATCCGATGTCGCAGGCCCCAGGGAAGGAGCGTGTAGATGGGGACGAAGATACGTCGCCAAAAGAAGCCCCGCATGATCCCCAGCGGCTGCACAGAGTCCTTTCCGAGGTATTGAACCGCGAGGCGTCGCTGCGCTGCTTCCATGAGGTACTGCTCAGAATTGGATCGGAGCCACTGGGAGGGTCGCATCGTCAGCTTTTCAGACTGGCCAACGCATTCTGCGCAGCGACCGCGATGGGCTCGTTGAGCGCACCGATGGGCGGCGAATACACGTTCTCCATCCAGGCGAGGTCGGCGAGGGTGATCCCCTTCTTCGTCGCCATCGCCAGGAAGTCGGCGCGCTCTTTGATGCCCTCACCGCCCACCATCTGGGCGCCGATCAAACGGTGGTTCTTCGGATCGGCAAGCAACTTGACACGGATTTTCTTCATGTCCGGGTAGTAACGAGCCCGAGAAATGCCGTTGGCGACGCCGACGATGAAAGGGACTCCGAGTGCCGTCGCTAGGGTTTCGCCAAACGACACGCCGCCGATCATCCAGCGGCCGGCCACCATCCCCCAGGGCACGTAGACCGGCTGGTAGGAGCGGTCCCCTCCAGCCGCGTTGGCGCCAGCGACCTTTCCCTGGGCGTACGCGTGGCTTCCCGACAGCCCTTGAATGGGCACACGGGTCACTCCGTGAGGTATTTCAACACAGTCGCCAGCGGCGTAAACGCCCTCGACGGAGGTGGCCATGCGCTCGTCCACGATCACTCCACCGGTCGAGCCGATGTGAATTCCTGCGTCCTCCGCGAGCTTGGCGTCGGGCTGCTTGTGAGTGCAGATCACCACGAGGTCAGCGGGAATGTCACCGCCCGACGTCTTGACGGCAGTGACACGGTCGGCGCCCAACAGGGCCTCCGCGCGGGTGTTGAAGTGCATGTGCACGCCCATCTCTGCCCAGGATTCCTGGACCGGTTGCATGATGTCGGGGTCGGCGACCTCGGCGAGCGCCCAGGGCCGTGGGTCGATCAAGTGCGTTTCGATACCCCGGTGTCCAAGCGCCGTGGTCATCTCCAAGCCGAGCGGCGAAGCTTCGAGAACAACGGCGGAACGCACCGTGTCGAGAACGCGATCCCATTCCATTGCACGGCGAATGTTCTTGACGTAGTACAACCCCTTCAGATCGGTCCCCGGAATCCCCGGATCCGCATAGTTGAAGCCGGTGGCG
>JBIOIZ010000138.1:0-5895 GCA_044450385.1 Candidatus Dormibacteria bacterium
GCCCCGGCGGCGAGGCCGCCCAACGACCACCCTGGCCGGCTCGCACGCTCATCGGCGATAGAGAAGAACGGCCTCGACCCTGCCAGCCGGTCCAGCCACGTGGCGCCTTCGGTTCTCATGATCTCGCTCCACAACAGGTATACGCCGTGCGCTCGTCACACGCAAGCGAAACCGCCGTCGCGGACGGCCCACAGCGCGCAATCGCGACCGGCGCGCCGGAACGCATGCTTGCGGACAGACGGAAGGTTCCGCGGCGTGGCACTCTCACCGCCACTGTGCTCATGTGTCCCAATTGCGGTGCCGATCGCGTGATCCCGATGACCTTTCCGATGTACCAGCGCGAGACCGGCTCGAAGGTGGTCCTTCACCGGCCGATGGCCAAGTGCGCGGACTGCGGTCAGCGCATCTTCGCGAAGATCATCACCCGCCGGCGCACCCCCAAATCCGCCCACCCAAGCTGAGCCTCTGGCTCAAAGAGCGCGGCGTCCCGCGAACGCGCGGGCCATGGTCAACTCATCGGCGTACTCGAGGTCGGATCCCGCGGGCAGCCCATGCGCCGGCCGCGACACGGTGACCCCGAGCGTGGCAAGTCGCTCGGCGACGTAATAGGCGGTCGCCTCGCCCTCGACGTCGGGATCGGTGGCGATCACCACCTCGCGAATATCGCCCTCCGCGACGCGGGTCTCCAGCTCACGAATCCGGAGCTCGTCGGGCCCGATTCCGTCCATCGGCGACAGCGCGCCGCCGAGGACGTGGTACAGCCCGTGAAACTCGCCGCTCCGCTCGACCGCGAGTACATCGAGGGCTTCCTCAACAACACATAACAACGATCCATCTCGCTTCGCATCGGTGCATATGGCACACAGCGGGCCGTCGGCGATGAAGAAGCACCGCGAGCACGGCCGGACCCGGGTGTGCAGGTCGGTGAGCGCGCTGGCCAGGCGCTGGGACATGTCCGCCGACGCCCGGAGGCAGTAGAAGGTCAGCCGCTGGGCAGTCTTCGGGCCGATGCCTGGAAGCCTTCCGAATTCGGCGGCGAGCCGCTCCACGGCCTCAGGAACTAGTGGCACGTCCCTCCTCCGTCATCGCGCGCCGCTCCTGGTCAGAGGATGCCGGGAGGGAGACCCAACCCCGCGGTCAACTGCGACATGTTCGCGGCTGCGGCCTCGCGCGACTTGTCGAGCGCGTCGTTGATGGCGGCGAGGACCAGATCGGCAAGCAGCTCGGCACCCTCCTCGAGCGCCTCGGGCTCGATCGCGACCGACAGCACCTTCTGGTGGCCGTCGGCGGTGATCGACACGACACCGCCGCCGGCGGTACCGGTGACGGTCACGTCGTTGAGCTCCTCCTGCATCTTGGCCATACGAGCCTGGACCTGCTGGAGCTGCTTCATCATCTGCTGCTGGTTCTTCATCTCGGACCTCGTTGGGGCAGTCTACGCACCGTTGACCGATCGCGGCGGCCCAAGCCTCGTATCGTCGTGGAGACGCGTCGCCGTGACCCGGCTGCCGGCGAATGTATCGAGCACCGCCTGGGTGATGTCACTGACCGCTCCGGACGCCCCTCGCGGCCGCTCGTCGCCGGTGAACTCGGTCAGCACCTCGATCGGCCGACCGGCGATCGCGGACAGCGCCTCGGCGATCACGCGACGCTTGTCCGAATCGCTGATCTGCTCATGGTGGAAGCGGCCATTGGTCCCGATGGTCACGCGGGTCGCGTCGGCGTCGACGGGCTTGCAGTCGCGGAGCACCCCGGCGAGCCCCTTGTTGACGCGCGCCACCGCCTCGATGGCAACCGGCCATTCCGCGAGCCAGCCGTCGACCGTGGTGAGGTCGCGTCGCCCGATCGCTTCGACGACATCCTCCGCTCCCTCCGAGCTGGGGGTGACCGTCGCAGTCTCGTCGGGCATCACCTCGGGCATGACCTCGCCGGCGGCGCGAGGCCCGTCCGATGCTGCTGAGACCCTGGGTGTCGGCGTCCCCGGGACGGGTTGCGGCGGCGTCCCCCCGGGAGCAGGTGCTGCCGCCGTCGCACCGCGCTCGAGGGCTGCGACGCGCAGCGTCAGGGCTGCAATCCCTGCATCCTCGCCGTCGGCGGCCGGCGGGCGCAGCGCGCGAAGCAGACACACCTCGACGAGCAGCCGGGCGTCGACCGACTGGCGCAGATTCATCTCGGCCTCGGCAACAAGCTCGAGGAGACGCAGCCAGAGTCCCGCGGGCGCAATTGCCGCAAGGTCGGCGACCAACGAGACCTCGTCTGGACCGACTGACGCGCCCTCGGGGTAGCCGAGCGCGACCAGCTCTGCGGCACGTGCGAGGCGCGCCACGTCGCGAAAGAGCTGACGAGGATCGGCACCGGCGTCGAACGCAGCCGCAGCGGCGCGCAGGGTGCCGGCGGGGTCGGCGCCCGCCAGAGACGTGACCAGGGCATGGAGCGTCGACGGGTCGGTGAGGCCGAGTGAGCGCCGCGCCACGGTGACCGTGACCGGCCGTTCGCCGGCGCCGAGCGCCTGCTCGAGGAGTACCAGGGCATCTCGGAGGCTGCCCTGCGCGGAGGTCGCCAGCAGCGTCAGCGCGTCAGGGTCGACGCGCTCGTCCTCCTTCCGCGCGACATCACCCAGCAGCTGTTCGATGGCAGGCACTGGGACGCGCCGGAAGTCGAAGCGCTGCACTCGCGACCGGATCGTCTCCGGCACCTTGTGCGGCTCCGTGGTCGCCAGCACGAAGAGCACGTGCGGGGGCGGCTCCTCGAGGGTTTTGAGGAAGGCGTTCCATGCGTCCGTCGTGAGCATGTGCGCCTCGTCGATGATGTAGATCTTGCGACGGAGCGAAGCGGGCAGATAGCCCACGCGCTCACGAAGCTCGCGCATATCGTCGATGCTCCGGTTGCTCGCCGCGTCGATCTCCAGGACGTCCACCGCAGCTCCGCTAAGGATCTCGACGCAGGGTGCGCACACGTTGTCGGGCTCGCCGTCGACGGGGGCCTCGCAGTTCACGGCGCGTGCAAGGATGCGAGCGGTGGACGTCTTGCCGGTGCCACGGACCCCCGTGAACAGGTATCCGTGGGCGAGCTCCCCGGATCGCACCTCGTTGAGGAGGGTCCGCGCGACGACTTCCTGACCCACGAGGTCGGCGAAGCGCAGCGGACGATACCGGCGGTAGAGGGCGAGGCTCATGACGAGAGACCCCACGGAACTGCGATCCGGCTGCGGTTCAAGACGCGCGACTCCTTCACGATGGTCACCCGAGGCGAGCGGCATTGTCGCAATGACGGCGGTGCGCCCGTGACGGCGGGCCACTGGGGTTATCGGCAGTCGCGCACCCCATGTCGTTGGCTCGCCACCGGCGCTCACCCGTACGACCGGCTCAGACCAGGTGTCCCCACGGCACCCCCGGGGAACCGCTTACCGCTGCTTCCTTCCGGACCTGACGGGGTTCACGGGCCCGAGCTGCGCGGGACCCAGTCGTCAACGCCGGCGCGTCCGGAGCAGACCCAATGACGCGCCCCCTCGATGGGGAATTCAGCCCCGCTATAGCGGATTGCGGGTACAGGGCACCGCTAACGCCCCGCCTAGCGCGACCGCCCTCATTGTACCGGCACCGGGGAGGCCGCCGGGTCGTCTGCAGGCTCCTCCGCGCTGGCTGGGCCGCGCTTCGGCCAGCGCAGCGAGATGCGCGTTCCGGCGTCCACGCCGGTTTCGACCTCGACGGTGGCACCGTGCGCCTGGACCACCCGCTTGACCAGTGCCAGACCCATGCCGGTGCCCCCGAATCGGCGAGTGGCGGTGTTGTCCACCTGGAAGAAGCGCTCGAAGATGCGGGAGACATCGGCGGCTGGGATCCCGATGCCGTCGTCGACGACCTCGATGAGAACGGTCTCCGAATCCGCGAGCGCACCGCGCACCGTGACCCGCCCCCGCCCGTCGCTGAACTTCACGGCGTTGTCGATGAGTGCGCGCAGCACCTGCCCGAGGCGATCGGGGTCGGCATACAGGGTCAACCCGGGATCAACCTCGATGCCGGCCGGCACCGGCAGACCGCCCTTGTGGCGTTCGCCAACGACGCCGATCGCGGCGCGGACAGCGTTCTCCAAGGGCACATCCGCGAGTGCAAGCACCAGAGCCTCGCCGTCACCGACAGAGAAATCGATGATTGTCTCGACGATGCCGTCGAGGTTCTTGGCGGCGACCTGGATATCACGCAGCGCGTCGAGCTTCGGTGCGTCCTCCCAGATGGCCCAGCACATCTCCATCAGGTCGCTGAGCCCGAGAATCGCCGTCAGCGGAGTGCGCAGCTCGTGCTGCACAGTCGAGAGGAAGTCGATCTTCATACTGTCGAGGTCGCGCAGCCGCCGCACCGATTCCTTCTCCAGGTCGTAGAGCCGCGCGTTCTCCATGGCGACCACCGCGTTGTTGGCAAGAATGGCTAAAACGCCCTCGATGCCGGCATCCGCTCTCGGAGCGCCAGGCGGCGACATCACTGCCAGCGCCCCGACGACCTCGTGCTCATGCGACATCGGCAGCACCAGCAGCGATCCCCGGCCCTCGATCACACGCCTGACGCGCCGACCGGCGATCACCTCGGGAAGTGCCTCCCAGGCAGCGAATGCGTCCGGCATCGGAACATGAGGGTCAACGACGGTAACGTTGAGGTGATCGCCGGCGCGCAACGCCATGGCCGCCGTCGCGCCCTCTCCGACGATCGATGCCGCCGTGCAGACGACCTCGCGCTGCAGTTCCGGTACGCCGCCGGTCGTGCTGGTCAAGGCGCGTGCAATCGCGCCCACCCGATCCACGGTCCCGTCAACCGGAATGTGCGCGCCGGGACCGGGAGCGACCTTCATCCCTCGATCATACGGACGGCGCCCGCCGGCCCTCGCCGACGGTTCAGTGACGACCACCCCACAAACGGGCCGACAACTTTGGCTCCTCGCCACGAGCGATACGACGGATGTTCGGAGCATGGCGAACGATGACGAGCGCGGATGCAAGCGCCGTGAACACGAACGGCACGGCGTCGCGGCGGCGGCTGCTCTCGAGACCTGCCCCAAGAGTGGCCGTCCCGGCGGCCGTGAGCGAACCGACAGACATGGTGCGGCTCACGGTGAGCGCGCCGATGCCTCCAACCGTCGCCCACGCCGCAGCCTCACGCGACACCATCAGCAGCCCACCGAAGGCAGTTGCGACTGCCTTGCCGCCGCGGAAGCGAGCGAACACCGGCCACGAATGCCCGACGCACGCGGCGAGCCCGGCTGCGGCCTGTGCCTCCGGGTCGGCGCCGAGACAGCGCGCAAGGCCGATGGCACCTGCGCCCTTGGCCACATCGAGGGCGAAGGTGATCGCGCCCGCCCTGGCGCCGAGTGTTCGGAGCACGTTGGCAGTGCCCATGTTGCCGCTGCCGAAGTCGCGAACGTCCAGCCCACCGACGGCTTTGCCGACGATCAGCCCAAACGGCACCGATCCGATCAGGTACCCGGCGGCGCAGCTCGCCGTCGCAGCCGCCTTGCCAGCCATTGGGCGTCGAGTCTAACCCCGCACCACGTCGGGGGCCAGCACCGCGACCCCGGGAGACGGCCGGAACTCGAACGTTTCGCCTCCCCCACAGGCGCCGGTCATCGCCTGCCGGCAGGCGTCGACGGCGCTCCGGTCGACGAGAGCGACCACTGCGCCGCCGAACCCCGCGCCCACGAGACGGGCGCCGGCGCACCCGGGAACGGCCCGCGCCGCGCTCGCCACCGCGTCCATGGTGGGAGTGCTCACCTCGTGCAGGTCGCGGAGCGATCGGTGGCTGGCCGACATCAGGCTGCCGAGCTTGGTCAGGTCCGACCGTCGCATTGCTCCGGCGGCCTCGACCGCGCGAGCACTCTCCCCCCGCACATGCCGGAGGCGCCGTTTGA
>JBIOIZ010000139.1:0-5881 GCA_044450385.1 Candidatus Dormibacteria bacterium
GCCCGGTGGCGCCAAGAAAGCCGGCGACACTGACCACTGCACCGCGGCCGGCAAGCAGGACATCACGGTGCTCAGCTTCCAGACGCAGACCCAGGCCAATGCCGCGCTCCTCTCGGGCCGTGCGGATTTCGGATGGGCGGACCAGCCCGTTGCCGACTACCAGGTCAAGCTGGAGAGCGGCAAGCTCAAGATCGGCGGCACTGCCTGCAGCGTCTCGCCCTACGGGGTCGCCATGGTGAAGTCGACCGGCCTCGAACAGGCCGTCCAGGACGCGATGAAATACCTCATCGACAACAACTGGTACGGACAGCTTCTCGAGAAGTGGGGGGTCAAGGATGGAGCGATCCCCAGTTCGGCGGTCGGGTTGAACAACAACAACCCGGTGGGCGCGAGCTGCGTGCCGTCGTACTGAGGCCCTTGACCACCTGCAACAGAACCCCCCAGCGATGCACGCCTTCGTGACCAGCCGGCCGGCGTGATGGTCACCGATCCATCCGCGGCTGCGGCGCGCAAACCCGAGGCAATCAAGGCGATTCCACTCCGCCATCCCTGGCGATGGGTCGCTGCTGCGGTCGTGCTCGCGGCCGCCGCGAGTGCCCTCTACACCTTCGCCACCGCACCCGGTCTGAGCTGGCGCGCTGTCGCACAGTTCTTCTTCTTCCCCGCGATCCTCCGCGGCATCCTCATCACGCTCGCTCTCACGGTGATCGCGATGGCGATCGGCGTGTCCCTGGGCGTGCTCCTTGCGGTGATGCGCCTTTCGGTGAACCCGGTTGTGTCGACGGTGAGCTGGTTCTACATCTGGTTCTTCCGCGGGACCCCCGTCCTCGTGCAGATCTTCTTCTGGTACAACCTCGCGCTCATCCTGCCTCTCCTGCGGATCGGGATTCCGTTCACCCACCTCCAATGGGTGGGCGTTACCAATCAGATCGACACCCCGTTTCTCGCCGCCATCCTCGGCCTCGGCCTCAACGAGGCGGCCTACATGTCGGAGATCGTTCGCGCCGGCATCATCTCCGTGGATCAGGGACAGACGGAGGCGGCGCAGGCGCTGGGCATGACACGCACCCGGGTCATGCGAAGGATCGTGCTGCCCCAGGCGATGCGCGTGATTCTCCCGCCGACGGGCAACGAGACGATCTCCATGCTGAAGACGTCATCACTCGCGTCCATCGCGACCGTTGGGGAACTGTTCTACGCGCAGGGGCAGATTTCCAACGCCAACTTCGACATCGTCGAGCTGCTCGTTGTCGCCAGCATCTGGTATCTCTTCATGACCTCGATCCTGACGTTCGGCCAGTACTACCTCGAGCGATACTTTGCGCGAGGCTCGGCCCGGCAGCTGCCGCCGACCCCGCTCCAGCGGTTCCGCAGGACGTTCTTCGCGTCCCACGTCACCCCGCAGATGGTTCACGCCGAGCCGCCGCCCACCGTCCCGCGCCACCCGTTCTAGTGGTGCGCTGATGCCCACGCCGATGGTCCTTTCCGAGAGCGTGCACAAGAGCTTTGGACGTCTCGAGGTGCTGCGCGGGATCGACCTCGAGGTGGCGCCGAGTGAGGTGATGTGCATCGTCGGTCCGTCGGGATCCGGCAAGAGCACCTTTCTACGCTGCATCAATCACCTCGAGAAGATCGACGCCGGCAGGCTCTCGGTGGACGGTGAGCTGGTGGGATACCGCGAGCTTGGCGGCAAGATCTACGAGCTTCCCGATGGTGAGGTGTGCCGCAAGCGCGCCGAGATCGGGATGGTGTTCCAGCGCTTCAACCTCTTCCCGCACATGACTGCGATCGAGAACATCACCGAGGCGCCGATTCGCGTGAAGGGCGAACCCGAGCGCGTTGCGGTGGAGCGAGGAAAAGCACTGCTGGACCGCGTCGGACTCGCGGACAAGGTGGACGTCTATCCCAATCAGCTCTCCGGTGGCCAGCAGCAGCGAGTTGCGATCGCCCGAGCGCTGGCGATGCAGCCGAAGCTCATGCTCTTCGACGAGCCGACCTCGGCACTCGACCCCGAGCTCGTCGGCGACGTGCTCGATGTCATGCGTGGTCTCGCGGAGGATGGCATGACGATGATCGTCGTCACGCACGAGATGGGCTTTGCGCGCGAGGTCGGCGACGCGCTCGTCTTCATGGACGGTGGCGTGATCGTCGAGTCCGGGAATCCGCGCGAGGTGCTCGCCAATCCGCAGCACGCACGCACCAAGTCCTTTCTCTCCAAGGTGCTCTAGGCAACGATCCGGATTCAAGCAACCTTCGTGCTAGAATCTGATGTTCCTATTGAATTACTAGCCTGTTGCGCACAGCACGGGCAGGGAGGCAGGCACACCACATGGCGAGCGAGACCCCGATGCGGGCAGTGCGTTTTCACGAATACGGACCGCCGTCGGTGCTCGTCGTCGAGACCGTGGACCGCCCTCAGCCCAAAGCCGGCGAGGTCCTCGCCCGCATTCACTTCGCTGGGGTGAACCCGATCGACTGGAAGCTTCGGAACGGGAACTTGCAGCGGTACATGCCGATCCCGCTTCCGGCCACGCCCGGGCTCGACTTCTCCGGCACCGTTGACGCGCTCGGCGATGGGGTCATGGGCTTCGCCGTCGGCGACGGAGTCTTCGGCCGCGGCGCGAGCACGTATGCCGAGTTCGCGGTCGCACCAATTGCGACCATCGCGAGGATCCCCGATGGCGTCTCCTTCGAGCACGCGGCGACCCTCCACGTCGGCGGTGTCACCGCGTGGCTTGCGCTCTTCGACAACGCGCACCTCGAGGCCGGCCAGCGTCTCCTCATCCAGGGCGGCGCCGGTGGCGTCGGATCCATCGCGGTCCAGCTCGGACACTGGAAGGGCGCCTCCGTCATCGCCACCGCCTCGACGGCCAATATCGACTTCGTGCGCTCGATCGGCGCCGACGAGGTCATCGACTACACGACCACCAATGTCGAGGACGCCGTGCACGACCTCGATGTCGTGGTCGATACCGTCGGCGGCGACATTGCCGCGCGCTCCCTGAGCCTGCTCAAGCCGGGCGGCATCCTCGTGACCGTGGCCGGCATGGCCGACCCGGAGGCGGCAGCCGCGCGAGGGGTGCGCGCGGAGGCCGTGGCTCATCCCACCGAGACCCGCCCGATCCTCGAGGAGCTCGCCAAGCTCGTGGCATCGGGCGACCTGAAACCCGAGATCCAGCGAGTCTTCCCGCTCGAGGAAGCGGCACAGGCGCAGGCGGTCTCGGAAACGGGCCACGGCCGCGGGCGCATCCTTCTCAAGGTTGCGGAGTGACGCCCAGGCACGCAATGCGGTCACGGCCGGTGCGGTGAGCACGCTCGCAGGCGTGATCCTGCTCATCGGCCGGATCCTGTTCGTCGCGCTCTTCGTATCTGCAGCTCGCGGCCACATCAACAACCACCCTCGCTACGTTGCGGGCTCGGGCAAGAAACTTCCGTTCCCGGTGCTCGCGGGGTGGCCGACGGGTGTGTGGTTGCTGGTCGCGTCGATCTCCATCGTCGTCGGCATCTGGGCAGACATGGGCTGCCTGATGATCGCCGCATTTCTCATCCCCGCCGCGGTCCTCTTTCACCCGTTCTGGAGCGAGACCGACCCGGCCGCGAGGAGAACGCATGAGGGCGGCTTCTACCGCGATGTCTCATTGCTCGGCGCGGCGCTGGCGCTCTTCGCGTTCTTCGCTGCCTCGGGGCACGTTCCCCTGGCCTTGACCGGTCCGGCACTCAGCCTCCGGTAGCCCGGCGGTTACAGCTCCGGCGTCTCGGTTGTGGCGATCGCGGGCTCACCGGACGGGGCGCGCCGCCCTCCGCGTGACCACGAGGCAACCGCCGCGATGAGGCACACCACCAGTGAGAAGGTGAAAGCCTGGTGCAGGCCTGCCTCGAACGGCTTCGAGATCAATTCCGGGAAGAACTGGCGGCCGGTGAGCGCGGCGGCGCTCGCCGCGGGCAGCTGTGACAGGACATGCGCGCCGATCAGCGACTGGATCGGGTTGTAGCCGAGGAACGCCGCAAACAGAATCGACACGGGCGGCAGGTGCCCCACGTGCTCGGCAACCGCCGCCGGGACGCCGTGCGCTTCAAGACCGGCGGTCATCGTCGTCGAGAGCGTGGCCGCCAGCCCGGTGATCATCAGCGTGAAGAAGATGCCGATGGACAGCACCTGCGCTGAACTCTGGAACGTCGCATTCATACCGCCGCCGGCGCCACGGTCGCCGGGCGGCAGGCTGTTCATCACGCCCGCGCGGTTTGGAGACGCGAATGCGCCCATCGACAGACCGTTGAGGAGCAGGATCAGGGCGAACAGCTGATACGGGAAGTCGATCGGCAGCAGCTGCAGGAACGCGAAGCTCGCGGCCGCTCCGATCATCCCGCCCGTCGCAAACGGCCGCGACCCGAAGCGGTCGGAGAGATAGCCCGAGACCGGACCGGCGAGCAGGAACCCCACGGTCAGGGGAATCATGTAAATGCCGGCCCACAGCGGCGTCGACGTGAAGCTGTATCCATGTTCAGGCAACCAGATTCCCTGCAACCAGATGATGAGCATGAACATGAGTCCGCCACGGCCCACCGCAGCCAGGAAGCTCGACAGCGTGCCGAAGGTGAACGCGCGGATGCGAAACAACCCGAGACGGAACATGGGATTCTCGACGCGACTCTCGATCACCGCAAATCCACCAAGGAACAGCGCTCCGAGGCCGAGTGCCGAGAGCACGAACGGGCTCGTCCAGCCCATCGGATCGGACTTGTACGGCTCGATCCCATACGTGATCCCGATCATCACGAGGATCAGGCCGATGGCGAAGGTGAGGTTGCCGAGCCAGTCGATCGGCACCCGCCGCCGGACGCCGCGTTCCTCCAGCTTCATGTACGCCCAGACGGTGCCGAAGATGCCGAAGGGTACCGACACGAGAAACACGAGGCGCCAGTTGATGGGCGCGAGCAGGCCGCCGAGCACGAGACCGATGAACACGCCGCTGATGCCCGCGATGTTGTTGATGCCCAGCGCGAGCCCGCGCTGGTTGGGCGGGAAAGCGTCGGTGAGAATCGCAGCCGAGTTGCCGATGAGGCACGCGGCACCAATGCCCTGCACCACTCGAAACACCATCAGCCAGATCGCACCTGGCGGCCCGGTCATCCAGTCGACTGCCAGCAGGAGCGACGCTGCCGTGTAGATGACGAAGCCGAGGTTGTAGATCCGGACGCGCCCGACGATGTCGCCAAGGCGACCCAGGCCCACCACCAGGACGCTGCTGACGATCAGGAACCCGAGGATCATCCAGAGCAAGTAGAAGCTGTTCGCCGGGTCGAGCGGGTTGAGCCCGATGCCGCGGAAGATGTCCGGCATCGCGATCAACATGATCGAGGCGTCAATGGTCGCGAGCAGCACCCCAACGGTCGTATTGGAGAGCGCGACCCACTTGTAGCCGTCGCCGCGCCTGTCGTGCGCGGCCGTGACGGTGCGCTTCGTGCCGCTGGTAGTCGCTATGAGGCCGCCCCGATCACCCGCTGAGTCTGGCAGGGGTTCGGGCTAACGCGTCGCTGGAGCCCCCGCGAATTCAGTCGCCGCTCCGGGTCGCGAACGCCGGGGACGAAGAGCATGCCGCACAGGGCGAGAGCCACGCAGCCGCGATCAACAGCGTCATGCGCGTGCCGATCGCGACCAGCCCAGCGATCACTGCCACCGCCAGGCCACGAGTTGCATCCGGATGCCAATCCAGATCGATTGTGCTACAATCTACGGGGGGTCGCAGCAGCTCAACGGGAGGCGAATCGTGCCACGGTCAGAGCCCAGGCGAAAGCAGATCGTGCTGATCGCCCATGACAACAAGAAGGCCGACATGCTCGAGTGGGCGCGCTTCAACCGTGAGACGCTCGCGCGCCACGA
>JBIOIZ010000140.1:0-5819 GCA_044450385.1 Candidatus Dormibacteria bacterium
ACCCGCCGATGTGCTCCTTGGCCTCCATGAAGGGACCGTCGATGACGAGGCGATCGGATCCCTCATGGCGCACCGTCTTGATCATGCAGTCCTCGGACTCACCGTGAGGGAATCGTACTGTGGCGCTATGGCCACGTGGCGCTGAGCAGGAGATTCGTGAGGCGGTTCACGCGTGCGCCGTCGAGGCCGATCCCGCGGAGAAGCGACACGGCGCCGCCGTGCTCCGCGTCGACGCACTCCATGGTCTGCACCATCGCCTCACGACGCACGGTGAAGATCCGCTCGACGCGTACGGGGTCCATCCCGCCCTCCACGGCGGTCACGCGATCACGAGCGAGCATGTCGGCCAGCTGGACACCGCTGATCGCGTAGTCGTCGGCGATGAGGTCGATGCTCACCCCGGCGAGTCGCAGCACGAGTCCGACGATCACGCCGGTGCGGTCCTTGCCGGCGTGACAGTGCACGAGGATGGGCGCCGATGGTGCGTCGGCGATCGCATTCATTGCGGCTGCGACGCCGTCGCGGCGCTCGCGGAGCCACCAGCAGTAGACCTCGGCTGCGGTGGCGAGGTGATCGGGATAATCATCGTCGTCGCTGAAGATCGGAGTGTGCGAGGTCTGCACACCGGCGTCGGCGAGCGGGCTCGGGCGCTTCTCGCGTTCCGATGTGGTGCGCAGGTCGACGACCGCGCCGATTCCGAGATCGAGCAGCTCGCGCAGTCCCGAATCACTCAGGGTGTGTGGCGATTCACTCCGCAGCAGGCGACCGCGGAGCGTCGTCCGACCCGACGAGGTCGGCAGGCCGCCAAGGTCGCGGAGATTGATGAGACCGTCGATCGCGAGCGCGTCGGATTGGGCGGATGGCACCTTCTCACCCTACCAGCGGAACGGCGTCAGACCGCCTGGCGCCGCGCCGACCAAGCGCGCACCGCGCGACGGCGCCGTCAGCTGACCAGTGAAACCGCGGCGCGCGCCGCAGGTGACATCGCGGGGTTGAGACGGTAGAACGCCCAGATGCCTCGCCTGAAGCTCGTCACGATGCCCGCTTCTCGGAGGATGGCCAGGTGATGGCTGATGGTCGGCTGACCGAGCTCGAACGCGGCGGTGAAGTCACACACGCACACCGGCTCGCTTGCCCCCGCGAGGATGTGCAGGATCTGAATCCGAGTGGGGTCGCCGAGTGCCTTGTAGAGCGCGGCGAGCGCGGCGGCTCGAATGTCAGGAAGCGGCGGCGCAACCGGTTGGCAGCATCCCTTCACACGCAGCGGGGCCAGCGCGGACTTGGTGGCAGCGCTCATGGCTTGCGACGCTCGATGAGCAGCACATCTCGCCAGACACCATCGAGCTGTCCGATGCGTTCGCGGGTCCCGACGACGCGAAATCCGCAGCGCTGATGCAGCCCGAGACTCGCGACATTCTCCGGGAAGATCCCGCTCTGCACCGTCCAGATGCCGTTGGCATCGGCACTGGCAAGCAGGGTTTCGAGCAACCGGCGGCCAATACCCTGTCCGCGAACTCGCGCACCAACGTACACGCTGTGCTCGAGCACGCCCGTATATGCGCAGCGGTCGGAGACAGGTCCGGCGGCCACCCAGCCGACGATCTCGCCGTCGCGGACGGCCACGAAACGGTGCTCGGGTGGGTGCGCCGCCGACCAGCGTTCAAACGCGGGCACCTCGGTCTCGAAGGTGGCGTTCCCGGTGGCGATCCCCTGCGCGTAGATCGCATGCACCGCCGGCCAGTCGTCGTCGCGAAACGGCCGGACCTTGACGTCGGTTGCGATGGCGTTGGAACGCATCTCCACCCGCACATTCTACCCATTGACAGTCTTCGATGGAACACGTTAGGATACGGACTCGTTCAATCGACGGTCATCGATAGGAGGTCTGGTCACCATGAACTGTGATTGCGGCTGCGACTGCGACGGCACCGGTGACTGCAACTGCGACTGCTGAAGTGGGCCGGGTGCAGCTCGCGCTCAATGTGAGCGATCTCGATGAGGCGGTCAGTTTCTACTCGAAGCTCTTTCGGACCGCGCCGGCAAAGCGGCGCCCCGGATACGCCAACTTCGCGGTCGCGGACCCACCCTTGAAGTTGGTGCTCTTCGAGAACCCGGCCCAGGCTGGGACGTTGAATCATCTCGGTGTGGAGGTGGGCACGGCTGATGAGGTTGTGACTGCAACCCGGCGCCTCGCCGCGGAAGGGCTTCAGACCGATGTCGAGGACGGGGTCACCTGCTGCCACGCACTTCAGGACAAAGTCTGGGTGAATGGAGCAGATACCCGCTGGGAGGTGTACACGGTGCTCGCTGACGTTCCCGTGAGCGAAGGGGCAAGCACCGGCGGCTGTTGTGCAACCGCGGCATCGACTGAGCCGACCAGCGCCGGCTGTGCTTCGTCAGCAACCGTTCCCGAGGCGAATGCCGACGCCACCCACGCATTGAGCGCCTGACTCGCCATGCGTGTCGTCGCCATCGGCGGCAGCGATGCAGGCATCAGCGCGGCGCTGCGTGCCCGCGAGCTTGCCGACGATGCCGATGTGACCGTCATCGTCGCTGACGACTATCCGAACTTCTCCATTTGCGGCATTCCGTACCACGTGTCGGGCGAGGTGCCCGATTGGCGGAGCCTGGCGCACCGCAGCATCGCTGACCTGGAGGCGGCGGGCATGCGCCTTCATCTGCACACGACGGCCGAGCGCATCGATCCGGGCGCTCGCGAGGTGCACGTGCGCGAGGTGGCTGGGACGTCGAGGGTCATCGAATACGACGCGCTGGTGATCGGAACCGGCGCCCTTCCGATCCGGCCGCCGATCGACGGGCTCGATCACCTTGGCCCCGATGACGGCGTCCATGTGGTCCACTCGATGGGTGACACGTTCGGGGTCATGAGCACGCTGACCGCGGTTGCCCCCCGGACTGCCGTGATCATCGGCGCCGGCTACCTCGGTCTCGAGATGGCTGAAGCACTGACCGTTCGCGGTCTCCACGTCACCCAGGTCGAACAGCTTCCCCAGGTGCTGCCGACGGTCGACCCGGAGCTCGGCGGCGACGTGGCGGCGGAGCTACGAGCTCATGGGGTTGAGGTCGTGACGGATACGGCCGTCCGTCGCATCACGCGCACTGAGCACGGGACGCGATTGCGCGTCGACGGCATGTCGCGCGAGGGCATGGCGTTGCAACGTGACGCCGACATCGTTCTGGTGTTTGCGGGGGTGCGACCTGATGTTGCCCTCGCCGAAGATGCCGGCGTCAGGCTGGGTATCCGAGGGGCGATCGATGTCGACCGGACCATGCGTACCAACCTGCCGGATGTCTTCGCGGCAGGTGACTGCGTTGTGACTCACCATCGCTTGCTCGGACCGACGTACGTCCCGCTGGGAACGACCGCCCACAAGCAAGGTCGCATCGCCGGCGAGAACGCAATCGGTGGCAGGCAGGAGTTCGCCGGCAGCCTCGGAACCCAGGTCGTGAAGATCTTCGACATGGCCGCTGCACGGACCGGCCTGCGCGATCACGAGGCCGCGAGCGCCGGCTTCGACCCGGTGACGGTCGCGTCGGAGGCCGACGACCACAAGGCGTACTACCCGGGCTCGCATCGGATCGCCATGCGATGGACCGGCGACAGGCAGACCGGCCGCCTTCTTGGTGTACAGCTCTTCGGCCACCAGCACGCTGAGGTGGCGAAGCGCATTGACATCGCCGCCACCGCCATCTTCAACGAGATGTCGGTCGAGTCGCTCAGCGACCTCGACCTGTCCTACACACCGCCGCTCGGTAGCCCGTGGGACGCAATGCAGATCGGTGCCCAGACCTGGGTTCGCGCGGTCGCCGCATCGCGGACGTAAATCGTCGTAGCGCACGAGCCCGATTCCGCGGGCGCCGATGAGGGTCAGCGACCGTGGCGCTCGTGCGGTGGCGGATCGTGTCTCGGCTGGTGACCGTGCTTCGGCGGCGGTCCGTGCTCCGGGGGTTGACCGTGTTTCGGAGGAGGTATCGACTCGATGCCCGGGGTCTCGTCCGGCCAGACCAGGAGCACCGCGCACGGGGCGTGGTCGACGACGAACCGGGTGGCGTGACCGAGGCTCTTCGGTCCAAGCCGCGAGTGATCGCCGTCACGAGCAACCACGAGAACATCGACACCTTCGGCAACGGCGCGCACCACCTCACGTTCCATGCGCCCACGTCGGCTGATCAACACCACGCCGGGACGCCCGACCCGGTCCGCGGCCGCCGCGAGCAACTTCGATGCTTCGTCATCGGCGACATCGTCGTAGCGTTGGCTTGGTTTCCGCCCTGGGAACCCACGCCCGAAGAGGCCGGCGGTCGCCGCGTCAGCCGCCTCTGTGACGTCCGAAGGGGTCACGTGCAGGAGCGTGAAATGTGCACTGGCCGGAAAGTGCTCGAGCGCCGCGTCGATGCAGCCTTCCCAGGTTCCCTCGACGACCCAGATGACGATGTTCATGGGCGACATTAACCCACCACTCGCAGCGAAATCCAAAGCGCGACTGTCGCGGCCACGAGCACCGGCGGCACGGTGAGGGCACCGAGGCGGATGAATTCGGAGATCGGTAACTCCTCGCCGCGGCGGATAAGGACCCGCCGCCAGAGCAACGTGGCCAGCGAGCCCACATAGGTGAGGTTGGGTCCGGTGTTGACGCCGATGAGCACGGCGAGCACGGGCCCTGCGCCGGACCCTGAGACTGCAGGGAGGAGCAGCAGCGCCGCGGGCAGGTTGTTGATCACGTTCGCGAGCACGGCTGCAATGACCGCGATGAGCAGCAGCGAACCCAGCCCGGTCCCGCCCGGAACGACGTGAGCCACGAGCGAGCCGAGGCCATGGAGCGAGATTGCCTTCACGATCAGTCCGAGTGCAAGTACGAACGCGAGAAATGGGATGTCAATCGAGAGCGCAACGTCCTTGGCGCTGGTCTTACGGCTCGCCACTGCCGGTACGGCAAGGACGAGCGCGCCCGCGAGCGCCGCAAATGCAGGGCTGACATTGAGGGCCGACGTGACGAAGAAACCGACGAGCGTGAGCGCGACTACCGTTGCGGCGAACGCCGGAACCGGAAGCGGCTTGATCGCGAGGGTCGTTCCGCGCCCGACGAGGTCTCCTGCAAAGAAACGCCGCAGTACCAACCACTCGACGCCGATGGCTGCCAGCCATGGCAGTGCCATGGTTGCACCGAATCGAGCGAACGAGAGACCGCTCGCACCGAATGCCAGCAGATTGGTGAGGTTCGAGACCGGAAGCAGGAGCGAGGCAGAGTTCGCGAGGTGGGTGCATGCGTACACGTGCGGCTTTGCCCTGAGGCGGAGCCGAGCCACGGTCGCGAACACGACCGGGGTGAGCAGAACGACAGTCGCGTCGAGGCTGAGCACCGCGGTGACGACGCTCGCCGCGGCGAAAACCAGGGCGAGCAAGGAAACCGGTCTGCCGCGGGAGCCGGCGGCCATCCACGAGCCGGCAGCTTCAAACAGCCCATAGCGGTCACAGAGATTGGCGAGGGCGAGCACCGCGGCGAGAAAGCCGATGGTCGGCCCGAGCCCGCCGGCTTCGGAACCAGCCTGACCAAGCGGCAGGACACCGAGCACCAGCAGCAGAGCGGCGGCAGGAACGGCAACAACTGCTTCCGGCAATCCCCGCGGGCGCACGACGGCGCATGCCAACGTCGCGGCGAGGAGCAGGACCGCCAGCGTCTCGGCAATGGGACTCGGCACGTCGCCCGAAAGGGTACGGCCTCAGTACTTGGCGGCAGTGCGGGCCGGCGACCGCTCGCCCTTGCATCCCCGGCTTGCCCTCACAACGCGGAGCGGCA
>JBIOIZ010000141.1:0-5816 GCA_044450385.1 Candidatus Dormibacteria bacterium
GGGCACGCTCGACGGTGGGTGGGCACCTGCGGAGCTCCGGGGGGCGCTCACGGCGCCGGGGCCTGCCGACGGGGGGGTGCGCGCCGGCGCGCTCCGGAATGACGGGTTCGATGCGCGTCGCGACGCGGTCGACCGCACCTATCGCTACCTCATCGTCTGCCGTGACGGCGGGTCTCCGGTGATGCGCCGGAACGCGTGGACGGTGCGCGGACCGCTCGACCTCGACGCGATGCGACGCGCCGCCGCACACCTGGTCGGCAAGCACGATTTCGCCGCGTTCGGGAGTTCGCCGCGCCCCGGTGGCAGCACCCTCCGTCACGTCACGTCGGTCGCCGTCGAACGCGCCGCAATCGGAAGCGATGATGCAGCGCAACAGGGCGACCCGGTTCTCGAGACCATCGTCATCACCGTGCACGCCGACGCATTCCTGCGCGGCATGATGCGATCGTTCACCGGCGCGCTCGTGAAGATCGGCCAGGGCCGGGCTGCTGCGGAATGGCTCGCCTCGCTGGTCGACACCGCGACCACGCGTGACCCGACCGTGTCTGTTGCACCCGCTCGCGGACTCCACCAATGGTCGGTGCGCTACGGATCGCCTTCGAACAACCAGGAGCTCGCGGCATGACCAGCACGCTGACCTATCAGGCCAAGCCTGCCGAGCTCGAGCAGCGCTGGTTTCTCGTCGACGCCCGCGGGCAGACGCTCGGCCGCCTCGCTGCGAACATCGCCCGCGTCCTGCGAGGCAAGCATCGCCCGGAGTTCACGCAGCACATCAACACCGGTGAACACGTCATCGTGATCAATGCGCGTGACATCGTGGTGACCGGACGCAAGCGGACACTCAAGCAGTACGACCGCTACTCGGGATATCCAAGCGGACGCCGTGTGCGCACGTTCGAAGAGGCGATGGCCGTGGACGCGACGTTCCCGATCACGCATGCCGTTCGCGGAATGCTGCAGCACAACACCCTCGGTGCCGAGCAGCTCACCCACCTTCGCGTCTACGCGGGCTCGGAGCACAAACACGAGGCGCAGCGACCGCAGCCGATCACGTTCGGCGAACTAGGGGAGATCATCGTTGCCCGCACCAGTTGAGGCATACAAGCAGGCCACCGGCCGTCGCAAAACGGCGGTCGCGCGCGTGCGCATCGCCCCAGGGGACGGAGTCATCGTCGTGAACAACCGTCCACCGAGCGAGTATTTCGGACGCCGTGACCTCGAGACCGTGGTCACGCAGCCGTTGCGCGTCACCGACACGACCGGACGCTTTGAGGTGTCGGTCAAGGTCTTCGGTGGCGGTATCGCAGGGCAGGCGGGTGCCGTGTGCCACGGGATCGCTCGCGCACTGATCGCCGCCGATCCAGAGCTGCGCGCGGTGCTCAAGGCGGCGGGGCTGCTCACCCGCGACTCGCGCGAGAAAGAGCGCAAGAAGTACGGTCTGAAGCGAGCACGGAAGGCGCCGCAGTACACCAAGCGGTAGGGTGGACGCCCCGCCCGCCACGCGAACGACGGTGCGGGCTCGTGTGCTCGGGTGTCCAGTTGACATCGTCGACATGGCGACCGCCGTGCAAACACTCGTCGAGATCGTGGAGCGGCGCCGAGCGGGCGAGACGGCGCATCCCGCTGTGGTGGTCACCCTCAACCCCGAGATGGTGATGATGGCGCGGCGCAGCCAGCCATTCAGCTCGGTGCTCGAGTCCGCAGCCCTGGTGGTACCGGATGGCATCGGCCTGGTGCGCGCACTGCGCCGCCGCGGCCATCCGGAGGTGGAGCGTATCGGCGGCGCCGACCTCATCGGCGCATACCTCCCGATGGCGGAACGGCACGCCCACCGCATCGCCCTGGTCGGTGGGGCGCCGGGTGTCGCCGGTGCGGCCCGCGATCGCATGGTCGCGATGCACCCGCGGTTGCAGGTCGTGGCCGTGAGTGACGGGCCACCTGGAAAGACCACGGCGCAGGAGGTCGAGCAGTCGCGGCCTGAGATGGTGCTGGCGGCGTTCGGCGCCGGCCGGCAGGAACTCTTCCTGGATCGATACCTCGTACCCATCGGGGCGGCGTCGGGCATCGGCGTCGGCGGCACCCTCGACTTCCTCGCAGGCCGGGTGCGCCGTGCGCCTGCGGCGGTCCGCCGTATCGGCCTCGAATGGGCATGGCGGCTGGCCATCCAGCCGTGGCGCCTCCGACGGCAGTCGGTGCTCCCGGTCTTCTGGTGGCTCGAGCGCCGCGAGGCCGCAGCACTGCGAGCCGCTCGCTGATCGACCGATGCTGAGCATCATCGTCCCGGCCTACAACGAAGAGCAACGCCTGCCGGCAACGCTGGAGCGGATGCGCTCGTATCTGGATTCGCGAGACGAGCCCTACGAGGTGCTGATCGTGGACGACGGCAGCAGAGATGACACCCTCGCGATGTCGCGCGCCATCGCGAACGGGTGGCCGCAGTTACAGGTCCTCGCCCTCGAGCGCAACACCGGCAAGGGTGCGGCGGTACGCATGGGCATGCTGCATGCCGAGGGAGAGCATCGTGTCTTCAGCGATGCCGATCTGAGCACGCCGATCGAGGAGGTCGAGCGGTTGCGCGCGCGACTCCAGGGGAATTGCGCTGTGGCCATCGCGTCACGCGCACTCCCAGGGTCTCAGATCGACGTCCATCAGCCGGGCAGACGGGAGGTGATGGGGCGCACGTACAACCGGTTGCTGCGTCTGGCCGCGCTTCGTGGACTGCATGACACCCAGTGCGGCTTCAAGGCATTCACCGCCGAGGCGGCGGTGGCGTGCTTCACGCCACTCCGAACGCTGCGCTTCGGTTTCGATGCTGAAGTGCTGCTCCGGGCTCGACGGCTCGGTTGGACGGTCGCGGAGGTGCCGGTCCGTTGGGAGCACAAGGAGGACTCCCGGGTGAGTGCGATGCGCGACTCGGTTGGCACGCTGTACGACCTGGTGCGTCTTCGGTTCATCGTCCGGCGATAATCGCGGAGTGAGAACCGCGCCGCGAGCCACGACGTCGGGTCATATCGATGTCCGGGTCGCCGCCGCCCCGCTGGTCGGACTCCGCTTTCACCTGGATGCGCGAGCTTCTGATCTCGACGAGCTCGCGGTGGACCTCGAGCGCCAGCTGATCGACGTCGGCGCCCGGCGCGCCAACCTGCTCATCCGGCTGCGCCGCGCGGAGGAGGCCCGTCAGAAGGCTCTCGAGGTGCTCCCGGGACTGGCCTCACCGGCAATCGTCCCCGACATCGCCGCGACCTTTGCCGAGGAACTGGAGATGAGCACCGAGCTCACCCGACTCGAAACTCGATCGGACGGGATTCGCGCTCGCCTCAGTGACGTCATGGCAGAGCAGGCCGTCCTTCGCAAGATGAGCCGCCAGCTCGCCCAGGTTCCGGGTCAGTCGGTCGCCGATCCGAACCAGCGAGCGAGCCGCTACAGCCAGGCCGCGCGCCAGATCTATGAGATCGCAGATGTGGAGCACGCGGAGACCGCGCGACTCATCCTCGAGGGCCCCATGCAGCGCCTGGCCGACGCTGCCCTCGAAGCCGAGCTCATCGGCAGGAGCCTCGTCCGCGAACCGGCCACGGCGATCGGCGCGAGCTCACGGTGCCGAACGGCCGCCTCTGAAGCGTCCGAACAGCTCGGCGAGGTGATCGCCGGACTCCTGCCGCTGAGTGAGGATCGAGGTCTCGTCGGAGCGATCCGCGACCTGCTCGCGGCCTGGGGTGAGCGCGGCACGGTGCTCCTCCATATCCTCGGCACCGAACGCCGGATGCCGACGCTCGCAGAGATCACCATGTACCGGATCCTCGAGCAGGCTCTCGACAACGCCCTGGCGCATGGCCGGCCTCAGCGGGTGGATGCGATCCTGTCGTTCCTGCCGCGTCTGGTGGTTGGTGTCGTCAAGGACGACGGGGACGGCTTTGATGTCAGTGCCACCGACGCACGGCTGGGACGCACCGCGGGCCTCGGTCTGATCCAGATGCGCGAGCGGGCTGCACTCGTCGGCGGGCGGGTTCAGGTGCGCAGCGGTCTTGGGCTCGGGACGGAGGTCCGAGTCACCGTCCCTGACGGCCGAGCGACGACCTAGCGACGATTGCCGCGCGCCGGCGATCGCCGGGTAGGATCCCGGTCATGTCCTCGACGCAGCGAAGCTTCCGGCTGACGACATCGACCGGCGCGACCGTGGCCCGTGCGGTGTCGATGGCCGACACCCCCTGGCAGCGATTCATGGGTCTGATGGGCCGTCGTGAGCTCGCTGCTGACGCGGGCCTCTGCCTGCGTCCATGCAGCTCCATTCACATGTTCTTCATGCGGATCGCGGTCGACGCCGTGTTCCTCGACAAGGACGGTGTGGTGGTCAGAATCTACCCCTCGTTGCGCCCCTGGCGGGTCACCCGAGTGGTGCGAAAAGCCAAGTCCTGTATAGAACTTCCCGCCGGCACCATGGCTGCCGCGGGGGTCCAGGTCGGCGACCGCCTCACCCTCCCGGTCTAGCGCGCCGGAGCTCGGCCTCTGGTGGCCCCGCCTGCGCAGCGCTGGCGCGCATCGGCGTCGGCGTGAGAGGTGTCCTGACGATGTCCTGATTCGGTACCGTCGCCTCCGCCCACCTGTGATTGGAGGAACGACGTGTACGAGGGTCTGCTCGCCGAAACCGTGACGATCACCGGTTTCGGTGACGAGGAAATCGGTGCCTATCTCGCCCGGCCTCTGGGTCCGGGTCCGTTCCCGGGCGTGCTGGTGATCCACCACGCGCCTGGCTGGGATTCCGCCACGAAGGAGATCGCTCGCAGGTTCGCGTACGAGGGACACATTGCGATCTGCCCCAACCTGTACCACCGTTTCGGGCCCGAGCTTTCTCCTGACGATGCGGCCGCGGCGGCACGCGCCAGTGGCTGGATCAGCACTGAGCAATTTCTCGGCGACGCCCGCGGCGCGGTCAGCCACATACGGGCGATGCCGGTGAGCACCCGGAAGGTCGGCACCATCGGGTACTGCTCGGGGGGACGCCAGTCCTTTCTCGCCGCCTGCGAGCTCCCGATAGATGCGGCGGTCGACTGCTACGGTGCGTTCGTGGTCAGCAGCTCGCCACCCGAGCTGCCCTACAGGATGGAGCCGATCATCGATCGGGCGCCCAGGATCTCGTGCCCGATCCTCGGACTGTTTGGCGCGGAGGACAAGAACCCGTCGCCCGACGAGGTGGCACAGATCGATGCCGAGCTCACCCGGCTCGGCAAGGAGCACGAGTTCCACACGTTCGAGAACGCCGGGCATGGCTTCTTCGCCGTCGATCGGCCCAGTTACCGGGTGGAAGCCGCTACCCAGGGGTGGCGGCTGGTCGTTGATTTCTACGCCCGCCATCTGAGCTAGGGAGACCTTGATGTGCTCGTACGTCGTTGAAAAGACGGCGCTCACCGGGAGCGCCAAGGCCGCCGGCGCCTGGACACGGATCACGAACGCGGTGGTGTCGGTCGACCATCCATCCCACGCCACGCTCGACCACGCGCTGATCCTGGACTTCGTCGACGCCGGGCGCCCGGTGAGCGAGCGGGTAGCCCTGGAGTTGAGCGTTGAGTCGGCACATGAGCTGATGCACTGCATGCAGACGGCGCTCGACGCCTTCGGGAAGGGGGGCTGACCCGGGTCGTCCGCGCAATGGCCCACGCGGCCCCGCATAACTCGGTGGATGCTCGCCGCACTGGTCCAGCTGCTGCTCGACGCGGTTGCCCCGCGGCGCTGTGCCGGGTGTGAAGCGGTCTCCGAACAACCAATCTGCCCTGGCTGTGCCGCCACCCTGACCTCGATGCCGATTCCGGCGGCCCGCCGGA
>JBIOIZ010000142.1:0-5777 GCA_044450385.1 Candidatus Dormibacteria bacterium
AGCAGCACGACGCTGCCGGGAACGATCCCCCCTCCCAGGACGCGGTCGACTTCAAACGAACCGGTGACCTGAACGCGGGCCGGCGCGGCCATGACGGCATCCATGGGCGTTGTGGTCGCGGCGGTACCGGCGGCTGCGGGCCTGCGGGCACCGGTGTGGGCCACGCTCTCCCCCAGGCTGTTCCAGGCTTCACACGCGGGGCAGCGTCCTTCCCATTTCGGCGCCTCTGCGCCGCACTCAGCGCAGGTGTAGCGGACACGAGGGATGGCGCGCTGCAACTCGGTGACCATGGGCGACGAATCCTAGCGAACAGATGTACGCCAGGTCAAGGGGTTGATTTGGTGCGAGACAGCGGCACCTATCGGGAGTGGACCGGCCGTCCCCTGCCTCGATGGGTCTGCACGGGCTCAGGTTCCTCCTCGCCCTCAATGCGGCGGCGGAGCTCCACAAGCCGATCGCGCAGCTCCGCGGCACGCTCGAACTCAAGGTCGCGCGCTGCACGGAGCATCTCCTTCTCCACGTCCTTGGCCAGCCGCAACACCTCGTCGGGAGGCAACCCGGCCGCCTCCTGGAATGCCGCGGCGCGGAGCGACTGCTGGTCGCGGTGTGACTCCATCTGGTACACGGCCTTGACGATCGACAGCGGGGTGATGTCGTGCTCGACGTTGTATGCGACCTGGATCGCGCGGCGCCGGTCGGTCTCGGCAATCGCCTTCTCCATCGCATCGGACGTTCGGTCCGCATACATCACCACGTGCCCGAACACATTGCGTGCCGCCCGCCCCGTGGTCTGGATCAGCGACCGGTAGCCGCGGAGATACCCCTCCTTGTCGGCGTCGAGGATCCCGATGAACGACACCTCGGGAAGGTCGAGGCCCTCGCGAAGCAGGTTGATCCCCACCAGCACGTCGAAGACGCCGAGGCGCAGGTCGCGAATGATCTCGACGCGCTCCAGCGTGTCGATATCGCTGTGCAGATACCGCACTTTGATGCCGGCCTCGCGCAGATAGTCGGTGAGGTCCTCGGCCATCTTCTTGGTCAGCGTGGTGATGAGGCAGCGCTCGTGACGCTCGATGCGACGTCGCATCTGGGCGATGAGATCGTCGATCTGCCCGTGCGATTCCTTCACCTCGATGGTTGGATCGACAAGGCCGGTCGGGCGGATGATCTGCTCCACCACCTGCGTGGCCTTGGTTTCCTCGTAGGGGCCGGGTGTCGCGCTGACATAGATGATCTGACCGATCATCGAATCCCACTCGGCGAACGTCAGGGGCCGGTTGTCGAGTGCCGAAGGCAGCCGAAAGCCATATTCCACCAAGGGAATCTTGCGGGCGCGGTCCCCTTTGTTCATGCCATCGATCTGGGGCACGGCGACATGCGACTCGTCGACGATCAGAAGCGTATCGTCCGGCAGGAAGTCCAGCAGGCAGTGCGGGCGCTGGCCTTCGGAGCGATTGCTCAGGTGCCGCGAGTAGTTCTCGATGCCGGCGCACGTCCCGGTCTCGCGCATCATCTCCATGTCGAAGTTGGTGCGCTGGCGGAGCCTCTGGGCCTCGAGAAGACGTCCGCGGGTTTCGAGCAGCTTCACCCGGTCCTCGAGCTCCGCTTCGATGGAGACAAGTGCGCGATTCATCTGCTCCTGCGGGGTCACGTAGTGCGTCGCGGGAAAGACGGTGAGCTCGTCACGCATGGTGAGGATCTCCCCGGTGAGCGCGTCGAAGTCCTTGATCGACTCGATGGTGTCACCCATGAATTCAATCCGGGTGGCGATCTCCTCATACGCCGGCTGGACGTCGACGACGTCGCCGCGAACCCGAAAACGCGTGCGCCCGAAGTCCATGTCGTTACGCGCGTACTGCAAGTCAGAAAGCTTGCGCAGCAGGATGTCGCGGCGCCACGAGTCGCCACGCTTGACCGTGATCGACTCGCCGAGGTAATTCTCCGGCGACCCGATGCCGTAGATGCAGGAGATGGACGCCACCACAATGACATCGCGACGGGTCAGCAGCGCACGGGTCGCGCTGTTGCGCAACCGGTCGATCTCGTCGTTGCGCGACGAGTCCTTCTCGATGTACGTGTCGGTGCGCGGAATGTATGCCTCGGGCTGGTAGAAGTCGTAATAGGACACGAAGTACTCGACGGCATTCTTCGGGAAGAACTCCCGGAATTCAGCCCAGAGCTGTGCGGCGAGCGTCTTGTTCGGCGAGAGCACCAGCGCCGGGCGCTGCTGCTCGGCTATGACGTTGGCGATCGTGAAGGTCTTGCCCGACCCGGTCACTCCGAGGAGTATCTGCTCGCGCTGGCCCTCGTTCAGCCCGCGACTGAGTGCCTTGATCGCGGCCGGCTGATCACCGGCAGGTTCAAAGGGCGCGAGCAACTCGAGAGCGGGCACCCATCGAGTCTAGTCGCTGTGCGACTCTCGCCGAATTCACCTCAGATCACCGCCGCGTAGATTTCCTCAAGGCGCTTGCCGATCGCGTCCCAGGAGTGCTCGGCCAGCACCACCTCGCGGCCCCGAGCCCCCGCTTCCGCACGCCGCGCGGGATCGCCGAGCCACTCCACCGCTGCGGCGCGCAGGGCCACCAGGTCGCCGGCCGGAACAAGCGCCCCGCCGACGCCGACGGCGTCCCGCAAACCGTCGACGTCAAACCCAACCACCGGCGTCCCGGCTGCCTGCGCCTCGAGCGCGACCATGCCGAGCCCCTCGAACCGCGACGGCATCAGCACGATCGCGGCCCGCGCGTACTCACGGTCCAGCGCTTCGCGGTCGAGCGCGCCCAGGTATTCGATGCGCCCGCCGCTCGACTGCGCCGCCCGCCGCACCTCGGCCTCGCGACTGCCTCGGCCGACGAGGACACCCTGCACCCGCGGGTCCTCCCGGGTGAGTTCCTGCAGCACGGAGATCGCGTCGAGCGCACCCTTCTCCCGCTCCATGCGACTGACGAACAGAACGCGCCCATCTTCGTGCTCGACACCGGGCAGGTCCACGCCGTCGACACCATTCGACAGCACCTCGATGCGTGAGGCCGGGATCCCAATCTCCAGCAGCGCATTCGCGGTCGAACGCGAGACCGGGAGCACCATCGCAGCTCGCCGATACGATCGTGCCTCGACGCTGTTGAGCAGCCGCTTCACCGACCCGCGTCCATGTGCCTGCCTGTAGGTGTGATGCGCCGTGTAGACGAGCGGCGCACCGAGCCGTTTCCAGAGCAGCACGCCGCCGGGGCCGCCCTGCGCATGGATCACGTCGGGCGATGCGCGAAGCAGGACTCGCGGGTATCGATTGAGCTGCATGGAGAAATCGAGCGGCGCCCGGCCGGTGCGCCGCGCGAACGCGATCGCGTGTTCGCCACGGCCCGAGATCGTGTGCACGCGCAGACCGCGACGCTCCAGCGCCGCCCGCATCCCGTGGACCACGACACCCTGACCGCCCAGGGGTGGATGGTCGTCGTAACTCGCTATGGTCACCCGGGTCATCGCTGGCAGCTCGGGCAGTACACCGTGGTGCGGCCTGCGGTGGCCGTGCGACGCAGGGTCGTGCCGCACACGAAGCAGGGCAGCCCGCCGCGTCCATACACCTGAAGGCGCTCCTGGTTGCTCCCGCGCGCATTCCACACGTCGCGGTAGTCGTCGACGCTGCTGCCCCGGTTGGCGACCGCGGCGGTGAGAACGCGTGGGATGGCGTCGAGCAGGGCTGCTCGTTCACGTCGCGTGAGGCGATGACACCGCCGCGTCGGACGGACGCCCGCGAGGAAACATGCTTCATCGATGTAGATGTTGCCGAGCCCCGCCACGCCCTTCTGATCGAGCAATGCCGCCTTGACCGTCCTGGTGGTGTTGCGAAGGACCGCGTCAAGCTGTTGCTGCGAGAACGCGTCCGAGAGGGGTTCCACACCGAGGCGGGGCAGGACCCCCGCTGCCGTCAGGGCGTCGCGCGAGCCGTAGGCCACGCGGCCGAAGCGACGCGCGTCGTCGAAACGGAGCTCGTTCCCGTCATCCAATCCGGCACGGATATGGGTGTGCTTTGCGACCGGGGCATCGGCGTCGCAGACCAGCAGGTGCCCGGTCATGCCGAGATGCACCATCAACTCGTCGCCGGAATCCATCTCCAGAAGCAGGTACTTGCCGCGGCGGTCCACGTTCTCGAAACGCTGCCCCGCGAGCAGCGCCGGGAGCATCTGTCCATCTGGGTAACGGACGATGTCGCTACGCTCGACGGTCACGTGCTCGACGCGCCGACCCCTGAGCACAGCTCGAAGGTCACGGGCGACCGTCTCCACCTCCGGGAGCTCGGGCATCTCAGTTCCTCGCGATGGGCGTCATGTCCCCCCAGTTGTCGCCGACCTTGACGTCAACATCGAGGGGGACCTTGAGGGCCTCGGCGGCGCCCATGCGATCTCGGAGCAGCGCGACCACGTTGTCGACCTCCTCCACCGGGGCCTCGAGGAGCAGCTCGTCGTGCACCTGGAGCAGGATCCGGCTGCGCAGCCCTCCATCGCGGAGCGCGTGGTCGACCAGGATCATCGCCTGCTTCATGATATCGGCGGCGCCACCCTGAATCGGCATGTTGACCGCCATTCGCTCGGCGGCGAAACGGAGCTGACGGTTGGCGGCGCGGATGTCGGCGATGTAGCGACGCCGCCCGATGAACGTCTCCACCCAACCGTACTCTCGCGCGTGATTGCGCACCCCCTCGAGGTAGACGGTGACCGCAGGAAAATTGCGGAAATACGCATCGATGAAGGCGTGCGCATCCTCGCGGCTCATGCCCGTGTCGCGTGCGAGCCCGAAGTCGCTCAGCCCATAGACCACTCCGAAGTTGACCACCTTGGCGATGCGGCGCATGTCCGGGGTCACCGCTTCGGGCTCGACCCCGTAGACCTCGGCTGCGGTGCGCCGGTGGATGTCCTCGCCCCGTTGAAAGGCTTCGATCAACTCCGTTTCGCCGGTGACGTGAGCGAGCACGCGCAGCTCGACCTGGGAGTAGTCGGCGCTGACCAGGCGCTGGCCGCGGTCTGCATGGAACGCACGGCGGATCCGCTGTCCCCACTGCGTGCGAACGGGGATGTTTTGCAGGTTCGGATCTGAAGAGGACAGGCGTCCGGTCGTCGCGACCGCCTGATTGAACGACGTGTGCACACGTGAGTCGGCGGTGCACAAGAGCGGCAGCGCGTCGACATACGTGCTCTTGAGCTTGGTGAGCTGCCGCCATTCGAGAATCAGGTCGACTACCGGATGCTCGCCACGCAGGGCTTCGAGGGTGTCGGCATCCGTGCTCCGTCCGGTCTTCGTCTTTCGCCCGCTGGCGAGACCGAGATCGTCGTAGAGAAATCGCCCGAGTTGCTGCGTGCTTCCGGGGTTGAAGGTGTATCCGGCGACCTCCTGCACCTCGTTCTCGATCTCGGTGATGCGTCTGTGCATCTCGGCGCTGATCGATCCGAGCAGGTCGCAATCGACGGCAACTCCCTCCACCTCCATGGCGGCGAGGATGGGGACCAGGGGCAACTCCATGGTGTCATGGAGCTGAGTCGCGTTCGCTCGCTCCATGGCGCTGATCAACTTCTCGCCGACCGGGTCGATCAGCCCCACCCACACGCCGAAATATGCCGCGGCCTCCTCCACGGGAACGTCTGCGATGCCGCGCTTCCCTCTGCCAAGGCCGAGCAGCGTCTCCTCGGCTTCGACGCGCAGCAGGGCAAGATCGTGCGCCAGGACGGGCAGTGTCGGAACCTTGAGCCGCGAATTGGTGAGGTAGGCGGCGAGCAGCGCATCGAACT
>JBIOIZ010000143.1:0-5458 GCA_044450385.1 Candidatus Dormibacteria bacterium
GAAGCCCGAGTACGGCGTCCTCATCGCCCTGGGGTATCTCCAGGAGGAGCTGGTCGCGGCCCTCGACTCGTAAGGCTCGGTTTCGGGCGTCGCCATGAACGGCGCGGTTTGACACCTGGCGGCGGTGGCGGCCATTCAGGCGTGGGATTGATCGTGTCGCTCCTCCAGTGCACGGTCTGGTCAACGGTCACGGCGAAGGCCTCCAACCGCTCGTCGCCGAGCACCGCCTCGATGCACGGGGCGCTACCGCCGATGTACGTGCTCATCAGGTCGATGTCGGTGGCGACACACCAGCTGCGATCGTCCGGCCACCACAGACTCGGGCTCTCGGGCCATCCCATTCCCGAGAAGGCGGTGCCCGCCGCATGCAGCGGACCTCGAAGCAGCGCCATGTTGCGCTGGGGCATCGCGACGAGCGGCAGTGTCCCGGGTTGAAACGGAGCGTCGCCATAGCCCTCCCAGACGCCGAACCAGCATTCGGATGGCGTGGTGGTGAATCTCCCAAGCACGCCGGCGAGGCTCGTGGCGACGCGCGGCGGCAGTGACCCCGTTGAAGGCGGCGCGTCCCAGACACCAGGTTGCGCGGCGTCCTGCTCGAACTTCCAGTCGCCGGTGATGGCGACCCATTCCATCGCGCCGTGGGCGGTGCGGCCATTCGCGGCTGCCACCTCAGACCATGCGACATCGACCGTGGCGCCCCGGCCGCCGCGGGACGCAGGGTGGAGCACCCGCGCGTAGGCCTCGAACGTCACCGGCAGCAGCGACCCGACGTCGTATTCAAAGTTGCGCACGCTCGCGACGATCCAGTCCGCGCTGCTGACATCGTCAACGAGGTGCAGGTCACCGAAAGCGGCTACGTCGGCCACGACCGAGAGTATGTGACTGGGCGGCTACCCGGCTGGGTTCGACGGCCGCCGTCAGTGGTGGTGGTGACGGTGCTTCTTGCCGGGCTGGCTCGGAGGACTCGGGGGCGCCGTACCGGCCGGCTGCTCGCTCGGCACGAGCGCCGACTCGCCGGTGGTGGCATCGGTGCCCGGCATGAAGTAGGCGGTCCCCCACGCCGTGCTCGCCGTGGTCAGCCCGGCGGGCATCGGCGGCCAGTGGTCCGCGATGCCGGTGAGCGCATGCGCCATCACCGTGTGCCAGATCGGCGCGGCGCCGGTGATGCCGGTGGTGCCCTGCATCGCCGAGTCGTCCGCGTTGCCGACCCACGTCGCGGTGGCCAGCTGTGGCGTCCAGCCGACGGTGAAGTTGTCCTTGAAGTTTTCGCTGGTGCCGGTCTTGGCAGCAACCACATGGCCTGGAAGGGTCAGCAGGCCGTGCGCGCCGAAGTCCAGGACGCGGTTCGCATCGTTGCTCAGGATCGTGTTCATGATGTACGCCGCGCGAGGATCGACGACCTTCTTCGCGACCGGGATCGCGTGGGGCAGCACGCGACCGTTGAGACTGGCCGCGATGATGAAGCGGGCCGGATGGAGGACGCCCGAGTCCGCCAGCACCGTCCCCGCCTGCGCCATCTCGAGTGGCGGAATGGGGTACGTGCCGAGGGTCATGCTCGGGCTGTACGACTGTGGCGACCTGCCGAGCGTCGTGACTCCCATCGCTCGCGCCATGTTCACGATCGCCGGGATGCCGGTCGCCATCTCCACACGGATGGCCGGGATGTTGAGCGAATTGCCGAGCGCCTCCTCGACCGGAAGGACTCCGTGCCACGTGCGCGTGTAGTCGAGTGGGCTATACGGCTGGGTTCCGTTCGGTCCACCGCCGGTGGGAAGGGTCAACGGTCCGTCGAGCACCGACGTCACCATGCTCACGCGCGCATCCTGGATTGCAGTCGTGTACGTGAAGATCTTGAACGACGATCCGGGCTGACGCGGCACCGCCGCCATGTCGATCTGACCACCTGGCGCGTTCGCACCCGCACTGCCGACATACGCGAGCACCTCTCCCGATGCGGGCGAGATGACCACGGCCGCGCCGTCGGTGACGTGGAGGCGGCCGAGTTGCGCGATCTGCGCGCTCACGGCGTGCTGCGTGAACTGCTGGAGCCCGAGATCGAGGGTGGACAGGATTCGCAGGCCGGCGGTCAGCGCGTTGAGGTGCCAGGTGGTCTGCACGCTGTTCACGACGCGCGCCGTGAAGAACGGCACCAGGTTGACATTGTCCGGATTCGTCGACGTGTAGACGAGCCGTTCGTGCATGGCAGCCTGCTCGGCCTGCAGCGTGATGGCACCAGTGTCGAACATCGCGTCGAGCACGAGCTGCTGTCGCGCCGCCGCTCCGGCGGGATTGATCAGTGGGTCGTCGCCGCTCGGGTTGTTGGGGATGCCCGCGAGCATCGCGGCCTGCGCCAGGTCGACCCGGCTCGCATCGATCCCGAAGTAGGTATGTGCGGCGGCCTGGATCCCCGTTGCGCCGGAGCCGAAGTATATGTCGTTGAGGTAGTCGTCGAGGATGACCGCGCGTGAATTCGAGCTGGACAGCCGCTCCGCGAGCGCGATCTGCTGCACCTTGTATTCGATGGTTCGCGAATCGCTGAGATAGAGGATCTTCGCCAGCTGCATGGGGATCGTGCTGGCGCCCTGCGAGGTGCCATGGGTCAGGTCGGAGATCGCTGCAGCCGCCATGCGCGGCACGTCGACGGCGCCCTCCGTCCAGAAGGAGCGGTCCTCCACGGCGACGATCGCCTGTTGCACGAGCGGCGAGATCGCGGTGAGCGGGACCGGGAGCCGCGTGGCTCCGGCCGGGTGGACATCCGCGATGAGGCCACCCGTCCGGTCGTAGACCAGCGAATCGGCCGGCAACACTCGTGCATGCGCGGCAGCCGTCGACGCTGCGGCGCCGCCGAGCGCAAACATGACCAGCGCGGCGCCCGCGATCGGCAGGCACATGACACCCGCGATCGACCAGATGACGATCCGGCGTGAGCGCCGCTGCTCGTGTTCGCGCGACAACGCGACGGCGAGACGGTGGTGACGAACCAGGTGGCGACGGCGGCGCGCGCGCGCATCCGCGGAGATCTGGTTCGGGCGTTCGAGATGGTTTCGCAACGAGACTGGTCTCTTTGTGAAGCTGACTTCGAGCATCGCCACTGCGGATCGCGTGGCGCTCCCGACCCCCAGCCTACAGAGTTCGTACTGGTCGGGGCAGCGACCGGGCGGCCGCCACCATTGCTTCAGGCGGGCGGAAAACCATCCTGCGGCGGGCGGTAATGAGAGGCGTCGATGACCTGATGGTGCACGTCACCCGAGGTGTGACCCTGGGGCGGCCAGCGCGCCCAGATCTCCGCGCTCTCCTCATCCATGCCGTCGACCACCACGTTGACCCATGTCTGCCCGAGGAAGGCCTCGACCTCCACGGGTGCCGTGAACATGCGCCACCCGCCGCCATGCGGCGTGGGGGTGAGATGCGCCTGAGGCTCCTCGTTCGAGCTCTGCGGACCCGGAACGGGGTTGGCGTGGTCCGGAACGGGATCGACGTGGTCAGGCATCGTCACAGCCTCCTCGCTACGGGCACGCGGGGCGAATCAGATGAGTCTGATGGTCGTGCGCTCCGGGCCGCAACTCGCGCATAGTGCCGATGTCGAAGGTGGCACTGCCCTCGACCTCGAAGGTGGAGGGCATTCAGGATGACAGGCAGCACCTCGCGGTGGATTCCGCTGACCGCACTGGCATTCGCAGCGACGCTTGTGGCCTGCGGCAGCACGACGACGAGCCCGACGACGTCTGCACCCGGCGCGACGCCGACCGCGGCAGCGGCCACGCCGACCGCGTCGGCGGCATCAGTGGTGTGCCCGTCCGGAGCGACGGTCGGATCCGCACTCGGGACAACACTTCCCGATGCGACCGGCGTTACCGGTGGCGGTGGGGAGCTGCCCGCCGGTGTGACGGGCGCGGTGTGCGACTACCACACAGCCACTGAAAACGTGATCATCGAGGTGCTCGTCAACATCAATCCATCCATCATCTCCCAGTTCACCAGGAACTTCCCGGGGGGCGTCAAGAGCGTCTCGGGGCTGGGAGATCAGGCGACGTCCTTCTACGTGACCCTCGGCACCGGCAAGGACAACGAGGGCGTCGTGGCGACCAAGGGATCAACCCTCGTCTCGATCGGCGCGACAGCGACGCCCGCGTCACTGAGTCAGGTCGAGGCGCTGGTCAACTCACTCCTGTAGGCACGTCGACGCGGTCGCGAGCGCGCTGATCGGGCGGCGCGGCCGCCTCAACACGACGCCGTCGACGCGGAAACCGCCGCTCGACCGCGTTCAGCACCCAGGTCACCGGCGGCAACCCGGCCACGAACCACGTGACCGCACCGCATGCAGCACCGAGCGCCGCGCCGACGATCACATCGCTCACGTAATGCACCCCGACATACACACAGCCAACGGCCACCACAGCCGTGCCAATCACCAGGATCAGCCCCCGGCGTCGCCACGCCAGCACGCCGATCACCCCCGCGACCGCAATGAACGCCGTCGTAGTTGACGGAAACGAATTGTTCGCCGCATGCGGAAAGAGCGGCGTGAAATGCAGCGCCACAAACGGCCGCGGCCTGATCGACAACCTCCCCACCTCATGCGCCGCCCACTGCGTCAACCCCAGCCCCAACAACGCCGCAACCCCGGGCCGCAGCCTCCGATCTCTCCCCCACACCAGCACAAACACAATGGGACACAAGAAGACAAACGCCGCCGTCACCACGATGACGACCGGTGTCGACCAAGCATGCGAAACCGCAAACGCATGCAACGTACCAGTGGGCCCATCAACAAAAGTCGGCATCAGCTACAAGCGCGTCGGCGAGGGGTCCCCGCGATGACAGGACCCACCCGCCCACAGCGCGTGCTTCAGTAGCGAGTTACCTTCATGGAGAAATCCAGCGCCACCGCCGAGTGCGTCAACGCCCCAACGCTGATGTAATCGGCACCGGCAAGCGCGTAAGCACGCGCATTGGTCACCTGGACTCCACCACTCACCTCAACGGTCGCACGCCCGCGGATCAACTGCATCGCCTCGCGCACCTGACCGCAGGAGAAGTTGTCGAGGAGGATGTGCGACGCCTTGTCGGCGAGCGCCTGCTCGAGCTCCTGGAGGTTGCTGACCTCGACGTGGATCTCCATCTCCGGATACGCCTTGCGCGCCGCCCGGAGCGCCGGGGTGATCCCGCCGACGAGCGCGAGGTGCGTGTCCTTGATCAGCACCGCGTCGTACAGCCCCATGCGATGGTTGACGGCGCCGCCCATGCGCGTCGCGTACTTCTCGATGGCACGCAGGCCCGGGGTGGTCTTGCGAGTGTCGAGGATCTTGGCCTTGGTGCCCTCGACCGCCTTGACGTACTTGGCGGTCATGGTCGCGATCCCGCTTAGGTGCTGCAGGAAGTTGAGGCCGACACGCTCCGCGGTCATCATGCCGCGAGCCGGTCCGAAGAGCCGCGCGACGATCTGGTCCGCCTGGAC
>JBIOIZ010000144.1:0-5342 GCA_044450385.1 Candidatus Dormibacteria bacterium
CGATGCCGCGCTCGCACATCCCCAGGTGCAGGCGCGTGACATGGTGCTGACCGCCGAGCACCCCACTGCCGGGACTCTGCGGATGACCGGTTCTCCGATCAAGCTCTCTCAGTACACCGCAACCGTGCGCCGTCCACCGCCGTTGCTCGGGGAGCACACGGATGAAGTCCTTGGCGAGTTCGGCTACACGGCCGATGACATCGCCGCCCTGCGCGATGCGGGTGTCGTCCGGTGAGACGCGTGAGATGACACCACGATCTCGATCGACATCCACGCCATCGATCGCCTCTCCGCTGCAAGGCTGAGCGACGCCTTGGACACTCCGCCCCTCGGCGAGCTCGAGTTGGAGCTTCGCTCGGCGATGGCGGGAGAGGTGCGCGCGGATGCGTACACGCGACACCTGTTCTCGCGCGACGCAAGCATGTACAGCATCGAGCCGCTCGCGGTTGTCTTCCCGCACGATGCGGCCGATGTCGCGGCTGCGGTCGACGTCTGTGCCCGCCTCCGGGTACCCGTGCTGCCCAGAGGCGCGGGCACGAGCCTGGCGGGTCAGACCGTCGGTCGCGCGGTCATCATCGACACGTCACGCCACATGGACAGCATCATTGAGCTGGATGTGGAGAACCGGACTGCACGCGTTGCCCCCGGCGTCGTGCAGAACGATCTCAACAGCGCAGCACGGCAGCACGGCCTGCTCTTCGGCCCTGATACGTCGACGAGCGACCGCGCGACGATCGGCGGAATGATCGGCAACAACTCCGCCGGCAGCGGATCCGTGGTCTACGGCATGACCGTCGATCACGTCGAGAAACTCAACGTCGTGCTCAGCGATGCCAGTGTCGCGACACTGGGACAGCTCGACGTCGCGCTGTCGCACGGCGCAGCGGACAGTCTCGAGCGACGGATCCACGAGAAGCTGCCCGCGCTGGTCGAGGTGCATCGCGCCGCGATCGCCAACGGGTATCCACAGTACTGGCGCCGTGCCGGTGGCTACCGGCTCGACCGTCTTGCCGGAGGGCCGCCCTCCAACCTGGCGCGATTCGTGGTCGGCTCTGAAGGGACCCTCGTCATCGTGACCGAGGCAACAGTGCGTCTGGTTCCCCTGCCGAAAGCCAAAGCGATCGCGGTGGGCCACTTCGCGTCCGTCGCCGACGCTGTTGCCGCCACCGACGATGCGTTGGGCACGAGTCCGAGTGCGGTGGAACTCATCGATCGAACCATCCTCGAACTCTCGCGTCGGAAGATCGAGTACGCGGCGTTGGGCTCCATCCTCGAGGGCGATCCCGGCGCGCTTCTCTTCGTCACCTTCGACGGTGACAGCGCGGCCGAGGCCGCGGCAGGCGTGAATCGGCTCGCCGAACTCTGGCAGCGCCACGGTCATGGGTATCACACGCTGAGAGCTACGACGCCGCAGCAGCAGTCCGCCTTGCTCAAGGTCCGTTCTGCGGGATTGGGGCTGCTCATGGCGGCGAGTGAGGGCACGCGCCGGCCGATCGCATTCATCGAGGACACGGCTGTGGAGCCCGCTCGTCTCCCGGAATACGTCCGGCGATTCAGCGCCGTGCTCGAGCGACACGGCCTGGCGGCAGGGTTCTACGGTCACTGTTCGGTCGGGTGCCTTCACATCCGTCCGTTCATGGATCTCACTCGACCTGCCGAGCTCGCCACCATGCGCGCCGTCGCCGAGGAGATCCGTGATCTGGTCGCCGAATTCGGCGGTGCCAATTCCAGCGAGCACGGCGATGGACTCGCCCGGAGCGAGTTCAACCGCGTCGTCTTCGGTGACGAGCTCTACGGCGCCATGTGCGAGGTGAAGCATCTCTTCGACCCCAACGCTCTGATGAATCCGGGGAAGATCGTCAACGCGCCGCCGATGACCGAGAACATCCGCGACGTCGCGCTGCCTCCCGCGTTCGCGCTGTCGACGCGCCTCTCATTCGCCGGCACCGGTGGAATGCGCGGCGCGGCCGATCGATGCATGAACATCGGCGTTTGTCGCAAGGGATCGACCGGAGTGATGTGTCCGTCGTACATGGCCACTCGCGAGGAGGAACACAGCACGCGCGGGCGTGCCAATGCGCTGGTGTTCGCGCTGTCGCAAGCCGATCCGCGGGGCGCACTCGGCGACGACCGCCTGCACGACATTCTCGACCTCTGCCTGGAGTGCAAAGCGTGCAAGAGCGAATGCCCGCTGGGTGTGGACATGGCATCCATGAAGAGCGAGTTTCTCTTTCAGTACCAGGGAATTCACGGCGTCCCGCGGCGTGCGCGATTCTTTGCCGCGGCGCGCCGGTTCAACCGCCTGGGGTCCGCGTTCGCGCCGTTCTCGAACCGAGCCATGTCACTGCCAGGAACGCGCGTGCTGATGGAGCGTGTGCTCGGGATCAGCCGGCGGCGGCCACTGCCGCGATTCCAACGGCGCACGTTGCTTCGCTGGCATGCGAGCCGCGAGCATCGACGTTCGGGATCGCTCGGTCGTGTTGTGATGCTCGCCGATTCATTCACGACATTCACGGAACCCGGGATCGGGATTGCCGCGGTGGAGTTGCTCGAGCTGGCCGGATGGCAGGTCGAGCTGATCGGGAACCGGTGCTGCGGGCGAGCCGCGATTTCCAAGGGCCGCCTCGACGATGCGTCGCGCGATGCGAAGGCGATGACGCTGCGCCTGGCCGCGATGGCGCGGGACGGCGCGCTGATCGTCGGCGTCGAGCCCTCATGCATCCTCACGCTCACTGAGGAGCACATCGCGTTGCAGCCGGACAATCCCGACGCAAAGGTGGTGGCGAGTCGGGTTCGGCTGGTGGATGAACTGATTCTCGACGCGATCGACGCCGGTCATCTCCGCATGGATCCCGCCTCTCCACTGGCGGGCCGTCGATTCCTGTTCCATGGCCATTGCCATCAGAAGGCGCTTGCCGGGACGGCTGCATCGGTGCGGTTGCTGTCCAGCATCCCTGGCGCGACTGTGGTCGAGCTCGATGCCGGCTGCTGTGGCATGGCAGGGTCGTTCGGCTTTGAGACCGAGCACTACGAGCTCTCGATGCAGATCGGGGGGATGCGTCTGTTCCCGACGGTCAACGCAGAGAACGCCGACACCGTGATTGCCGCCACCGGTGTGTCATGCCGCCAGCAGATCGAGCATGGCACCGGCCGGCGGGCGCTGCACCCGGTGGAGTTGATCCGTGCGGCAGTGTCGACGCAGAGAAGCGGCGGCTGACTAACGCGCCGGCGCGTAGGTCAGGATGACGACGCCGTCCGGGCCGACCGGCCGCGAGTCGAGCAGGCGCAACTGGATGCGCGGGGTCCCTTCCTCGAAGAGTCGTTTGCCGGTACCGAGGACGATCGGGAACACCATGAGGCGGTACTCATCAACCAGGTCGTGCGCCGCAAGGTTCCGGACCAGGTGACCGCTGCCCGCGATGAGGATGTCGCCGGCGAACTGCTGCTTCACCCGGGCGACCTCGGCTGCGACATCACCGCTGATGACCGTCGAGTTCTCCCAGGTGGCGTCTGCAGCGGTGAGCGTTGTCGATACAACGAATTTGGGCATGCTGTTCATCTTCTTGCCGAATTCGTCGGTGCTCATGGACGGCCACGCTTGCGCGAAGCCCTGGTACGTGATGCGCCCGAGCGGCTGTGCGTCTGCGGCCAGTGCTCCCCAAAGTCATCGGTGCCTGCCCACCGCCGGCGTGGACTCATGACTCCATATGAATCCAGCGTGAATCGGAGCCTGCGAGCGTGCGACTCGCGATTGCGGCGACGGCTGTCACGACCAGCGCGATGATCAAGGGGTAGACGATGCGCCCGTTCACGACAAATGCGGCGCCGATGATGGCCCCAATCAGCATCACCGCAACGGCAATGAGCCGGCGACCGGCCTTGGATCCCTGACCGCCCGCGATGGCGCTGTCCGCGGCGAGACCGGTGATGGTCAGGGTGAGCACCGTGGTGGTCAGGTCGGGCACGGCGAGCCTGCGCGCCGTGGCGTTCTGGATGCCCATGGCGACGGCGAGGATGATGATCAGTGCGTACCTGTTCGCATCTTGGACGGGATTGCCGCTGACCGCGGCGAGAGCCACCGTACAGGCAAGGAATACCGCCTGGATGCAATCAGGCCCGGCGTCAGCGCGGCGTGTCGGACCGCGAGTCGATCCTCAACTCTTGCAGGAGACCCACACGACCTGTCGCCAGCTGCCGCCGCCGGCTGGCGACGTGACTGGGACCCAGCCGAACTGGATCGCGACGTCGCGAGGCGAGCCGTTCCAGGCGAGACATTCCGGTTGACCATCCTGACGCCAGCTGTTGTCGGTCCCGAGCCACGCCACATCCATCGGGATGCCGTAGGCCCATCCTCCGTCGAATGCGGTGGCAACGTTGTCGCCCACGTGCGCGTCAGCACTGACAACAGTCACCGCCGGGTTATGGGAACCGAGTACGAAAGCGCCAGCCGCGAGCGCGAATGCCGCCAGGAGCAGCAGGCCCACCAAGACCAACCGGGATCGCCTCACCACGTGCGCATCATCGCATCGGTGCAGCCGGTTATCAACGCTGCTGGATTGGCAGTGCTGAGCACCGCCTTCGGTCGCTAGAGTTGACTCATGGTCGGAGACATGGTCGAGGTCATCGTTGACGCCGGGACCGGAAACGCCCGGGCATTCGAAATCTCGGCGACGCGCGCCGGCCGTCGCGTGGAGGTGACCACAGCGCGAGGCGTCGTCGAAGTGGCGGAACTCACCCGCACCGGGCAGCCCGTGCGCGTAGGACGCTTCATGGCGACGCGGGTGATCGCCATTGTTGAGCACCCTGCTGCCGATAACGCGGTCGGCCGTGAGCCTCGCCGGAGCAAGCGAGTCGAACAGGAGGAGACGCTGCTCTGATCGGCATCGTCCGTTCAGAGCGAGATCGTCTCGCCATATCCCTATCGGGTGCTGATGCCTGCAACCACCTCGCGAACCGGATGGTCGACAACGATGGCCCGAAAGTTCGTCACCGCTCGCGCGCCGTGCTCGACATCGGACGGCACCACGACCGCCTCGCCGGCGTTCACGACTCGGGTCATGCCAGCGAGGGTCATCTCGACGCTGCCATCAACGATGTGCCAGACCTCCTCCTCCGGATGATGGTGAAGGTGCACCCCGGCACCGGCTGCAACCTCGGTGTACGCAAAGGTCATATGCGCTGAGTGAAAGAATCGAGCGTTCCAGCCGGGCAGCAGCTCCTTGGCCTCGAGCCGGCTCGGTTCGATGAAGGGCATCGCATCCTCCTCGTGACATCGCCATGACGGGATTGTGCGCCTGCTGCAAGGATCAACTCGGCGCGAAAGGACGGCGGCTACCATGCCC
>JBIOIZ010000145.1:0-5228 GCA_044450385.1 Candidatus Dormibacteria bacterium
ATCCAAGCCCGCGACGACGGCACGACCGGATGTGGCCCAGGCCAGTCCAGTCAGGAGGCGGATGGTGGTCGTCTTGCCGGCGCCATTTGGGCCGAGGAATCCGTACAGCGACCCCACAGGCACCTCGAGGTCGAGGCCGTCTAGGGCGGTGACGTTGCCATAGCACTTGACCAGCCCTATGCACGTGATGGCGGCACCCATCCGATCAGGTCTGTTTACGGCCGAGGAGGAGATAGACAATCGGCCCGATGGTCCCGACGAGCACGATCACCAGCGCCCAGATCAGCTTGTTGTCCCCCAGCACCTGCCGTTCGGGCCGCAAGAGATCGATCAACGAGAAGACGACCAGGCCGACCTCGATCACGACCAAGGGAAGCAGGATCAGAACCAGGTTGGCAGATGGCAGCGTCGCGGCCAGCATCATCAGGATGCGATTACTCCCATGTTCGATAACGTTATCATAAGCGAGAATGAAGCGAGCCGATCTCATCCTGCACCCGGTCCGGCTGCGCATCATCCTGGCCTTTGCAAGGGGCCGGCGGCTCACTCCCCAGCAGGTCGCCGCCCTCTTGGCCGATGTACCGCAAGCAACGCTCTATCGGCAGATCGAACGACTCTTCCAGGGTGGCGTCCTCGCGATCGCCTCGGAGAAGCGGATACGGGGCGCAGTCGAGCGAACTTACGTCCTTGCCGAGGGCGGCGCTTCGCTCTCGCCTGAGGATCTGGCAAGAGCTTCACGCGAAGATCAGCTCGGATACTTCACAGCTTTCGCGGCCGGCCTCATCGCCCAGTTCGACCAATACCTGCAGAGCGCCGACGTTGACTTTTCGAGGGACGGGGTTGGTTATCGTCAGCTGGTCTTGCACCTGAGCGACAAGGAATTCGCTGAGATGGTGGCCGCGTTGAATGCAGCCATCGTTCCATTCCTCGCGTATGGATCGCGGCCCGGCCGCAAGCGGCGCGCGTTCGCCACGGTCCTGATGCCGCTGGACAACTCGAGTTAGGAACTCACTATCAACATGCGAGGTGCGCTCTGCGAGATCGGTCAGGTTTTCATCCGCGGCAGCTGGCGACCGGCTTACGGCCCCAAGCTCGTCCGGGACCATCGCGAATCAGGGGAGATCTGAGATGGGTCGAATCGTAGTTATGATCCATGTCACCCTCGATGGGGTGATGCAGGGACCCGGGCGCCCGGACGAGGACACCCGCGGCGGATTCACTCAGGGTGGCTGGGGCGGCCGGTCCGCAACGGCTGGCGACGCTGCGGGCAAGGCGATGGGCGAAAGGATGGCGGCCGGGGGCGGCTTGGCGGGATGGCTGTTCGGGAGGCGTACTTACGAGGAGCTACTGGCATCGTGGAACGCGCGGGGAGGCCCGTTCAAGGAAGCGCTGAACAATTCGCCCAAGTACATCGCGTCGACCACTCTCCAGGAACCCCTGAGGTGGCCCAACTCGACGCTGCTGCGCGGCGATATCGCCGACGCCGTGCGCGCTCTCAAAGCTGAATCCAGTGGCGTTCTCGCGATCATGGGTAGCGGCGTGCTGATCGGCTCCCTGATGGTTGCCGACCTGATCGACGAGTACTTGCTGATGATCCACCCGCTGGTGCTCGGGAGCGGACGGCGGCTATTCCCTGAAAAGGTGCACGCGCAGCTGCGGCTTACCAACAGCACGACCACGCCCACCGGCGTGGTGATCGCCACCTACGAGCCGGCTGCGGAATAGAAGGTGAATCGAACCGCGCCTTACTTATGGTCCAAATAAGGGAACTCTGGTCTCGAAAAAGTCGGGGGCCCGGGACTTGAACCCGGGGCCTCACGTTCCCGAAATCCAGGCGGTTCAGGTCTCGTCCACCGAGGTTGATTTGTAAGGTCATTGCGAGGCGGCAGTCATTCGCATGAAAGGGATTCATCCACCCACATCGCCCGCATTACCTCATTAATTACTACACGTGACCCTTCTCGCTCCTGCGAGACCCAGCCGGCGACCTATGCCCGTGAATTGAATCCGAGCTTGTTCATGATGTTGCGAACGTGGGTCGCGACGGTGGCCTCGGAGATGAACAGCCGCGCTCCAATCCGCTTGTTGCTCTGGCGCGGAAGTGGAGCGAAGATTGCGAAGGCCGCCGCCGGGGACCGGAACGTGTTGGTGCATGGCGCGGCCCTCACGTCCGAAAGCGCGTGCAACCACGCCGCCGATGAGTCGAGGCCTAGGATTTGACCCCCCGCCTCACGGTCCTGACCCGTGCGACAGCCAGCTGGCGACTTTGCGGACCGACCGATCGCCGCTAACGGTCTCCCCCACTCCGATGAACGTGGTGCCTGTCGCTACGGCCTGCCACACCTAGTTGGATACAAAACCCGCTGCGAAAGAGCATTTCCTTGCCGCATTTCTGGGGAGAGAAACCAGCGAGAAGATGCAAGGAAACGGTGCTATTGAGTTGGGAGCCCACGGGCGGACTCGAACCGCCGGCCTTCTCCTTACCAAGGAAGTGCTGAACCACCATTTCCCAATTGGTCTCTGCTGAGATCGAAAGCAGAGGCTTTCGCCAATAATCGCTGCCTAGCAGCGCTTCCTAGGAAACGCCATGTCTTGCTTCGGTAAATCCGGTCCGACTCAGCCGTTTGGCGCGAGAAGCGCGATCAAGAGAAGGTACCCGGGCATGTCCGTGGCGTGGGCTAGCCCCATCGTCCCGAGCCCTTCGCTTCACATGTTCCACAGTGCTTGAGTGGGTGACATGCGCGCGGCGCGCAGTGCGGGCATGAGCCCGGCGACGGCACCGATCATAAGGGAGGCGGCGAAGCCGCCGGCCCAGGCTTCGGTGGGGATGACGGTGGCCCAGCCTTTGGTGTAGGCGTAGACGGCCGTCGACACGACGCCGATGGCAACCCCGACCGCGCCGCCAAGCAGTCCGAGGAGGACGGCTTCGGAGAGGAACTGGGTACGGATGTGGCCTTTGGTAGCGCCTAGGGCGCGGCGCAGTCCGATCTCGGAGCGGCGTTCGAGGACTGAGATGATCATGATGTTGGCGACGCCGACCGCACCGACCAAGAGGGCGACCGCGCCGAGTCCGAGGAACAGGCTGTTGAGGGCACCCTTGGCCTCAGCTTGAGCAACGAGGGCGGAGGAGGGTTGGCTGACGTTGACCCCGCTCGGGTTCTCAGGGTTGGCGGTGGCGGCCAGGAGGTCATCGACGGCGTTGACCCGGTCGTTCTGGGCCCGCAGGTAGATGGTGGAGGGATGGCCGTCGAAGCCCAGATACTTCTCTGCGGCGGGGTAGCCGACCAGGACGGAGGAGTCGATGGCGGAGACCAGCACTGCCGGTCTCAGGATGCCTGCGACGTAGAACCATTGACCGCCGACCCAGATCCGCTCGCCGGGGTAGATACGGTCGATCCCGAGCCGCTGCGCGGCAGCCGCGCCGAGCACGGCGACTGGTTCTTGGGCGGTGGCCGCGTTGAGGTAGTGGCCCTGAGCGACGCTGGTGGCGACCACCGGGAGGAGGTCGAGAGATGCGGCTTGAACGGTCAGGGCGTTGGTGTTACCGAAGGGGATGTAGGGGTTGCGGTAGGCGGGGGCGCCGCTGACCGCTCCGGTGGTCTGCACCTCCTGCACACCGCTGATACGCCCAATCATGGCCGGCGCCGTGGTAGGCAGCTCCGCGGTGCCGCCGGTGAAGCTCTGCCCGTTGCTGACGGTTAGCAGGTTGGTGCCGAGCTGGTTGATCTCGTTGAGGAGGCCTGCCTCGGACGAGGCGGACAGGCCGAGCACGGCGACGATAGCGGCCACACCGATAGCGATACCGAGAGCGGACAGCCCGGCCCGCAACTTCCGGGTGCGCAGTCCCACGCTCGAGAGCCGGGCCAGGTCGGACAGCTGCAACCGTCTCCGGCTCAGGGTCGCGGCGGTCATGACGGGTCCTCGCCGGCGGGCAGCTCAGCCTGGGGTCCTGAGATAGGAGGTTCGGCAAAGGGGGCGAATGGGTGGAGCCGCCCGTCGGCTCCCGCGGCGGGGCCGGTGTCGGACAGGATGAGGCCGTCGAGGATCTCGACTTTGCGGGACATCCGCTCGGCGATGACGTGGTCGTGGGTGATGACCACGATGGTCGAGCCGGCCCGGTGGAGCTGGTCGATCAGGGCCAGGATGGACTGCCCGGTCGCCTGGTCGAGGTTCCCGGTCGGCTCGTCAGCGAGCACGATGGCGGGCTGGCCGACCAGGGCCCGGGCGATGGCGACCCGTTGGCGTTGCCCACCCGAGAGCTGGGTGGGACGGGCATGGGGGCGCTGGGCGAGGCCGACCAGGTCCAGGGCGTCGAGCGCGCGCCGGCGGCGCTGCTTGTGGGGGATGCCGGCGTAGAGGAGCCCGTCGGCGACGTTGTCCAAGACGGTGGCGTGCTCGGCCAGGAAGAACTGTTGGAAGATGAACCCGATCCGGGTGGCCCGTAGGTAGGCCACGTCGTCGTCGGCCATTGTTGCGACGTCTAGCCCGGTGATCCGCACCCGGCCGCTGGTGGGCCGGTCGAGGGTCCCCATCAGTTGCAGCAAGGTGGTCTTGCCCGACCCCGACGGGCCGACGATACCGACCAGCTCCCCCTGGCCGATGGTGAGATTCACCCCGCGCAGGGCCTGGACGGGCGGCTCGCCGGGATAGTGCTTGGTCACGTCGTGCACATCGAGCACCGGCACCCCTGCACCGCCCCCGTTGTTGTCGGGTGGGGGTGGCAGCGTGTAGGTCATGTCGTCGGGACCACCACTTGCTGGCCGGCGGCCAGCCCCGAGCCGCTGACCTGCACCAGCCCGTCAGCGTCGTCGAACAGTCCGAGCGAGACCGGCACGAGATGGTTGATCCCCCCAGCGTTGACGACCTCGACGGCGTAGCCACCCCCGGACTGGGCCAGCAGCGCGGTCACTGGCACCGCCAGGGCGCTGGGCACGGTGGCGGTGGTGATACCGACCCGCACCGGGGCCTGATCCCACGTGCCCGTGGCGGCCGGGTCGGAGGGGGTGATGTCAACGGTGATGGTCGGTGTGGTGCTCCCCGACGAGCAGGTGTCCGTTCCCGGCGCCGCGGAGCTGGAGTTCGACCTACCGGACCCGGAACTCGATGGGCAGGTGGCGACCGCCCCGACCGAGGAGACGACACCTGGAGTGGTCTTGTTGTTGGGCAGGGTGATGGTCACCGTGTCCCCGACCGCCACCTCGGTCTGTTGCGAGGCGACCAACGCCACC
>JBIOIZ010000146.1:0-5175 GCA_044450385.1 Candidatus Dormibacteria bacterium
CACTAGGACAGCCTCGCCGTTGAGAAATCATCGGCGGTCGACCTGGTCGAGCCGCTCCCGGGATTCGCCGCCGTTATTCCAACAGGAGGGCGGCCACCGTTCGCGGATCGAAGTTGCCACCGCTGAGGATGATCACGGTGGGGTTCTCCGCGCTTCCCTCGGGCACCCTCCCATTGAGGTATGCGGCCAGGGTGAGCGCCGCCGTCGGCTCGATGGCGAGCTTGAGTCGCGTCCAGGCAACGCGCACCGCATCCTTGAGCTCGGCCTCGGACACGGTCACGATGTCCCGCACCAACGCGTCGCCGACGATCACACCGAAATTTCGAGCGCCAATCGATCTGCTCTTCACTCCCTCCGCGAGCGTGGCCGGATCGGAAGCCAGCGACTGCAACGCACCCGCATGCAGGCTTTGCGCGGCGTCGTCGGCGACGTCGGGTTCCACCCCGATGACGGCGGTCCCCGGGGAGAGCGCGGACACCGCGAGCGCGATTCCGGAGATCTGACCTCCGCCGCCGACCGGTACCACGACGGCGCCCGGCGCGGGCACATCCTCGAGGATCTCCAGGCCCACGGTTCCAGCACCGTGAATGACATCCCAGTCGTCATACGGGTGGATCAGGCGGAGCCCTTCAGAACGCGCGATTTCCTCGGCGATCGCCTCGCGGTTGTCGTAGGTCACACCATCGGTCACCACGATCGCACCGTAGGATCGAATGCCGTCGATCTTTGCGGGGGTGACCCCTTCCGGCACCACGATGGTCGCCCGCAGCCCGGCCACCTGCGCTGCGCATGCAAGTGCCTGACCGTGGTTGCCGGAGCTGTGCGTCACCACACCGAGCACCTCGGGCTCACGCTCGACGAGGCTCAGCACTGCATTGAAGGCGCCGCGAGCCTTGAATGACCCGGTGCGCTGCAGTGACTCGGGTTTGACGATCACCCCGGCAGCGATGTCGGTCCGTAACAGCGGAGTCCTGCGCACGTGGCTCCGGATCCGCGCCGCAGCCTTGCGGATCTCGTCCAGGTGCACGCCGCCTCCGGAGTCGATCGACCCGTCGCTCAGGATGTGACCGCTACCGGGATCTCCAGCGCCAGCTTGTCCATCTCGAGTTGCGCGGGAACATCCACAGGGTACGAACCGGTGAAGCAGGCAAAGCAGAATCCGTTGCCGTCAGGCTGCCCCATCGCGCGGCGCAGACCGGCGAGGCTGAGGTAGCGAAGCGAATCGGCGCCGAGCATCGCTCCAATCTCGCGCTCGGTATGGCCGGCGGCGATGAGCTCACGGCGCGACGCGATGTCGATACCCATGAAACACGGCCATGCGATCGGTGGCGATGCGATGCGCATGTGCACCTCACGTGCTCCAGCGCGACGCAGCTCATCGATGATGCGACGCGACGTGGTGCCGCGCACGATCGAGTCGTCCACGAGCACCACGCGGCGGCCCTCGAGCACGTGGCGCATCGGATTGAACTTCAACCGGATGCCGGCTTCGCGCAATCGCTGCGTCGGCTGGATGAACGTGCGCGTGATGTACCGCGACTTGATCATGCCTTCCGCAAAGGGCAGCCCCGACTGCTCGGCATATCCGATGGCCGCCGGGGTACCGCTGTCGGGCAGCGTGATCACGATGTCGGCATCCGCCGGCGCCTCGCGTGCGAGCTCGCGGCCCATCTGACGCCGCGACTCGTAGAGCGACTTGCCCATCATCACGCTGTCGGGTCTCGCGAAATAGATGAACTCGAATGAGCACATCGCGCGGTGTGCGGCGGTTCGCTGGATCTTCGTGCTGCGCATTCCGGATGCGTCGACTGTGACGATTTCGCCTGGCCCGATCTCGCAGATGAATGTCGCACCGATGACGTCGAGCGCGCATGTCTCACTCGCGACGACGTACCCGGTGCCGCCCGGTGCATCGATGTCGCCGAAGCGCCCGAGACAGAGCGGGCGGATACCCAGCGGATCGCGTGCGGCCACCAGCGAGTCCCTCGTCAGGAACACGAGGCAGTAAGCGCCCTCGACGCGTGGCAGCGCCTCCGCGAGGGCCTGCTCCAGCGTGTCCGCGTTGGTCTGACAGAGCAGAGCCCCGAGGACCTCTGTGTCACTCGTGGTCTCGAAGTCGAATCCCTTGGTGATCAACTCGTCGCGCAGCTTGGTGGCGTTCACCAGGTTGCCGTTGTGCCCGATGACCACGGGTCCGATCGTCGGATGATCAACGGAGATCGGTTGCGCGTTGAGCAGGCGTGCGCTGCCGGTGGTGCTGTACCGCGTGTGCCCAATGGCGATGTTGCCCTTGAGACCGTCGATGATCTCCTGGTCGAACACCTGCGAGACGAGACCCATCTCCTTGCGGATACGAATCTCGCGACCATCACTGACCGCGATGCCGGCGGACTCCTGTCCGCGATGCTGCAACGAGTACAGGCCGAAGTACGTCAGGTTGGCGACGTCCTCTCCCGGATGAAACACCCCGAAAACGCCACATTCCTCGTGGAGGTGGTCGTCGTCGAAGGCGTCCATGCCGGCCTGATCACTCACGCTCTATCAACGCTCCTTCGTGCACCTTGCGCACTTCGGCGAGCGGCACGTCAATGCAGCCGGTCACGCCGACCCTCTCGCCTCCGACGGAGCCGAGACCACGGAAGGGGACCGAGTGCCGCCCTGCCAGCTCGTGCAATCGCACAAGTGCCTCCCTGGCGAAGCTGATGACGAATCGAGATTGACTCTCTCCGAAGAGTATACCGGCCGCCCCGTTAATCAACCCTTCATCCTGTCCGAGCTCGTCCAATGCCACCCATGCGCCTATGTCGCCCAGCAGACATGACTCGGCGATTGCGACCGCGACGCCCCCTTCGGCGCAGTCGTGCGCGGAGTGCAGCAGGTGGTCTGCGATCGCCTCGAGGATGAACCCCTGGACGCGTCGCTCCAGCTCGATATCGAGACGGGGCGGGGTCCCCGAGTTGATCCCGTGAGCCATCCTCTGGTACTCGCTGCCATCGAGCTCCGCATCGATCGGACCAACCAGCGCGATGAGGTCACCCTCCTCGCGAAAGCCGGCGGTGCATCGCTGCGCCACGTCGTTGATGACCCCGACCATGCCGATGACGACGGTCGGGTCTATCCCGGTGCCGCCCGTGTCGTTGTACAGGCTCACGTTGCCGCTCACCACGGGGATATCGAGCGCCCTGCAGGCTTCACCGATACCCTCGATGGCATCGCGCAGGCCCCACCAGACGTCGGCGTGTTCTGGATTGGCGAAGTTGAGGCAGTTCGTCACCGCGGCCGGCGTCGCACCCGTGGCGACGACGTTGCGCGCCGCCTCGCACACCGCGATCATCGCGCCGCGCCTGGCGTCGAGCGCTGTGTACCTGGAGTTACCGTCGGTCGCCAGCGCGAGGCCGAGCGTGGTTCCGTCGACACGGACCATGGCCGCATCGCCACCCGGAAGGATGACCGTCCCATCACCGACCTGATGGTCGTACCTCCTGAAGACCGGCGCACGGCTTCCGAGGTTGTCGCTCCCCAGCAGTCGAAGGAGCGCCCCGTCGAATGTCCACGACGGCGCCGAGCTGGACGGTGGATCCACGATCGCGGCCCGCGCCGGGCGCGGGCCCGGCGCACCGCGCAGCGGAGCACCGTCGACGAGAAGGTCGAGCGGCAGGTCGCAGACCTGGGCGACACCATCACGCACCACAAAGCGCTGCTCGGGCAGGATCATCGCGACCACGTCCGAGTGAAGGTCCCAGCGGTCGAACACGTCCTGCAGGGAGCGCACGTCCTCGGGCCGGGCAACAATGAGCATTCGCTCCTGGGACTCGCTGAGCATCACCTCATACGGGGTCATCCCTGTCTCCCGGCGCGACACGCGCGCAACATCGACCTCGATGCCGCACCCGCCGCGATGCGCAAGCTCCGCGGTGCTTCCGCACAGCCCGGCTGCTCCAAGGTCCTGCATCGCGATCACGCGCGGATCGCCCGCGAGCTCGAGGCACGCCTCCATGAGGCATTTCTCGAGAAACGGGTTGCCGACCTGTACGGCGGGACGCCGGGCCGCACTGTCGGCGTCGAGGACAACCGACGCGAAACTGGCGCCATGAATGCCGTCACGGCCGGTGTCGGCACCGACCAGGAGCACCAGGTTGCCGGCTCCGCTCGCGGTTGCGCGCGTCAGCTTGCCTCGCTCGACGATTCCCACGCACATCGCGTTGACGAGGCAGTTTGTCCGGTAGGACTCATCGAAATACAGCTCACCGCCGACCGTCGGCACACCGATGCAGTTGCCATAGCCTCCAACTCCTGCAACGACGCCGTCGAAGAGGTGACGCTGATGCGGTTCATCGAGGGGGCCGAACCGCAGCGAGTCCAGCAGCGCGATGGGACGCGCACCCATCGTGAAGATGTCGCGCAGGATGCCGCCGACGCCCGTCGCGGCACCCTGGTACGGCTCGATGGCGCTCGGGTGATTGTGCGATTCGATTTTGAAGACGCACGCGAGACCCTGGCCGATGTCGACGGCGCCGGCATTCTCTCCCGGACCCTGCAGCACACGCGGTCCTTGGGTCGGAAGGCTGCCGAGCAACGCCTTGCTCGTCTTGTAGCTGCAGTGTTCGCTCCAGAGTGCCCCGACGATGCCGAGCTCGAGGCGATTCGGTTCTCGGCCGAGCGATTCGACCAGGTGGACATATTCCGGGCGGGTCAGCGCGACTTCGGCCAGGTCCGCGTCACTCGCTGCTGCGAGCACGGTGGTCACGACGTCGCTGCGACCGGCATCACGCCGGTGCCGCTCATCGACTGCGCGACGTTGTTGAAGAGCCGCATCCCATCTGACGAGCCCAGCAACGGTTCGCACGCACGCTCCGGATGCGGCATCATTCCGAGCACGTTGCGACGCTCGTTGACGATCCCGGCGATGTCGCGCATCGATCCATTCGGCGAGTCGCCTCCCACCGGCGACCCGTCTCGTCGCACATACCGAAACGCAACACGCTGCTCGTGCTCGAGCATGTCGAGCGTCTCAGCATCAGCAACGTAGCGCCCCTCCCCATGCGAAACCGGAACCTGCAGCACAGACCCACGTTCGCATCCCGCCGTATAAGCCGTGTCAGACGTCTCTACTCTCAACCAGCTGGGAGCGCACCGAAACTCCAGCGAGCTGTTCCGCGTCAGCGCCCCCGGCAG
>JBIOIZ010000147.1:0-5016 GCA_044450385.1 Candidatus Dormibacteria bacterium
CCGCCGCCCTACGATCCGCCCCCGGGTCCTGAAGATGTCTCCGCGGCGCCGGAGGAGCGGCACTCGAGGGCGTTCCGGGCCGTCGCTGGGGCCGGAGTCGCGATTCTTGTCGCCGGGGGAGTCGCTGCCGCTGTCCTCGCATTCGGCGGCCTTCGCGGCAGCGCCGACTCCATGGTGTCGTTCGCGCCGAGCGACACCGCCGTCTATGTCAACCTCGACCTCCAGCCATCGGTCGGACAGCAGCTCTCGCTCAACAGCATCCTGGGCAAGTTTCCAGGGCTTTCCGGCTCCTCGCGCGACGCCACGCTCAACCACTGGCTGGACAGCGGTTTGCAGTCCTCCGGTCTGTCGCACACCGATGTGCGCGCGTGGCTCGGCTCGCAGGTCTCACTGATCGTGTTGCCGAGCTCGGACAGCACCATCCCGGCTGTGGTATCGCTGCTCGCGAGCACGAATGACGTGGCCGCGCAGGCGATGTTCACCAAATTCAAGTCGGGTCCGTCGGGCCACGTGCTCCGTTGGACGATGGCGACCTATGACGGGGTTTCCGTCAATGTGGGTCTGGAGGCGTCGGGTGGAACCGAGGTGTGGGCCATCACCGCGCACACGGTCATTGTCGGCACCTCGGAAGCTTCTGTCGACGAGGTCGTCGACACCTCGCAGGGCAAGCACGCCAACCTCACGTCCGAGGCGGATTACACCACTGTGCAGGCGCGCGTGCCGAGCGACCGTATCGCCTTCTTCTACGTCGATATTCCTCGCGTCGCGGCGCTCATCCCAGCCGCGACGGCGGCGACCGCCACCGCCCTGCGCGGCTATGAAGGGGCGGGTGAAGTCGTGGTTGCCTCCTCGTCGGGGATCACCGTCTCGGGGACCGTCGATTTCGACGCGTCCAAGCTCAGTACTGCCGCGCGTGCGACGCTTGCCATTGCCGCCCACAAGAATGGGGCACTCGCGTTCGTTCCGGAGGGCGCCTTCGGATTCGCCGCCGTCGTCGGCCTTCCGCAGATGCTGAAGAGCCTGGTGTCGCTGGCGATTCCGGGACTGGGCGTTTCCGGAAGCCAGGCGCTGAACCAGCTCGGAATCACCGGCTCCTCGGGAATCATCAATCACCTGACCGGTGACGCGGGAGTCGAGGTGGAACAGCTGTCCGGCGCGACCGTGCCATCGGGGGCTCTCCTGATCGCCACGGACTCAGCAACGGCGGTACAGGGTTTTCTGGCACAGCTGGCGACCACCATCTGCTCCGGCGCACAGGCATGTGGCTCGACGTCGCCGGCGCACGAGACGTACCAGGGCGTGACCATTTCCACCATCACGATCAGCGGTGTCACCCCGTCCCAACTCAGCCCGTCGTGGGCCGTTGACAACGGCTGGGCGATCATCGCGTCGACGCCTGCTGAGGTTCGCGCGGTCATTGATGCCAGACGGGGCAGCAACATCACCACGTCGCCGCAGTTTCAGACCGTCGCCGGCCACGTCGGCTCCAGCAACGACGGTATGTTCTACCTGAACGTGCAATCACTTGTCGCAGCTGTGCGAGCGGTCCTGCCCGCAGCTGCTCGTGCGACCTTTGACCAGCAGGTCGCTCCCTATGTGACCCCGGTGCAGGCGATCGGAGTTGGGTCACATTCGTTCAGCGACCACACCACGACAACGGAGTTCGTGCTGATCCACTGACCGTAGCGGCGCCACGCGACCGGTGATGTGTGTCACGGCCCTCGGGAGGGTCAGGCAGCGTTGGGCGAATGTGCAATCACGGCCCACAGATGTGGCGGTCCCGCCACTGACCTGTGACCTCCGGCAACAAGAGTCGGCCTATGGCACTGCAGCGCTTCCGGTCCGATCTGAGCGTGCACTGGTGGGCGGCGACCTGCGGCGTGGCGGCGGTCGCCCTCGCATTGTTCATCCTGGGCCTGCTCACCGGGGGCACCGGCGCCTACACCTACCTTGACAACATCGCCGAGACGCTGGCGGCGTTTGCGGCAGTGGCGGCCTGTGCCCTCGCGGCGAGGCGTCACGCCGGTCGCATTCGCCTGGCGTGGGCGCTGATGGGACTCTCAGCGCTCTCGTGGGGAATGGGGCAGACGGTCTGGGACTGGTACCAGGTCGTTCGCGATGTACAGGTTCCGTTTCCATCATTCGCCGACGCAGGGTATCTGCTTGCCGTGCCGCTCGCAATTGCCGGCGTTCTGTCGTTTCCCATCGCCGCTGAGCGGGCTCGCACGTTCGTCCGAACGTTGCTCGACGGGTTGCTCATCGCCGCCGGTCTCTTCGTGGTCAGCTGGTCCACCAGCCTCGGAGCCGTGTACCGTGCCGGTGCAGGGACACCGCTCGCAATGGTCCTCAGCCTTCTGTATCCGATCAGTGACGTTGCGATCGTGACCATGATCCTGGTCCGCGTCGGCCGCGTGCCTCGCACGGGGCGCACGCCACTGCTGTTCATGGCCGCCGGCCTCGCTGCGGCAGCGATCGCGGACAGTAACTTCGCGTACCTCACAGCGAGCAACACCTATGGGACCGGCAATGTCCTCGACGCCGGTTGGGTCGCCGGCTACCTGCTCATCGCACTGGGTGCGCTGCGCACGGTGCAGCGACCACTGCACGGACGCCCGCCGGCGGTGCTGCCTTCGCGTTTTGGTGCCTTGCTCCCCTACATCCCAGCGGCAGCGGCGGTTGGGGTGACGATCGCGCAGAGGACCACAACCGGCAACATCGACCAGTTCACGTTCTGGGCAGTGCTGACGCTCGTTGGCCTCGTCCTGGTGCGCCAGTATCTGATGGGCATCGATAACGCGCGCCTGCTCGGCAACCTGTCTGCGCGCGAGCGCGAACTCGACCATCAGGCCAATCACGACGCGCTCACCGGGTTGCCAAACCGCAAGCACTTCCACGAATGCGTCACGCGTACACTCGAGCGCCACAGACCGACGCGGACGCCCTGTGTCGTCTTGTTCATCGACCTGGACGATTTCAAGAGCGTCAATGACACGCTCGGTCATGCCATCGGCGATCGCGTGCTCATCGCGGTCGCGGAGCGCCTTCAGGCATCCGTACGGCCTGGCGACATGGCTGCGCGACTCGGTGGCGACGAATTTGCAATTCTTCTCGAACGTGCTCCCGACAGAGCGCAGCTGCAGTCGATCAGCCGCCGCATCCTGCAATCCCTGCGCGAGCCGTTGTACATCGGCGATGCCATCTGCTCGACCCGTGGCACGGTGGGCGCCGCGATTTCGGAACGAAGCACCGACACCTGCGATGAGCTGTTGCGGCGCGCCGATATCGCGATGTATGCCGCCAAACGCGAGGGCAAGGACCGCGTGGGGATGTACAGCGAGGTCGCAGCCTAGCCTGGACATGCCGGTTGCTGTAACCCGCATGAGTATCCCTTCCCAGTCCGGAGCCTCGGCAGGCCCAGGAAAGACCGGGAGCACCGCATGGTTTGCCGTCACCGCAAGAGAAATCAAGCTCAGGAGGCAGCCGCTCACGACGGCGACGGCTTCGTTATAGTGAGGGCGCTGTCATGAACGCCTTCGTCGTCGCAGCGATCGTGGTCGCCGCCGTCATCCTGCTTGGTCTGCTTGCCTCGATCCGCGTCGTTCAGCAGTATGAGATGGGCGTGCACTTCCGCCTCGGCAGGGTGATCGGCCTCCGAAAGCCCGGGTTGCGGCCGATTGTGCCGGTGATCGATCTCCTGCGCCGGGTGTCCCTGCGCATCGTCACCATGCCAATCCAATCGCAGGGCATCATCACGCGCGACAACGTCAGCATCGACGTCTCCGCCGTTGCCTATTTCAAGGTCGTCGATGCGGTCAAGTCGGTGGTGGCGATTGAAAACGTCGGCGCCGCCATCAACCAGATCGCGCAGACGACACTTCGCAAGGTGGTCGGTCAGCACACGCTCGACGAGACGCTCGCCGAAACCGACCGAATCAACCTGAGCATCCGCGAGATCCTCGACGCCGCAACGAGCGATTGGGGCGTGCTGGTCACGCTGGTGGAGCTCAAGGACATTCAGCTCCCCGACAGCATGAAGCGTGCAATGGCTCGCCAGGCGGAGGCAGAGCGGGAGAAGCGTGCCAAGATCATTGCCGCCGAAGGCGAGGCCCTGGCAGCCGGCCAGCTCGGTGTGGCAGCCGACATCATGATGGCGCACCCCGTGGCGCTCCAACTCCGCAACCTGCAGAGCCTTGTGGAGATCGGCGTCGACAAGAACACCACAGTTGTATTTCCCGCCCCGATCATGAGCACCATCGAGGAGCTCAGCAGCTTCATGTCCCGTGAGCATGAGGCGAGTAACGGTGTGCAACACGACTCCGGGATGGCCGCGACCTAGCGCCTCCCGGGGCATCTCACCACGACCGTGCCGACCGTAGGGTGCATGCTGCACTGAAACGTCGGCACATGTGGGACACCGCCGGCACCGGGGTTTATCCCGTCGCTGAGACTGCACCTGGCGTGGGACCAAGGGTTACGGTTGTGCGCTCATGAACCCGGCACGGCGCTCGTGGCTGGTGGGGGCGATCGCGCTCGGCGCGTTCGTCGGCATGCTCGACGCCACCATTGTTGCGGTGGCACTCGGTCCAATCACGAGACGGTTCGAGCTGCCGCTGGCGGCGGGGCAGGAGGTCATCGCGATCTACCTGGTCGTGGTCATGGCGACGCTGCCAACGATCGGCCGCCTCTCTGATCGGTTCGGGCGGCGACGGGCCTACATCAGCGGTTTCACCTTCTTCGGAATCGGCTCGATTCTTGCTGCGATCGCGCCGACCTTCCCCATCCTGCTCGCCGGACGGACGGTGCAGGCGGTCGGTGGCGGTGTGCTGATGGCCGGCAGCCTCGCCCTGATCGCCGAGCATGTGCCTCGGCGTCGAACCGGACGATCCGTCGCCGTCATGGTGACCACCCAGGCCGTTGCCGGTTTGGTCGGACCACCTTTGGGCGGGTTGCTGGTTGCGCTCGGCGGCTGGCAGGCGGTCTTCTGGGCAGGCTTGCCGCTTGCGGTGCTCGGCGTCG
>JBIOIZ010000148.1:0-5007 GCA_044450385.1 Candidatus Dormibacteria bacterium
AGACCGCCGCCAGCGGTGCGATGCCGAAGAGCAGCACCAGGATCGGGGTCATCAGCGCGCCCCCGCCCATCCCGGTGAGGCCCACGGCGAAACCGACGATCAGCCCAGCCAGCGCCACATAGAGATCGATGTGCACCCCCCGACGACCCCCTTCTCAAGTGTTTGACGCCTTTGGGTTACTCTGCCGGACGCCACACTCTCGCGTCAACAAGCATGAGCGGATGGAAATCATTGCTTGAGGAGAACGTTCTTTCGGGCACGGGATCGACCTCGTGTGGTCGGCTCGCCGACGGCGCGTACAGCGCGGCGATCACGTCGACATCGCCGCGAGGCCAGCCCCGTTCCCACGTGTCCTTCCAGCGTCGGGCAGCGTCGATACAGGCAGTTGCCATCTCCTCGATGTTAGTGCGACCGAACCTCTGACACAGTCAAGAATCGGCGGAGGCATCTCACATCAAGACGGGTCTCGAGCCGAGATGCAGCAAGTGTCCGCCATCGGACAGACGCTTGGCCGTACGTGCGCGCAGGCTTCGATCGGGTCGAAGGGGATTCCACACAAGGGCGGACACAATGACCACCAACCTACCCGCCATTCCGGCGTTGCTATGTGTCGAGTGCGGTGGTAAGCGGTTCATACCGCTGACCTTTCCGCCGACCCGAGGAGCACCTCCTCAGTGCGATCCGGTGTTTCACCCCAGCGCGAAGTGCGTGACATGCGGTCTCTACTATTTCGGCGCACGCGCCGGTCGTGTCACCTTGAGTGGCTCTGCTGTGAGACACGAAACTGATGTCCCTGCGCTCGCCTAGTCACACGATTCCTTCACTCAGCCGCGCGTAGCATCGAGCGCGCGACGGAGGGCATCCACCGACCGCATCACGTCTGTTGCATCCGTTGCCCAGTTGCTCACCGAAATGCGCACCACATCCTGGTTGCGCCAACGCGACCCCGACATCCACACGGTTCCGTCGGCGATTAGTCGCGCTGACACCGAGCGCGTCCGCGCGTCGTCGCCAAAGCGCGAGCATACCTGCGTATAGACAACGTCATTGACCACGCTGGCGCCCGTGATGTCGCCGATCCCCTCGGCCAGTGCCTTTGCATTGTGTACCAGTCCCTCAACCAGTTCTGCGACGCCAGATCGACCGAGCGATCGGAGGGCCGCCCACACCGGAACGCCTCGCGCGCGCCGCGAAAACTCGGGCACCTTCTCGAACGGGTCGCCGGGGCCGGAGTTGTCGACGACCAGGTAGCTGGCGTGCGCCCCGAATGTCGAACGCATCGCAACCGGGTCCGCCACGATGGCAATTCCGCAGTCGTACGGAACGTTGAGCGTCTTATGCGCATCGGTTGCCCACGAGTCCGCACGTTCGAACCCGGTCACCAGGTGGCGAAGAGACGGTGCGGCAGCTGCCCAGAGGCCGAAAGCACCGTCGATATGCACCCACGCACCATGCTGATGTGCAACGTCGACGGCAGCCTCGAACGGATCGAAGGCACCGGAATGCACGTTGCCCGCCTGCAGGCACACGATCACCGGGGCCCCCGGGTCGATCGCATCCAGCGAGTCGGCCAGTGCATCCACGATGATCCTGCCCTGGTCATCGGCCGGAACCGGATGTGGACTGCCGAGCCCGAGATAGCGGAGCGCGAGGTCGATCGTTTCGTGCCGCTCGGCGCCGACGAGCACGTGTATCCGAGGCGATTCGCTCATGCCGCTGGTGCCAACGTCCCAGCCAACTCGAGAGAGCACCGCACCGCGCGCCGCCGCCAGGCAGGTGAAGTTCGCCATCATCGCGCCGGTGACGAAGCCCACGTCAGCTCCCGCGGCCAGTCCGAGCAACTCGAGCAGCCAGGCAGCCGCTGCTTCCTCTGCTGCCGCTGTCGCCGGTGTCGCGTACCGCATCCCCGTGTTCTGATCCCATGCGCTCACCAGCCAGTCCGCACCGAGCGCGGCGGGGAGCGTTCCGCCCATCACCCAACCGAAGAAACGGCTCGACTGTATCGCCATGAGCCCGGGCTCGGCCAGCGTCGCCAGCAGATCGATGACGTCCTCTGGTGGTGACGGAGCATTGGGCAGTGGACCGCCGAAACCCGCGAGCAATTCGTTTGCCGTCGCGCGCGGGCCCACTGGACGCTCCGCCACGGAGTCCAGCCAGGAGCGCGCGTGCTCAGCCGCGCGTGCGAGCGGTCGGTCGTAGCAATCGCGCTGAAAGGACATGATCGTGTCTCCTGGTGACCAAATCGGGCAGTGTGCACGTCTCGGCTGGCGCCACGCCCGTGAACGCCACACCGCACCGAGCGCGCTGGATTTCCACATATCGCCGCGCTAGAATCCTGAGCGCTTGCGCGCCGCGCATGGACTGAGGAACGGAGGGTCAGAAGGTGTCCTGGAACATTGCTGGGTCGTACTTTGAGACCTGCTCATGCAACGTGGTCTGCCCGTGCACCGCGTCGCTCGCGCTCGGCGCCACGCTCGATCGCTGCAAGGTCACCCTCGTATTCAACGTCCACAGCGGAGACGTCGAGGGCACCGATGTCGGCGGACTGACGGTGGCGGCCATCGTTGATACACCTAAGGTCATGACCGACGGTAACTGGCGGGTGGGGGTGTTCATCGATGCGGCCGCGTCTGACCTACAGGCGGAGAAACTCGGTGGCGTCTTCTCCGGAGCGCTCGGGGGACCCATGGCTGCGCTCGGTCCGCTGATCTCGGAGAACCTCGGGGTGCAGCGAGCTCCGATCGAGGTCCATGAAGACGGCCTGCGCCACTCGATTCGGATCGGTGACGCCGTGGACTTCGAGATCGAGGACGTCGTGCCATTCGGGGTGGAGACCGGCCAACCGGCGAAGCTCACCGGCATCTTCCATCCAGCTGGGTCGGAGCTGACGGTGGCTCGGGCAACGCGTTCGAAGATCGACGGATTCGGGATCGCCTACGAGGGCAAAGCTGCCTTCTCGACATCGCAGTTCGCATGGTCCGCCTAGACTCCGTCGAGTCCGTGTCCCTCGCGCAGTCTCAGCGTGACTCGGAGGGTCTCGCCGAGATCTTCGCGGCTGTACGAACGCGACTAGGCTTGGTGTTGCTGTTGCTGCTGCTCGCCGGTCTCGCCTGGTGGGCCACTTTCAATCAGATGGCCGGCATGGACACCGGGCCCGGCACCGACCTGGGCGCTCTCGGATGGTTCATCGGCGTCTGGGTTGTGATGATGGCCGCAATGATGTTCCCGTCGGTCGCGCCGACAGTTGCGCTGTATGCACGGATGACGCGCCTGCGCAACCCGGTGCGCCCGCTCCTCTTCGCCACCGCGTACCTGGTCGTGTGGGCTGCGGTCGGACTGCTCTCGTATGGACTCTTCGAAGCGGGCAAGACCTGGTTCGGGTCGCAGCTCGCCTGGAATGCCGGCGGCCGGTGGGTCGCGGCGTCCGTCCTGGCAGCGGCGGCGATCTACGAACTGACCCCGTTGAAGAATGTCTGCCTGTCGAAATGCCGGAGCCCTCTCGGCTTCCTGCTCGGCAGCTGGCGTAACGGTGAGACCGGCGCGGTCGAGATGGGAGCGAAGCACGCCGCGTGGTGCGTCGGGTGCTGCTGGGCGCTGATGGCCGCACTCTTCGCCCTGGGCGTGATGAGCCTTGTCTGGATGGCGGTGGTCGCCGCGCTGATCACGGCTGAAAAGACCATCCCGTGGCGGCGGCCGGTGGTGTGGGGCACAACAGCCACGCTGCTGGTGCTGGCGGTGATGGTGGCCGTCGCCCCACACTGGGTTCCTGGCCTGGTGGTGCCTGGAAGCGCAGGGGCGACCAGTATGGGGATGATGCACTAGTCCTGGCACGACGACTTCGGACGCCGGCGCGTGTCGTCGCCGTCTTGGCGCGCGCGTCAACCGAGCTCTGGCGAAGAGGAATGACCATGGAGTTCACCCGGCTGAAGGAATCTGACGAGTATCGGCGTCAGCGTGAGGAGCTGCGACTCGCCGAGTTGGATCTCGTTGATCACACCGAACGCGTGGCCGCCCTGCGGCGAGCGCTGCCAGCCGAAACCGTTGTCGACGACTATCAGTTGGTCGACGTTGCGAGCGGCGATCGCGTGCGGCTGTCAGAACTGTTCAGCGCTCCGGATCGGGCCTTGATCCTGTATCACTTCATGTACGGCAAGGCCCAGACAGAGCCCTGTCCGCTCTGCACGATGTGGATCGACGGCTACAACGCAGCGGCGCCGCACCTCACCCAGAACGCGGACTTTGTCGTGGTCGCCGCCGCAGAGCCCGCAGCGATCACCGCTCACGCAGCATCGCGCGGCTGGAGCAACCTGCGCCTGCTCAGTGCCGGCGAAACCACGTTCAAATACGACCTCGGCACCGAGGAGGCCGACGGGACCCAGATCGAGTCGATCTCCGTGTTCACCCTCGGCGACGACGGCAGCGTGCGTCACGTCTACTCCAAGGGAGCACAGACGGCCGACGACCGACGCGAGCGCGGCATCGATCTGCTTACCCCGGTGTGGCATCTCCTTGACCTCACACCACACGGCCGCCCAGACGACTGGTACCCCTCACTGCACTACTAGTCGAACGGCCACGGGCAGCGCCCTGACAGCGCCTAACGTTCGGACGGGTCGGGAGTTCGGAACCCGAGTTCCGCAATGCCGACCCCGAGTGCCTTCGCCAGACGGCGCCGATGGAACAGGCGCGGCAGAGTCGCTCCAGCCTCCCAAGCCTTGACCGACCGTACCGAGGCTCCGACCTTTCGGGCCAGCCCGACTTGGGTCCACTCGCCTGGATCGGCCGCCTCCGCCTGTCGCTGGGAGCGTAGTTCGGCGAGCCTGCTCGGGCCGTTTGGAGCCGGCCGCTTGCGCTTCTGCACCATGCTGCCCAATACTGCCCGTATCGCTGGTTCCACTGAACTGCGGCGACCATCTCGCTGCAGAGTGGTTTCACCAGCGTGACTGCCTCGCGTGGCTCTGCCCCCCTCTCGGGCGCTCCGATGAATCGTCGTCGGAGCGCCTTCTC
>JBIOIZ010000149.1:0-4888 GCA_044450385.1 Candidatus Dormibacteria bacterium
GCGTACTGAATCGGCCACATGGCGCCGTCGTCGATCTTCGCCTTGTCGCTGAAGCCGAGCGTTTGGTATCTGACTTTGAACTTCCCTGCGTTTTGGAAGTAACAGATCACATTGCCGTCCTTGGCGTATGCGGGCATTCCGTACCACGTTTTCGGCGTGAGAGCCGGTGCCGCGGCGGTGATCAGTGCGTGGACCTTCTTGGCAATGGCGCGATCCGGCTCCTGCATCCTCGCGATAGCCGCAAGCAGCTCCGTTTTCCCATCCGCCCTGGCCGCCTCGGCCTTGAGCTCCCGGACACGCTCGCGCGCCGCCGCCTTCTCTTCGGCGCTGAACCCCGCGGATGCCGGGCCGGTCTCGCTGGTGCGATTCGCATGTTTCTGTGTGCTTTTGCTCGCCGTTTTGGTTGGGGCCATACTCCGCGCTCCTGTTCGAGAGTTGACGAGAACGATCTTGAGTCTATTGCCAGACTTGCTGACGACAGAAGGTTATCTGTAACGGCGTTGCCCGTCTCGCGCCATCGCCTCAACTCTCGCGGCTCTCGATCAGGCTCGAGCCTGCTGCGGGCTCCATCCTCAGCGACGGCCGCCAGACCGCGCCCATCGCGTGCGGCACGGGGAGTCCTGCGCTCCGCACGCTCACCTCAACGGCGGCGCGCCTCGCACACGTCACGGCGCGGGCGGTGGATCATCACGCTACCCTGAAATCCGGAAACTCCCGCGCCGGTGCGCGCATGAAGAAGCGAACGTCCCGAGGAGGACCGTAGTGAACGAGATCGACGAGAGTGCCGTTGATATCCCCGAGCCGGAGCAGGCATTACCAGCAACGACAGCAGACCTGTCATTGGTCGACCCAGGCGGGGACCCCCCGCCGACACCATCGGACCCGCCAGATCTAGGCGAGGACCCCGCCTACGACCCTGGAGGGATGGGACGCCAACCCGATGTAGTGGAGGACGAGGAGACCTACACGGCTGGCTGAGTCCATCCGACTGCCGAACGATCCTTCGACCACCCGGCAACCCCGGACCTCGCCCAGGCTTGCCGCCCTACGCAGCGACACAGATCCTCCGAGGTCCGTTTCCGTCGGCTCACGCGTGCATCGCGCCTGACCGCGAGACCGCCCCAGCCCTTGGAGCGAACAAGTGGCGCAGCGTCGAACCAGCCCACAAGAGCACCAGCACTGCCATGAAAACGGCGAGCATCGCGGCGCTGTTGGTGATCACGGTGACGATGCCGGCTCCAACGAGCACGGTCACCAGGACACCCGCGATCCTCCGCCACGTCCCCGGCTTCGAAACTGTCACCGACTCGCCTGCGACGGCGCACGCGACCAAGCCGAGCACCAACCCCGTCGCCGCCACGCCACGGGCATCGGCGATGAACCCCGCAGCGGAGCCACCGACCACATCGATGTACAAGACGGCCATCGTCGCAACGATCAGCGTTGCGATGACATCTCTTACCACTCGCATCGTCGCACCTCCGTAGGGACCAAGCTAGGCTTGGTCATCGGCCTGATCGTTGCTCACGGCGTTGCGCGCTGACCAGGGCCGAGTGTCACTTTCGGCTGGGTCGCATGTCGGGTTGGCGTTGGGCACGTCTCCCACTCTGCAATCCGCTGCTCAACGGAAGGCGGTATCGGCGAACGCATGGAGCTGCGCCGCGGGCGTGGTGATCGGCAGCCCGTGGCCGGGTGCCAGCACGAGTGGCTCGAGCCCGGCGAGCGTGCGAATGGACTCCATCGCCTCCGCCCAGTCCCACGTCGAGATGCGCGGTGGAGGCGATATGACCTGCGGGCTGGGAATGAGACCCCAGAGAGACTTCGCGCTCGCCGTGAGCAGAGCATCCCCAGTGATCAGCACTCGGTCGCCGGCGCGGAAGTAGCTGACGTGTCCCGGCGTGTGTCCGGGTGTCGGAATGCACGTCCAGCCGGGAAGCCCGGGAACGCCCAATGCAGGGTCGAACGCGGTCGCAATGCGCAGGCATTCGTCGAACTCGCCCGATGGCAGCAAGCGCACGAACGATCCCATGACGCGATCGATGGGGTCGGTGTATGCCAGCTTTCCCGTCGGCAGTGGCATTCCCCTAGGGTGGACATGGACCGAGACATGCCATGAGCGCGCCAGTTCAGCGCGATCTGGACGGGAAGCGCGACCGTTTTCACCGAGCTACCTCGTGATGCTTTCTCCTTCCCCACCTGCATGGTTACGCTGCCGTCCGCGAGGTGCTCGTACCGACCTGTCGTGCCAGGGACTCGCCCCATGCTGTCGCCCGCTCGATCTCGCCATCCAAGAGCGGTCCTTTCATGCTCTTGACGACGAAGCTCGCTGACGGATGCAGCAGCGTGTAGCCGGCGCGGTGCAGCCGCCGCTCGATGGGTCGCGACGCAGCCCCGGTGAACGGACGCAGTCCGTTCAGCCGGGTGTCGAAGGCGGCCGCGTACTTCCCGTCACCGCGTGCCAGCGTGGTCAGGAACTCGCGCGCACCGGGCGCGCTCACTAGCTCAGTGGCGACGCCCGCCAGTTTGCGCGTGCCAAGACGCGCCATGCCGTGCGTATGTGTCGGTCCACCAACCACAAGAAGGTCCGCTGCGGCCACGGACTCGCGAGCGCAAGCGGCAACCGGCATGACGGTCACGTCGCAGTGGGGACGCAGTCCGTCGGCGACCGCCTCCGCGATGCGTCTGGTATTCCCGAACAGTGTCTCGTACGCAACGATCGCAATCATTGGGCGTACCTCCTCTTGTCACTCTGTGGTCCAGGTGGGTTGATCGTCCCTCCCCACCGATCCGACTCCTAGGGCCATTGGTCACCAGGGCAAAGCCGAGGCCCAAGGCATTCCACCGAAACGCGGCGAGCGCCTCTGGGGAGCGTCGGCAGCGGCGATCGTGACTTTCAGCCCGGCGTCGGGCACGGGTGCCAGCGTGTAGGCATGGCCGCTGCGAATACTGCCGGGCCTTCCCAGGGAATCGACCGTCCCTCGTAGCAACGCTGCCAGGTCGCACCGGCGATCTGCGTGGCGGCCTCGGCTTCGACGAGCCGCTGCATCGCATGTTCGAGGACGCGTCGCAACATGTCGGTGTCTGCGCCCTGGAGTTGCTCGAGTGGCTCTGCATAATCGCCTCTGGTGACAGGACACTCGTGTGAGCCAGGCCATTGATGCCCACTCACCATCTCGTCGGGTCGGCACAGCGCCCATACTGCTTGCAAATGCGAGTCACATGGAAGGTCGCGGCAACAATGGCGTTGGCCGCGTCGATAGTCGTGGGGTGCTCCCCCAGCCCGACGGTGGCGGTCCGCTACGCACAGTTCCAGTTCACGTGCTGCGCCAATGCCGACGCACTGGTGCACGTTTGGCACCCTGGCCAGGTCATCACGTTGCAGTGGTCGGCTCAGGGCGCCGGGATGTCTTTCGCGGATGTGCAACACCCCATCACTCTTTCGGCCATGTTCACTGGCCCGTATACGAGCGTCGCGGCTTTGAAGGCAGGGGGCACCCATTCGGAGACCCTTCGAGCCTCATCTATACGAGTTACCGATCGGACCTCCGGCGGTGCTGTCAGCACCATTGCTCTGCCGCTCGATCTGGCGGCGGGCTGGTACAACCTAGTCACGACTATCAAGTCGTCGGGGGGCAGCACCGGAGGTGCGATGGTCATCCAAGTGGCGCGCCTCAGCTCCTAGAAAGACTCAGTTTCGTCCTCTTTCCTCTGGCCCTTATGGCGACCCTGGGCTTCCATCACCGGGCTAATCGCAACGTTGTATCTAGTTACGCTTGCCCGAAACCGCGCTGCCTGGCTCGCCGTTCGGAAGGAAACGTCATCCGATTCCAACTCCCGGCCCGTTCCCGTTGTATTGCCTCGGTATACCCGGCGGTGGAAGCAGCGTGCTCAGCATGGATAGCCTCGGTGGGGTCAAAGTACATTTCCGGATACTTGGCCTGGTGCGAGGGGCTCTTCTTCCAGCGGTTCACGAGCGTCGTAAAGGTGTCCCACCGAAACCGGTGGTAGGGATGGCCGTGTAGCGTCGGATAGCAGTCGGATACTCCGCCCGCCCTAGCCCCGAGGTGCGAAGAACTCGAGTGCGATGTTGTCGGGGTCTCGAAATGACAATGCCGAGTAGGAAGGTGCGTCCACGATGCCACCGTTGGGGATGCCGAGCTCGTTCAGGCGGATTTCCCACACTTCTAACTCATCGCGGTTGGTACAGCCGAAAGCCAGATGATCGAGACCCGGCCGGCGCTCGTTGAACGGCTGAGTGCCGTTCAAATCAGGGAACTGAGTTAGACCGACGAGTGTGCCGCTCGTAAGCCAAGCGACACGCTGGAAAGGACCTGTGTCCTCGTCAAGGATCGGGTCCGAGCCGAACAGAGCCTTGTACCAAGGCACACTCCGTTCGAGGCTCGTAACCGTTAGCGCCACGTGAGTAATCGCAGGGAACTCTGGCATGTCTTTTCGGCACCTCGTGAAGGCAGCGAATGCCTCGTCTTTTGGCTGGCAACTCTCTGGGAGTAGAAGCTATCTGGTAGCACAAGGCCCCGCGCTAATTAAGGCCCCAGTTCCGGCGTTATGAGCTACTTCGAGGCGCGGAAGCGGCTGCACGTTCTGGGACACGCGTTCGCTATGCGCCAATGGCGAATCGACCCGGCCACCGAGCCATCGATCGGTTACGAAACGTGCCGCAGGCTGTGGAGACCTCAACTGCCCGATCCTGCCCCAATGAAGCGACTGGCCCATCATCTACTCTGAACTTGCCTCAACGGAGGCTGGAAACGAGGAGATCGCCATGTCCGAAGATCAAGACGGGGCCAAGTGGAGTGTCGCCGAATGGCACGGCAAGATGCTCATAGATCGCAACGGCGAGAAGATCCGCAAACTCCAAGACGTCTAC
>JBIOIZ010000150.1:0-4852 GCA_044450385.1 Candidatus Dormibacteria bacterium
GCGCCGTTCCAGTCGATGGCCACGGCCGGCTCGTCACCGACCACCCAGGCATCGTGGCCCGACGGCAGCGCGGTGATGTCGCCGGCACGCGCATCGAACTCGGTCCCGTCGGCCATCAGGATGTGCACCACGCCGGAGACGTGGTACTGGAAATGCGGCGCCTCGCAGAACTCGGTGCCGGCGATCGGCTTGACGTGCAGCGACCACCGCCAGCCGGGCTCCAGGGTCAGGCGACCGACCTGGCCGCCACCGATGTTCACCAGCTCGACCTTCCCCTTCTCGAAGGTCCGGACCTCGTCTGCCTCGGACACCGTCCGCTTCTCGGCTGCGATTCCCGTCGTCATGTCGATCCTCCAGTCGTGTGCTCTCGCGCCGTGGTGACGCTCGCGACGATTCTCGCCCGGCAGGATTGCAGCGCGCTTGCTCCGGCAAGATCGGCCACCGACGAACCTGCGTCCCTATGGTCGGCCGGTCACCCTTCCTGAGGAAGCGTGATGACGCACAAGGAGCGTCTGGTTATCGCGCATGAGCGGAACGAGTCGGGTCGAGTGACATCGCGGACATAACGCAAGGGTCCGGGGAGCATGCAGGATTCGCGGTGGTGTGCTGGCCGTTTCTGTCGAGAAATGGATGCAGTCCTAGTAGACGTGAGTCGTCCGGACGATCCTCACCAAGTCCGCGATGCGTGAATCCACGGCAACCCTCGTTGCACGACGTGCCAAGTCGCTGAGTTCACGATCAATGTGATCGAGGATCGCGCTCACCTCCTCATCGTTGAGCGGGAAGCCGACCACCGCGGCAGCGGCATCGACGTCCTCACTTCCGATGGTGACGGGGATCCGCACCTCGCGGGCTATCGCAGGGCTAACCATGGCGAGCATCGTCATCCTCCGGTGCGTGCTGAGAGGTGTGACGGGCTGTTTACGCCCGTTCCTTCTGGCATCCATCGTTTCCGAACGTGCGCCGATGCACAAGAGCAGAAGGTCCCGTTTGGAAGCGTGGGAGGAGAGCCGATTGTCACACTGGCTACTGTCCTAACGATGAGGGGGGCTCGTCTTCTGGCGATCCCGATGTCGCTGGCACCCGCGCGGCGGGGCGGACGTAGTTTGGTGAGTTCTGGGTTTTTGGAGTCGGGTCATTGGACTGCCATGCTGCTGTTCCACCAGGGGTCAAGTCCCCGGTAGTGGTGTGAATTCGGTGGAGTTCTCACAACGTCGGTGAGCTACGCGACCAGTCCCTCCGTGAGCGGGCTGGTGAGCAAGGGCGGACCGTCGGGGTGCATCACGCGAGCCATCGACTGCTGACTGAAGTGACGGCGTCCGGCCTGCCATTCGTCGTGCTGGTCTTGGAGCACTGCGGTGAAGAGCCGCAGCAGCGAGGCGCTGTTGGGAAAGATGCCATCGAGATGAAAGCGCACGCGTGGGACGAGCCGTCACGCCGGCGCGTCACCTCAGTCTCCTCCAGGGCCTCAGGTCTGAGTACGCGAGTCGGATCCATCGCGGCCAGCACCTGCTCCCGCGCGGAGCGACCACTCTCAAAAGCCGCCAAGATAGATGAGCGCCTCAGTCAGTGACGCACCATAGCCCGCCCGTTTTGCGGCAGCGTCGGCCTCGAATTCGCACCGGCGTGATCGGTCCGCGACCATCGGCTGGATCACGAACCGGGTCAGCACCAATGCCGGCCAGAGAAAGAACCAGCCGAGCTCATTCGCGACGACACCGGCGAGCCCGGTCGTGCGATTGATCGGAGTTCCGCGACCGTCATGGTTCCGGTCTTGGCCAAGCCCCCGGATACGGCCGGTGTGTGCGCTCCAGGTCATTGGCTTGAGCGCATCATCGAAGGCCGATGGAAGGTCCTCCCCGCCTCACGCGACGCACCTTCGTCGCTCTGGTAATCGCGATCGCAGGTACCGGCCTAATCGGATATGCGATCTCACGTCCAATGCCACCGTCGCCGCAGGTGCAGCGGACGCCGCGGCCGTCGGCATCACCGCAACCAACGTCGACCCCTCCATCTGCGCAGGCCGCTCCGTATGGGTTCGCGGTCGCCGATGATCCGGCGGCTGGACAAGTGGTTGTCTTCGGCGGAAGCACCGGGGGCAGCGGCAGTGATACGTGGATTTGGACTGGAAGCGAATGGATGCTTGCGGCGCCGCCGGGTCAGCCGCCGGCAATTCTGAGTGGCACGGCTGCGTACGATCCGGCCTTGCGCATGGTGCTGCTGGCTGGGGGCGAACCATTCGGTGCTACCAATAACAACGGTACGTGGGCGTGGAACGGCACAACCTGGCGCGAGCTGGATGCCAACGTCAACCAACCGCCCGTGGGCGGCGGCGAGATGGCCTGGGATCCGGCACTGCAGGAGATGGTCCTGGTCACCCAAGTCTCACCAACTGACGATTCCGCCCAGACGTGGGTATGGACAGAGAACCATTGGGCGTCCCGAGGCGGCGCATCGTTTTCGGCCAATGATTTCGTGCTCGGCTACGATGCCTCACGAGGGGCGCTTCTGGCCTTCACCTGTTGCGGGATGCTCGCCAATGGAGCGTCGGCAGGCACAGGCACGCAGATATGGCGTTGGGACGGTACCGCTTGGCTTGAGGTTGCCACAACATTGAATGCACCAGCGGCAATACAGTTTGGCCTGAACTGGGACTCGACGACTCGATCGTTGCTGCTGTATGGACAGAACACGTTTGGGTCTCAGATCAAAGGCTCTCTCGAACCAACCTTTGCGTGGAGGCTCGTCGGTCACCAATGGACCCAAGTCCGCGCGCTTTCGTCCCCTCAGGTATTGGACGGCTCAATCATTGATAGCGCCAATGGCGCGCGCTTGGTTGGGTCAACGCCCTTCGTCGGGAATTCGACGCCATTTCACATTTGGGCTTGGACTGGGGTCGGATGGAAGCTGCTGGGATGACGGCGCGCAGTCGGCATTTGACGAAAGGTGGGGGCCAAGTCTGGACATGGCCCACCCTCAGCTCAATGCGACGCAGAGGCGACCCTCGATAACCGTGCCCGAGACGCCGGTTCCGGGACAAAACGTGGGCCGAACCTCGAGCGCGTTGAGCCCAAGCGCGCTTCCAAGATCACCCCAGAAGCGCGGCGAGTTTGCTGCGGTCTGCAAGCGTCCGCTTCCGATCTGAACGGACTCGCAGCCCTGCACGTCGTAGACGGCCGTCCAACTCCCTCCGGGAGCAACGAACTGGAGTCGGTATAGCGTTCCGAGATCTGCGGGACAGTGCCAGCCTTCTGGCTGAAGGGGGAGGCCCTCGACATCCGCTGCAAGCCGGGCAACCACTTGAGACGCAGTGACTGTCTTATTGAGCGGCGGGAGCGCCAAGCCTCCGGGAGTCCTGACGATCTGAACTTTCTCCGGTGTGCCCAGAGCCGCCACACCAGTCAGCGCCGGATTGTGGAAGGCCAGGACTACTGCTGCCGCCGCAGCGCTGACCACGACCACTGCGGCGATTCCGATGACGCCAGCGACCCGCGTCATCCGCCGACGCGAGAACACGAACCGCATCACCCCATCCTCCAGGTCATGAGGAGGCAGTTGGGCGGTGCGCCGGTTCAAATACGCTCGGGTCAGACCTTCCAGTCCGTCGTTATCCACATCAGGCACGAGAAACCTCCGCTCTCAGCTTGGTCAGCGCGCGACCCAGGTGACTCCGGGCAGTCCCGGGACGGCAACCGAGCATCGCAGCGCATTCGTTGACGGTGAGCCCGTCTCGCAGGTGCAGCGTCACCATCGCCCGCTGGGAGGGCGAGAGTCGCTGGTACCCACGATGCACATCGAGGAGCCGCCCTTCGAGGTCGGGGAGTTGTGGGGATGTCGCCGCCCACTGATCGTGCGAAACCAGCAGCCAGCGCCTGAGGAGTCGGCGACGGCGGATGCACTGGTTGACGCAGACCCTCGTCAGCCAGGCTGAGGGATTGTCGTAGTCCTCAATCGACGACCATCTGCGCCACGCGATGAGCATCGTTTCCTGGACGGCGTCCTCGGCCTCACCGGGATCGTCGACGATGGCGACGGCAAGACGGTGGAGGCGCGCTGCCTCCGGGAGGATGAACTGCTCGAAGGCAATCTGGGTCCGAGCCTCCCTCCCTGGGTTGGCTGGAGTCGTCGCATCGTGCATGGTGAGCACCACAAGTAAGAGAGCCTACGAGACCGGCTTTTTCTTACATCCGACCGAATCTTGTCGTTCCGTCCGTAGTGTGAGTGCACAAACGGTGTGATCGCGAGCGAGCGCCGCCGTCGACGCGGTCCAGAACCCGTCCCCAATCGCGCCCGTAGTGCCGCCCACCAGTGTCGGGAACCAATCCATGGTCACGAGCGTTGATATCGTGAGGCCTTACATGAGGATTGCCATATTTCGTGTCCCCATCCTGGGTGTGGCCGTAATCGCGTTCGCTGCGGGATGCGCGCAGGATCCCACTGGAACTCCTCGGCCGACGCCGAAGCCAACGCAATCCGCGCCGCCGGTTCCGGTGCCAATCCCAGCGTGCAGCACTATCGCCATCCCAACCGCGACCGCAAGTCCAGATCAGCTGATCACGCCGCCAGCGACCACTGGCACCACGACTGTCACCAGCGCGGACAGAGGAGCCACCGTGTTCCTGATCCCAACCCAACACCTGATCGTCGAAGTCGGATTCCCGGGACCCGCTGCATGGAGCGGAACGCCTCGAGGCGCTGATGTCTTTTGGACGCCCCCCGATTCCCCACATCCTGGTCCGCTCTACCGGGCAGGAACAGCCTCGTGCTCTGGCGGGAGCTCGGTTGCGGTATTTACCGCTGTCGGCACAGGCGGAACGACGGTGAACGCCACGACTGACGCTCCGTGCTTCCA
>JBIOIZ010000151.1:0-4760 GCA_044450385.1 Candidatus Dormibacteria bacterium
CCGGACGATCCGTCGCCGTCATGGTGACCACCCAGGCCGTTGCCGGTTTGGTCGGACCACCTTTGGGCGGGTTGCTGGTTGCGCTCGGCGGCTGGCAGGCGGTCTTCTGGGCAGGCTTGCCGCTTGCGGTGCTCGGCGTCGTGCTGACATTGACCGCCGTCCCCGCGAGCGTCGCTCACCGGGACAGCGCCGTCGACATTCCGGGCGCCATGCTGCTGTCAACGATCTTCCTCGGTGTCGGAGCCGGGATCTCCTCACTGGCGGCGCCGGTGTTCGGGAAGGTCCCCGCGATCGCGTGGTTTTCGGTCGCCTGGATCGCACTCCTGCTCCTGCTGCCGGCCGAGCTCATCGCACGCAGGCCGCTCGTGGACGGACGGCTGTTCCGCCAACCGAGGTTCATCTCCGCGACCCTTGCGACGCTCCTGAGCACGGGAACGCTGATGTCGTGCTTCGCCATCCTTCCGTTCTGGCTCGAGCAAGCACACGGCGTGGCACCGGTGGTCGCAGGACTCGCGTTTCTCCCGATCGGCGTCGGGGTTGGAGCGACGTCGCGGACCGGTGGAAGGATGAGTGACGCTCGGCGTACTCAGCTGGTGACGACGGCGGGGATGACTCTGGCTGCGCTGGGCTTCGTGCTCGCTGCGCTCGCGACACACGGCGTCTCGTGGCCGCTGTTGTTGACGGGACTCTTTCTGGTCGGATGTGGCAACGGCTTCTTCTCGTCACCCAACACTGCCGCGGCGATGAGGCTGGCGCCTCGGGACGCGTTCGGAGGGGCCGCGGCACTGCTCTCCGCCGCGCGCAACGCAGGGGTCATCACCGGCCTCGGCATCACCGGCGCCATCTACACGGCTGCGGGATCATCCAGGGCGGACGTCGCGACCGCGGGTATCTTCGGCGGGGCCGCGGTGATCTGCGTCGTAGTCGCCGGGATTGCAGGAGTGACCTATCGCGTTCGGGAAGGGGCGGGTGTGGATCCGCACGAAGTCTCGGAGGTGCTACTCGAGGGGCTGCCCGCCAGTCGCGAGGGCATCTGACAGGCAGAAGCTCACGACGCTTCGGGCGGTGTGACGGGAACCTGAGACGTGGTGATTGCGTCCCTTCTCCGACAGCACGAACGCACGGAGATCATCAATGTTCAGTCGTCGCCTTGCAATCGGCCTGGGATTCGCTGCGGCCGCAGGGGTGGTCGCGGGTTGCGCGAGCACTGCCTCGACAAGCGCAGGGATCAGCGCCGCCGCGCCGGCCGCGTCGGCTGCGGCCGGCACCACGCAGGGCAGCGTGGGAACGAGCGCCCGCGGCATCGCGATAGGGGTGCCGCAGTCGGCCGCACTGCAGCGCTCGGTTCGTGCAGCCTACTCAGTCCCGGCCGGCACGTTTCTCACGTCGTTTGACGGTGTCATCGCCCGTGCAGTCGCGCTTGGCGGTTATGTCGCCAGCTCGGCGACGTCCCCGGAGTCCTCCGGTCGCATCGTCGCCGGCTCGGTGACCCTCGAGATTCCCGCGAAGAGCATCGCCATCTTCCTCAACGGCATGCCTGCAACGTATATCGCCTCGTCAATCGACTTTGCGAGTGTCGACCACTACGCCGCGTTCGTCGATGTCAATGCAGAGTTGGTCTCCGCGCACGCGCATCTCCATGCGCTCGATTCGCTGCTCGCGAAGGCGACGTCGCTCAACGACATCACGACACTGGAGCAGCAGATCGAGGCGGTGACCGTTGAGATCGACACCGATCAGGGTCAGCTCAACGCGCTGACCGCGTCGGTTGACATGGCGACGGCGACCATCGCGCTTTCGGAGCGCGGCGCCACGATCGTCGCGTCGGCGCCAGGCCCGCTGAACGACGGATTGACCGGCGGCTGGCACAACGCCGTCCAACTGACCGGCGATGTGCTCGACGTGGTGGTCACCGCGCTTCCGCTGCTGGTTATCGCCGCGCTGGCACTCGCCGGATGGTGGCTGGCACCGCGCTGGTGGCGGCGTGTGTCTCGGCCCGCGCCCTGACGGCGTGGGGTCGATCACGCGGTCGGCTGGCTGAGTGGCGCCGACAGCCTGTTCGGCGAGGTGATGCGGACCGCGCCGTGGGTATCGACGACCCAGGAGCTGTATGGACAGGTCGTTGTCACCCCTCGGTTGGTCGCTCGCTGGCCGGCACCTGCAGACCTTGCGACGCTCCCTGCGGTCGTCGGGCAGATGCTCGAACTCCGTGTCCAGCGCTATGCGCGGCCCGTTCGACTCGGTCAGCGCAAACCTGTATCGGGATGGTCGTGACTCGGTGGCGAAGGCCCCGGAGGCTCTCCGGGGTCTTTTCTTCACCCCGGACACGCGGTCATCGCGACGCTGGCGAGCAGCTGTGACTGACGAAATATTGCTCATGAAGAACGCCGACCGAGACGGAACTTCCGAGCTAGACTGAGGGTGTCTAGAAAGGAAACCCCGATGGCCTGGATTTGGTGGCAGCAGCGCCGTGCAGACCACGCTGAGAGCCGATTGATCAAGAGGTATCTGCAGCAGCGAGACACGTCTCGGGTGCTGACGGACTTGGTCGTTGCGGCGAGGCGGGAGGCCGACGCTCGACTGCGTCTCGAGGCAGCTCTACAAGCGCAGCGCATCAGCGCCTGACGATCGCTTGGACAGCGCCCCTGCACACCGAACGCCGTCACCCGGCGGGTGACGGTGGGTGATGGAGTCGCACCGTTTCGAACCGCGAGCCGGATTGCTCGCATTGATCGGCGGCGACGAGTTTCATCCAGGCAACGAGCCGCACGACGCGCTGCTCGTCGCAGCAACGCGAGGTCCTGCCTACGTCGTTGCAACTGCCGCGGCGAGATCGCGTCCGGAACTGGCCGTACAGCACGCTCAGGAGTGGTTTCGCCGGTTCGGCCTGGACGTCGCCGAGCTTGCGGTGTACACAAGGAAGCAGGCACACGATGCACCGATCGTCGAGCAGGCGGCTCAAGCCGGATTCTGCTATATCCCGGGCGGTGACCCGGGACTGGTGGCGTCGGTCCTCGGCGGCAGTCCGGTTGGCCACGCGATCATCGCGGCATGGCGGAGCGGGTCAGTGCTCGCCGGGTCGTCGGCGGGTGCGATGGCACTGTGCTCGGAGACGCTGGTTCGCCAGGCCTTTCCCGGCCACACCCAGCGCCGCGCCGTGCCCGGGCTTGCTGTCGTTCGCAATGCCGCTGTGATTCCCCACCACGACACCTTCGGTCAGCGATGGTACCCGTCGGCACGAGCAGCATTACCTGACGCCGTGCTGATCGGCATCGACGAGCGCACCTGTGCACTGTGGGAGTCGGGATCGTGGCGACGCCTCGGGGCGGGTGGCGTCACCGTCTACGTCCCGGGGCAACCCGCCGTTCACGCCACATCAGGCGTGCTCGACGGGATGCCGCAACCCTCGACTCTCAGCGACTGATCGCTGTCGACGCCTCGTCCCGAGCTGGCTCAGCCGTTGCGATCCGTCCGAAACCGATCCACGGCCATGAAGATGCTCTCGTCGAGCCACTGGTAGAAGCGCTGCCGCTGGGCGACGTCCGTCGCCACGTCGCCGTCCTCGGTCCTTCGCACGATCCACGGCGGCACGGCATCGGCGATCACGCCGCTGCCGACATGCACGCGCACCAGTGAGTCGTTCGCTTCGAACACCTGAATCGTCACCTTGAGGATCACCCCGGTGTGGTCCACGAGCCGCCAGCTCTGCTCCCACCGCGCCTTGCGGTTGAAGTCCCGCGCGACGTGCACGGTCTCGTCGGCGATGACGCTCTCGCCACGGTTCGCGCTGCCCGAGAGCAACCTGCGGACATTGCCGTCGAGGTCCCGCGCGATCCAGTTCACCAAGGACGGAGCGCGGTTATCCACGTCCGGCAGCCCACCGGCAGGCGTCTCCTCGGCGCCGACGGCCCGGACGATACCGGCATGACGCCGGCAGTAGAACTTGCCGTTGGTGGCTACCCCATGATCGGGGCAGTAGGCGGCTGCGCACGCGCGCCCCCGCCCGTCGCGATACGCGCAGGGCTGTGCAGTGTCGTTCGCGCAGCCCGGGACTGTGCACGTGACGCCGGTGGTCAGAATGGGCGGCGGCGTGGGTTCGAGCGCTTCCTCAGGCCGGTTCCGGTGGAAAAGGGCGCGACGGCGTTGTCCGCTTCCTGCAGCGATCGTTGGCCTTTCACGCGACGCCATGCAGCGAACCTCCTCGTGGTCGGCGACCGGCGCCGCCCAATGCCTCCTAATGAAGCGCACATGCAGGTTCGCGTGCGCCCCTATCCGACGCCTCGCTCACACCGCGTTACACGCCGGTGACCGTCCGGCACGACCCCCTCCTCATGATGCCGTTCAATATGGTAGTCTAGCTATCACCTTTACTTAGTAGGTTACCGTAAGGAGCGCACATGTACTACTGGGGCGGCGGCATCGGATTGGTGGTGGTCGTTCTCGTGGTCCTGCTGCTTCTTCATGTCATCTAGTCCCGTGCTCGACATATCGGATGGCCTGACCTTCGACGCGGAGATGCCGTCTGCCGACATGGCAGCACCTTCGCCGGCGGACCTGGTCCAGGCGGCCATGGATCCGGGGATCCTGCTTCCCGGCGAGGATCCCGACTCGGTGGACCCGGCGGACGCGGTGCGATGGGTGCGTGTCTACAGAGACCTGATCGAGCTGACCACGGTGCTCCTCGAGCGCACCGAGTCGGCCCTCAAGCAAATGGCCGGCGACGCGATTCGCGAGGCAACGGTTGATCAGCGGCTTCTCAG
>JBIOIZ010000152.1:0-4686 GCA_044450385.1 Candidatus Dormibacteria bacterium
AGGACTTTCTTGGGTCACGACCAAGCTCCTATTAGGTCAAGCCCTTCGAGCCAGATGCGAGGGAGCGACATGTCCCCCAAGGGCACAGGGCCACCAGACTCGCGGGTCAACTCCCTCGCGACCCGGAAGTCTGTCAGAAAGTCAGACTCGGACCCCGGTATCCGCGGGACTCGCTGGTGCTAACCATCGCTTCGCCACGGATCGTCCCAATGTCGGACGAGCACTTCGCCCGCGCGATTGAAGTCCTCGCCGAGATGCTGGCGGATCAAAAGCGTGAAGGGGATTCCCCTTCAACCAAGTCCGTGATAAGACGTGTCCGTGTCTGACAAGCGATCGCCATTCGTGAGCAGCGCTGTACGCGTGGCGACGTACACGCGAATCTCGACCGACGAGGAACACCAGCCGTTCTCGCTCGAAGCCCAAGCGCAGCGTCTCGGCTCATACATCCAGAGCCAGGACAGCTGGCAGCTCGTCCATCGCTTCACTGATCAGATGAGCGGCTCGACTCTCGATCGCCCTGGCCTGCAGCAAGCGTTCGCCTACGCGCGAGCCAAACGCTACGACATGCTTCTCGTCTATCGAGTCGATCGCTTGTCGCGCTCTGTCCGAGGCCTGGCGCAGATCCTCGAGGACCTCGACCACGCCGGCGTGAACTTCCGCTCTGCGACGGAGCCCTTCGACACTGGTACGGCGGCAGGTCGGATGATGGTCCAGATGCTCGGCGTGTTCGCCGAGTTCGAGCGCGCAACTCTGATCGACCGCGTGATCGCTGGTATGGAGCGCAAGGCGGCGCGCGGCGAGTGGCTCGGCGGGCAAGCTCCGTACGGCTATCGCCTTAACCGAGACACAGGACTCCTGGAGCCAAACGAGACCGAGGCGCCCGTCGCACGCTTGATCTTCGATCTCTACACCAAGAAGCGACTCGGTGCGCGCGGAGTCGCCACCTTCCTATCTCACCATGGCTACCGATCGCGACCGGGTCAACTCTGGAGCCATGTCAGCGTGCTCAACGTCCTTCGCAGCCCGGCCTACGTCGGCAAGATCGCCTTCCGCGACGTGCAGTACGACGCGCCTCATGCTGCGCTCGTCGAAGCTGATGTCTTCGCCAAGGCCCAACGCCTTCTGCGAACGCGTGGCGAGGACGCGTCGACCAGGCGGAGCAACACGACCGACTTCTTGCTCAGCGGCCTGATCGTCTGCGCCGCCTGTGGCAGGCGGTACATCGGGACAGCCGCTCACGGTCGCAACGCGAGGTATCGCTACTACACATGCTTCTCCCGCAACCGCCACGGCAGGCAAGGCTGCCGCTCCGACGTCCTACGGGCGGATCTTCTCGACCAGGCCGTCCTGGAGTCCTTGCGGGCTACGTACGCGGACTCGGAGGTCGTGAACGCAGCCATCGCGCGTTGGCGCGCACGCGCTGCTGAGCAAGGACCCGACTCTCCATCGCAGCTCAGGCGTCTCGAAGCAGAGATCTCGGGGACCGAGTCCGCTCTGCAGCGCTACTACAGCGCCTTCGAGAGCGGCCGGCTACCCGAGACGCGCTTTACCGGTCGAGTGGATGCGCTTGAGCGCCGATTGACCGAGCTCCGCGCGAAGATCGAAGAGTTACGCGACACCGCGCGCAATATCGACGCGCCAAGCAAAGAAGCGGTGCGGAACGCAGAGGATGCGCTCCACGAAGCGATGCTGAACGGCACGCCAGGTCAGCGCAAGGCGCTCCTGACGGAACTCATCGTCGAGGTGAGGGTTGAGAGCCGGGACAGCATCGTCCCAACCTTCCGGCTGCCCACTGCGCCGGTTCGCGTTACGGAAGCAATGGTGGGCCGCGAAGGACTCGAACCATTAACCTCGGTGACACTTCGGCGCGCCGGCCACTCTCGCTGACCCACGAAGCTGTCAAACGAAGCTGTCAAATGCCGCAAATGTGACGCATCGCGGCAGACGCACCACTATATGTAGATCGTGCGGCCGCGCAGACACAACATATTGGTGCTCGCGCAGGGAATCGAACCCTGAACCTTGGGATTAAGAGTCTCTCGACACATCGTCTCAGAGCGTCTCAGCGAGGATCACAGAGACTCAAGCGAACTGAAATCTATGACGCAGCCGTCTCAGGGAGTCTCAGTGAGGATCAGGGAGTCTCTCGGTCAAGGTGTCAAATGGGGTGTTCTTGAAAAGACGGTGGCGCCCGACAATTACACGCTATCGGGAGGCGCTGCTCGCTTTGCCAACGAATACAACCTTCTCCCAATGATGCCCATCCCAAAGCCAGGTGTCTCCAAGGTCGTACGGCGCCGTCTGAAGAAGTCCGCCGAACATGACCAGCCGGCCGTTGCGGTCTTCGGCCACCGCCGCATAGCTGCGTGGCGGTGGCCCCGCCGCCTGCGATTGCAACCACGACGAACCCGTCCACGTCCAGACGGCGCCGCTGCCCGCAACCAGGGCAGCGCGGCTTCCGAATGTCGTGGCGCCGGCGTCTCCGCCAATGTCCGACGAAGCCGGGCTTCCCGTTGCAAGTTCGGCCCAGGTCGATCCCGTCCATCCCCAAGTTGAGCTCGAGGGGAGGGCCCTTGCCGCATGCGTGTCCGAACCGCAAGCCGGCGTGAAGAAGCCCTGCTGGACAAGCGCAGGACGCGGGTTGAGCACGGCCAGCACGTTGCCGGAAGGTCCGTCTGCGACGAGGACGCGGACACTTGCAGGGAGCGCCTCCACCGGGGATCGCTGCTGCCAGTCGTGACCGTCGAACGTCCACGTGTCCGCCGAGCATGCACCGACGTGGGGCGCGCTCTGGACGCTGGTGAGCACGAGCTCGCCGGAGGTGGTGTCGTAGGCCATGAAGGCGGTCCAACCGAATAAATAGTTCTGGGGCACCGGGGTGTGGGTAGTCGGAATCACTTGCCAGGTGCTGGCGCGCCACAGCCACATCGATCGCATGTCGGCGTCCACCGCCGCATCGGTCGAGGCGTTGGGACTGCCGCCCATGAGCACGACGCCCCCAAGCGCGGGGTCGAACGCCATGACTGCTCCGAACCGGCTGTGCGGGCTCAACGGCGGGTGATGCATCGTCCAGGCAGCGCCGTCCCACGTCCAAGTGTCCCCGAGTGAACCACCCCACGGCGGCAGGCCACCGAACATCACCGTCTGCTGCGTCAGCGGATCGTAGGCAATAGCTGCGAGAGAGCGCGGGTCCGGCGCAGTCGAGATTGGTGCGGTCGGATGGTTGGCGTTGGGCGATGTTTGCGTCGGGCGAACCGACACCAACACGACTATGGAGGTCGCAGCGATCAAGACGGCCGCGATCCCCGCAGTCCATCCCCACGTGTGCCGGCGCGGTCGCGCCCCGCGCACAGCGTCCATCGACCTGGCGAGGAGCCAAGGCGCTGGACGGTACGCCTCCTCGAGGACTGCTCTCACTTCGCCCTCGATCCAGCTCTCACTCATGGCTGCACCTGAGGAGAAGATCGAGAGAATCGCAGCCGGTCGAGTGCCCTGTAGTAACGGGTCCGCGCACCGGCTTCCGTCAGCCCCACGACATCGGCAACATCGCTCCATGTCAAATCGAGGCAGAGGCGCAGGATCAGGACCTGTCGCTCTCGCTCGGTCAGCTCCCCGAGTGCCTCACGCAGCGCAGCCCGGCGCAGGGCGACGTCCTCCGGCAGATCGGAGCGAACTGCTTCCGAACGAGGCGTCCGGATCACGCGCCACCACCGGCCGCGCATCTGGTCTTGGCATTGACGGGCGACGATGCCGAGAAACCACGGTTGAAAGGGGCTGCCGATACGAAGCCGTCCGAGCTTGCGCCAGGCACGCACGCTAGCCTCCTGAACGGCGTCTTCCGCAAGGTTGGGGTCGTGCAGCAGCGCTGAGGCATATCTGTGTGCCGGGATAATGGACGGCGCGAGGATCGCCTCGAACGCCTGGACGTCGCCCTGTCTCGCCAGGGCGAGGAGCTTTTGCTCCGGAGTGGTCTCCACAACCTCATCTTGAATACGGGCGCCGAAGGCCGAAGTGTTTCAGCCCTGATTGGTCGAGGCGGACTTAGGCCGCCGCCTGGCACTCCGCCTGCGCCGCCGATGTTGGTACCGGGCTGGCGAGCACGATCAGAGGAGCGATCAGGGTAACGAGGCCGGTCGTTACTCGGCGGTCTTAAGCCCAATGACGCATCGCGCGATGCAGGGGACTATTCCGCAAGCTGTCAGATAAGGTGTCAAAAACCGCGGATTTCATGCGTCATCCCCACTGGAGGCTTCATTCGCGCGAAGAGTGAATCGAAATGGGGAATTGATGCGGCATTCTGGTGCTCGCGCAGGGAATCGAACCCTGAACCTTGGGATTAAGAGTCCCCTGCTCTGCCAGTTGAGCTACGCGAGCATGACTAACGACCGCTCACGTTCGATTCTAAGGTTCTCAGCGGATTAACAACCTGGCTTCCCTGGCGCGCCGTGGGCCAGTACGTTGGCCGCATGACCGCGCGCGCTCCTCTTGACGTCGACCTGGAAGACAAGCTCGTCTATGGGCTGACACCTATGCGGCTCGCTTACGTGGCAGTCGCGCTGGTTGCCGGATTCGCGCTCTGGTCGTCGCACTGGGCGCCCGAGCTGTTGCGGGGAGTGGCGTCCGGCGCCATCGTGCTATTCGGTGCCACGGCGGCGTGGGGACGGTGGCGCGGCCGGGCGGCCGACG
>JBIOIZ010000153.1:0-4622 GCA_044450385.1 Candidatus Dormibacteria bacterium
CTGCAGACGGTCTCGCGCATCCGGTATGGCGAACGCTTCCATACACAACATTGTATCAAACACCTGTTCGCCACAGCACGGACAATGTGACGCCGTGACAAGTTACAGCCATGTCCGGCCATAACACCTGAGGGAGCGCGGGCGCCGCTCCAGGTCCGAGGCGATCAATCGTCGTCGCGGCTACAGTTCCGCGCGAGCGATGACCGCCGTGGGTCGGAGGCTCGCCAAGGCGAGCTCATACCGCATTCCTTGCCGGCCGCCAACCTCAACCGGTCCAACGCCAACGAACCCGGCCTTCGTCAGCACCCGCCGAGAAGCGGCATTCTCGTTGCTGGTCGCCGCCCTGAGCGTCCGAAGCCCGTACTCATCTCGGGCAAGCCGGCACATGCGCCGCAATCCGATCGTCGCCACGCCGCGACCCGCGACACGTTGCGCGATGCGGTAACCGACCTCCGCGGTCCCATCCGCGAGTGCATACAGGTTGAAACGGCCGACGACCGTCTCGTGCTCGTCGACAAGGACGTGACCGATGCTGAGCCCGGCCTCTTGCTCGGCGAGGAGCGCGCGGTATCTCTCCGCGAAGTGCTCATAGAAATCATCGCCACGATCGCTGATCGACCCGGCGAAGTACGCGCGGTTCGCGAGCTCAAAATCAAGGATCGCTGCCTCGTGGTCGGGGCGAAGCCGCTCCAGCTCGAACATCTGTCAAACCTACTCTGACGGAGCGTCGCGGCTACCGACTGCGTGCGAATGGTGGGCGCAATAGGGATCGAACCTATGACCTCTGCGATGTCAACGCAGCGCTCGTACCAACTGAGCTATGCGCCCCTGGCTCGCACCGGCAAGCATGAGCGCCGTCGATGATACCAGTGCCTCGTGGCCGCCCCCGGGATCGGGTGGTCTAGACCCAGGCGACCGGCTGGGTCTTCTTGCCGGTTGCGTGTTGGGCGGCCCGGAGGTCATTCAGGGTCACCTCAACGCGCAGTACGCCCTCGCAGCGGTGGCACACCAGGTTGAATGACTCGGGGCGGATGATCTGGCGGGCAATCGCCTGCCGATGTCCGCAGCATTCGCATGTGACGACAGCTCGCATCACTCCTCCGCCGGGCCGGCCAGTCCGGTCCGCAAGGCCTCGGAGCTTCGCACCAGTGCCCGGGCACGCAGCCCAATCCACGGCTCCGCGACACCGTCGTTGCAGATTTGCGATCAGGTCTGATCGGCGCCTGCAGCGGCCGGTGCGATGTCCGGTTCGAGGACCTGCAGACGCTGCCAGCCGAACCACCGGACCGCCCCCGCGATGATGATGAGAATCGCGCCAAGCGCGGCGACGACACGAGCCACGCCGATCAGGTCGGAGATGACGCCGGCCAGCAGCAGCGGGAGAGCCACCGCCGCGTTGATCACTGTGAAGATGCCGCCGAAGATGCGTCCACGGCTATCGGTGTCGGTGCGTTCCTGAAGAACGGTGAACCCTGGGATGAGCATGGCGCCCAACGCGCACCCGAACAGCACGCCCACGGCGACTGCGAGCGGGACCATCAACCCAGGGAGGCCGTGGGTGCGAAGCACGTCGGGAACGATGCCCATGATGAGCAGCGACAGGCCCGCGCCACTGATGGCGGCAACCAAGGTCCTGGCGCGCGGGAAACTTGTCCGCTGACCCAGCAGCGCGGCCGTGCCGATGAGGCCGAACATCGCCGGCACGAGCACGATGTACGTCTCGGTGTCAGACCGCTGGAGCACCTCGACGAGATATACCGGCCCGAGCGCGAAGATGGTGAAGACCACAACGATCGCAAGCGTCAGCTGATACAGCCCGAGGCGAAGCGGCGGGCTGTTGCGGAGGATTTCGATGCCGTCGCGCAACTCGCGCAGGATATTTGGCGACGGACCACTGACCTCCTGCTCAGCACGAAGGCTGACGCTCACCCTCCACACCGATATCGCCGCGAGCCCGAAGAGCCCCGTCGCGATGTAGAACGGTGCCTGGTTGCCGAAGAAGCCGATGGCAATCGTCGCCGCCGGCACACCGAGAACGAGAGTCAGGATGACCGTGGTCATGAAGAGCGAGGTTGCCTCGGTGATCTGCCGGCGAGTGACCAGTGTTGGAATGCTCGCGGCTTCAGCGGGAGCGAAGATCTGTCCCGCCGAGCTGAACAGCAGCGTGATCACGATGAGCGGCCACGCCTGACCGCGCAGCGGCGGGAACAGCTGCGCGATCGGGATGAGGAGGATGAGACCGGCGCGAGCCACGTTGGTGCCGATCATCAGCGCGCGCTTGTCGTGTCGATCTGCGTAGACGCCCGCGGGCGCGCTCAACAGAACGCTCGGCAACGTGTACGCGATCATCAGCACCGACTGCAGCGATGCGCGTTTGGTGAGCGTGTACATGAAGACGAGCAGCGTGAACATGAGGAACTTGTCGGCGAGCTGCGAGAGCAGCTGGGCCAACCACAGGTACCGGAAGTCGCGGCGGCGAAGCACTGCCGCGAATCCCTTGCGCTGCTCGGGGGCGGCGGCAATCGCCGGGCGTGCTGCGTGGAGTGGCGCAACCTGGCCGTCCTCGCGGGGCTCGGTTGCGGCACGGGTGACGGGCTGCCTCATCGCGTGACCAACCTCACGTCCGCGACTGCGCGAGCGAGGAGCTCCCACTCATCGAGCCGAAGCGTACCCGGCCGGCGCCCCGGATCGATGCCCGCGCCGGCCAGGGCAGCCCCAGCACCGGCGACGTCGCCGCCGAGAGCACGCGACAGGCCGTTGCGCAGCGTCTTGCGGCGAGACTGGAACAGCGGCCTGGCAAGCGCGAGCATCGATGCCCGGATCGCGGGGTCCGCCTTGGGCGACGGCACGATCCTGATGATTGACGAATGCACCGCCGGGGGCGGGTCGAATGCGCTCGGCGGCACGTCGCGAATGCGCTCGACGCCGGCAAGCGATCGTATGGCAACGGTCGCGAGGCTCCAGTCTCCCGGCTCCGCGGCGAGTCTCGCCGCCACCTCGCGCTGCACGAGCACGACGGCCCTCGCGGGAGGCTCCGCGGCCTCGACGAGACGCATCAGCACCAGCCCGGTCAGCTGGTAGGGAAGATTGCCGGTGGCGAGCCAGCCCCTGGTAAAGCCCAGGGCAGCCGGATCGACGGTGCGGGCATCCGCTTCGAGCACGGTCACATTGGGATTCGCGCGCTGAGTGATCTCAGTACCCGCCACGCAGGCGGGGTCGACATCGATCGCCACGACTCGGCGCGCCCGCGCTGCCAGCGCGCCGGTGAGCGTGCCGAGCCCGCACCCGATCTCGAGCACCTCGCTGTCCGGCGCGGGGTCGAGAGCGTCGACGATGGCATCGAGGACGTCGCGGTCGATCAGGAAGTGCTGGCCGAGGCCGGTGTCGCGACGCAGGCCGACGCGACGGGACACCGCAGTGAGCGTCCTCGGGTCGGTGAGGTCGAGCGGCCGGCGGGCACGCTCGGGGGTCGCCTCAGCCACGTGCCGCGGCAGTGCCGGCCGTCGCGATGCCAAGCACGCGATGCGCGGTGCGCGTCGTTGCGGCGCGCACATCCTCGGAACGGGTGCCCCGCAGTCGTGCCACCGCGGCCGCCGTGATCGCGACACGTTCCGGGAGGTTCGGCTTGCCGCGCTCGGGAACCGGGCTGAGAAACGGCGAATCGGTCTCGACCACGAAGCCGTCATTCGCCACCGTGCGGGCTGCGTGCTGGATGTTCTCGGCGCGCGGGAACGTGACGATGCCCGAAAACGACGCGATGAAGCCGTGGTCGGCGCATCGGCGCGCGAAGGCCGCATCGCCGCTGAAGCAATGCATGATCCCGGTGCTCCCCGGGACATCGCCCACAGCTACGAGCACTTCATCGTGCGCATCGCGATCGTGGATGAGCACCGGCTTCCCCGCGTCGCGTGCGAGCTCGAGCATCGCTCGGAACGACCGTTGCTGGATGTCGAGCGGCACCTCGTGGTAGCCGGGACGAAAGAACAGGTCGAGACCGACCTCCCCGACCGCGACCGCCTTGGGATGGCGGAGCAACGCAGCCAGCGCGTCGAGCTGGCGGTCGTCGGGTGGTGCGGGCTCATGTGGATGCCAGCCGCACGTGAAGTACACCCCGGCGTGCTCCTCGGCGATCCGGCAATTGCGTTCCGAGTCCTCGAGGTTGAGACCCACGGAGATGATCTCATCGACCCCTGCGGATGCCGCTCCCTCGAGGGCTGCATCGAGCAGCCCGCGTTCCTCGAGCAGCACCAGGTGACAGTGGGTGTCGACGAGAGCCGGCAGGTCGTCGCTCATGGGTGTGCCCCGACGACGACCGTGCACTCACCCCGGGGCGGCCGCGCCGTGAATTCCTCGACCAGTGTCGCCGCGGTCCCACGGTGCAGTGTCTCATGGAGCTTGGTGAGCTCCCGGGCAACCACAATGGGGCGCTCGCCGAGAACTGGTGTCGCCAGTCGAAGCGTCTTGGCGATCCGCATCGGCGACTCAAAGAAGGCGATGGTGCGCTCCTCGCGCAGTGCATCCTCGAGGACACGGATGAGCTTGCCCGCGGTCCGCGGCAGGAAGCCGAGAAAGCAGAAGGCGCTTGCCGGAAAGCCGCTCGACGCAAGCGCCGCGGTCAGCGC
>JBIOIZ010000154.1:0-4608 GCA_044450385.1 Candidatus Dormibacteria bacterium
AAACGTCGCGAATCAAGGCACTAGCTCGAGCCAGGTCACGGTTGGCGCCGGGTTCGTCTCATGGCTGCCGGTGGTCAGCCACAGCAACGGGAGCGGCGGCAGCGTGTGGCGGTCCGACGTCGGCGTGCTCAACCCCAGCGCCAACACAGCGTACGTGCAGGGGCTCCTCTACGCGCCGGACGGGACGCACACAGGCACTATCACCGTACCGAGCGGGGAGCAGGCGGTCTTCGCGGACGTCGCCAACGTGCTCGGATATCAAGGCTCCGCGGCGCTGCAGGTCCGCTCCGACCAGCCCGTGGTGGTCACCTCACGCACGTATGACCAACTTGCGAGCGGCACGGTGGGTCAGGACTATGTGTCGTACCCAACCTCGGCCTGCCTCAGCGCTGGTGGTGTCGCCTGGCTGCCGCAGTTGGTGCAGAACGCGGCGTTCCGGACCAACATCGCGCTCACCGACGCCGGTACGGAACCAGCGGCCGCGACGGTGACCTTGTTCGACGGCAGCGGCGTCGTCCTGGGTAGCTACGACGTGACGCTCGGTCCAGGTGAGTGGAAGCAGGAGAACCAGCCGTTCGCGAACAAGGCCGGGCAGAGCACCGTGGATCAGGGCTACGCGGAGGTACTCGTCACCTCCGGCGCGGGGATCATCGCCTCCGCCTCCGTGATCGACCGCGCCAGCGGCGACCCTACGACCATCGCGATGGTTCCCGCGGCGAGCGTCAGCGCGGGCACGGTATGGGTGCCGGTGGTGAGCCACGCGCCCGGCCGCCACAGCAGCGTGTGGGTCTCGGACGTGGGCCTGCTCAACCCTGGCACGGTTGCGGCCAACGCTCAACTGCGCATCCACGTTACCGGCGCCGTGTTCACTAGCACCGTGACCGTGCCCGCCGGCGGCCAGTCCATCGTGGGGGACATCCTCGGGCTGCCCGGCTTTGAGGGGTCCGGCGCGCTCGAGGTCATCTCCGACCAGCCACTCGTCGTGACGTCGCGTACCTACGCCGGCCTGGTCCCCGGCCCCGGAACGGTCGGGCAGGACTACGCCTCGTACGCCGCCAGCGCGACGCTCGCCGCCGGCCAGTCGACATGGCTGCCGCAGTTGGCGGAGGACGCGGCGTACCGCACCAACATCTCGCTCACCAACACGAGCGCCCAGCCCGCCACCGTGACCGTGACGCTGTTCGATGGCGCCGGCAACTCGGTGGGGAGCTACGACGTCACGCTCGACCCCGGCGCCTGGGCACAGGAGAACCAGCCGTTCGTCACCAAGGCGCATCTCGCCGCGCTGGATCGAGGGTACGCCAAGGTCACCGTGACCGCCGGTGCCGGGGTCATCGCCACGGCTTCCGTGATCGACAACGTCACCAACGACCCCACCACCATCACGATGGTCCGCCAGTAGCGGACGCGAGCGAGCCGACTTCACGCTGGCTCCCGCTGCCCAACGCCCCGGGCTGGCGTGGCTAAGCTCCGCTGACCCTGGATTCCCGCGGTCTATGCCTTGTCCACGGTCTGTCGCTCTTCCTAAACCGGCGCGACCGGGCCTAGCTCGTCGATCTGCCTCTCGATCTCGGTCAGTTCCTCCTCGCCCTTGCCGCCGACACCATGTTCGAGGGCCTGCATGACCCCGAGCATGCGGTGGAGCGGAATCGCGACGAGGAGCTGGTCCTCGGCGAATCCGGCGAGCCGGCGCGCGCCGAAGTCGAGCAGCGACAGCCCAACCTCGCCGGTGACCAGCGGGTAGGCGATCCCGGTCCTGCAGGCGGGACCCGCCAGCTCGGCCTTCATCGAGCCACCCTCCCAGTACCCGGCGAACCCGATCAGGTGGTGGAGCGTACCTGGCCGACCCAGGAACACGACGAGGTCGGGAAGCAGCTCCGCCTTGGCCAGGGGTGTGAACACGATGCGGCTTGCGACGCCCGCGGGCGGCTCGACGCTCTTCTGCCCGCGATGAATCGCAATGCGCGAGCAGTACACCTTCTCCTTGTTGATGAGGAAATCGGCGAGCCGCTCTTTTCCTGCCGGCGGCGTCTGCCCGAGCCCGAGGCTGACCAGGCCGCCGGGACAGCCGCACGTCTCCACCGTGATGGTGACCTCATCGCCCTCGCTCGCCCGCCTGAGTGCCTGGCACACCGAGACCTTGCCCTGGGCCATCAACGTCCCAGCCACCGCCGGTCCGGCGAACGTCACCGCGACCGGCTCGGTGTCGAGGCCCAACTCCTGCTTCAGACGCCCGGACCACGCTTGCCAGTACATGTTCGGTCACCTCCCGCTCGACCAGCATAGTCCCACGCTTGTTGAGACGGCCCCCTGGCCAGCCAATCCCGACGCGCAACCGGCCAGCCTTTTGGCATGCGCTTGCCTTTCACCGGGCGGGCCGCTAGTCTCGTGCCGCCCCCCGCCGGGCGGGGCCGCACCGCGCCAACCGGCCGGGCAAGGAGGCGAGATGAACATCTCCCACCGCGCCACCTCGATCCAGGAGTCACCGATCCGCAAGCTCGCGCCGCTGGCAGCCGCAGCGCGTGCACGCGGCGTGGCGATCTACCACCTCAACATCGGCCAGCCCGACGTGCCCACCCCGCCCGAGTTCTTCCGCGCGGTCGCCGGCTTCAAGGAGAAGGTGCTCGCGTACGGCCCGTCGGACGGGCTGCCGGAGCTGCGCACCGCGATGGTGGAGTACTTCGCCCGCTACGAGATCGCGCTCGAGCCGCGCGACGTGCTCATCACCAACGGCGGCTCCGAGGCGATCCTGTTCGCCTTCAACGTAGTGGCGGACAAGGGTGAGGAGATCCTCATCCCCGAGCCGTTCTACACCAACTACAACGGCTACGCCGAGATGGCCAGCCTTCACGTGAGGCCGGTGCGCACCGTTGCCGAGGACGGCTTCCACCTGCCGGCCGATGCGGCGCTCGATGCCGCGATCGGGCCGCGCACCCGCGCGGTGCTCGTGTGCTCGCCCAACAACCCCACCGGGACGGTGCTCAACTGGGACGAGTTGGAGCGTCTCGCGGCCTTCGTCAAGCGCCACGACCTGTTCCTCATCGCCGACGAGGTATACAAAGAGTTCACCTACGACGGCCGCCGCCACCACTCGGTGCTCGATCTGCCGGGGATCGAGGAACGTGTCATCGTGGTGGACTCGATCTCCAAGCGCTTCTCCGCCTGCGGCGCACGCGTCGGCGCCGTGATCTCGCGCAACCGCGAGGTGATGGCCTCGGTGCTCAAGTTCGGCCAGGCGCGGCTGTGCCCGCCGACGCTCGAGCAGGTAGGAGCGATCGCCGCCTACCGGCTGCCCGAGAGCTACTTCGACGCGGTGCGCGCCGAGTACCAGCACCGCCGCGACGTGACGTTCGCGGCGCTGACCCGTGATCCGAGCATCGTGCTGCGCCAGCCGCGCGGCGCGTTTTACATGATCGTGAAGATGGCGGGCGTCGAGGATTCCGATGACTTCGCAGCCTGGCTGCTCTCCGACTTCGAGCAGAACGGCGAAACCGTGATGGTCGCACCCGCCGGTGGCTTCTACGCCACACCCAACGCCGGCAAGGACGAGGTGCGCCTCGCGTATGTCCTCGAGGCACCCAAGCTGGAGCGCGCTGCCGCGTTGCTGCTCGCTGGCCTGGAGCGCTACCGCGCGCTGCGCCCCGCTGCCGCTGCCGCGAGCCGAAGGCGCTGAGGTCAAAGCAGGCGGCCAACTCGTGGCAGAAGACCCCGAGATCGTGGCAGGCGTGCCCGTCGGCGAGATGGCCATCGCCTGGGTCCTGGTCGTTCTCGGATGGGCCGCCGGCGCCTGGCTCACCGCCCAGTGGAGCCAGACCACGATCCGCATCGCGGCGCCGATCCTGCTCGTGGGTGGGTTGCTGGCGCTCGCCGCAGTTCGCGCGCTCGGCAAGGGCAACGAGCTGGTAACGTGCGGGCCGTACCGCTGGGTGCGACACCCGTACTACCTCGGCGTGCTCATCCTGCTCGTCGGCGTGATCGTCGCCACGCGCTCGCTGCCCGCTCTGATCCTGCTCTACCCCGCGATTCGGGTCACCATCGCGCGGGCACGGCGCGAGGAGCACAACCTCGCGTTGCGCTACGGCGAGCCGTACCTCGACTACCACCGCCGCGTCGCGTTTCTGCTGCCGCTGCGCCCTCCTCTGCCCCGGGCAGCGCTGGGGTGATCACCGCCGTCGGTTCGACGGGTTGTTTCAAGGGCGCCCGAGCGGGCACGAGCGGCGAAACCGTCACGGTTACCGCGCTGCGATGACGGGCGGAAACTCGCTCCCTCGGTGACCACACGACGTCAACCTTCCGCGCCTCCCCGACGTCTTCGTGTTATCGGGGCACCGGCGCGGGCACTCGCGCTTCTCGATCGGAGTCATCCGGGTCACGTGTGGCCGCGGACGAATCACACGGAGGTAGGTCCATGAGACACCGGCCCCTTGGCGCATTCGCGGTCGCACTGGCGGTCACCCTCGTCGCAGGGCTGGCCAGCGCCGGTGAGCTGCGCGGCCGCCTGCTCCTCGGCGAGCGCCCGGCGGCCGGCCTCACCGTGTCAGCCTTGCCCTTCGAAACGCCGCTCGAGCAGGCGCGGCGCGAGGCCCGGCGGCTACCCCTCCCGCCCAC
>JBIOIZ010000155.1:0-4503 GCA_044450385.1 Candidatus Dormibacteria bacterium
GAGCGTGGGCCGTGCGAAGAAATCGGCGGGAGACAACACGACGTTGAGGGATTGCCTGATGCCGGACAGGAGTTCCATGACTCGCAGGGAATCGAGCCCGGAGTCGAGCAGATTCATATCGGGCGGCAAGGACTCCGGCGCCCAGCCGAGGACTTGACCAAAGATCTGGCGCAGGTGCTGGGTGAGCTGTTCGGTGCGCTCTTTCAGCGAGGCAGCGAGCTGCGCCCGAACGGGCGCCGCACTGGATGCTGCATGAGCGGGCGGCCCCTTGGCGTCGGCAATTTCGCTTGTCACGCCAAGCCGCACGCTCCAATGGCTCTTTCGCTGGAACGGATAGCCAGGCACGACGACTCTTTTTAGCTGTTCGCCTTCGTAGAATCCGCTCCAGTTTGGGTCCACGCCGCGCACGTAAAGAGCACCGAGGCTTTCGAGCATCTGCTCCCGAGCGCCCCGGTCGCGTCGCAAAGACGGCAGCCAGACATGGGCGTCCGCCTGTTCCGCCAGGTGTTGGCGGGCCATTCCGAGGAGAACGGGGTTCGGTCCGATCTCGAGGTAGGCGCTGCAGCCCTCGGCGACCAATCGATCCACTCCCGCGGCGAACTGGACGGGCTCGCGCAAGTGTCGGCGCCAGTACTCCGGACGAGACATCTCCTCGTAGGTGGCGAGCGACCCAGTCAGCGTCGAAACCAGATTCAACCGCGGTCGCGAGAACATGAGCTTGGAAACGAAACGCTCCCATGCGTCCAGGACCGGATCCATGAGCGGCGAGTGATAGCCATAGGCTACAGCCAACCGGCGGTTGATGATGCGCTTCGCCGCCAAAGCCCGTTCGATCTCCGCAAGGGCGTCCGCATCTCCAGAGATGACGGTGCTCTCGCGACCGTTCACGGCGGCGATCGCGACGCGGTCGCAGTGGGCAGCGATCGCCCGCTGGGCACGCTGCGCCGTAGCGACCAGCGCAAGCATCGCGCCATTGGGTGCCAGTTCCCGGGTCAGCCGCCCGCGCTCGGCGACGAGGCACAAACCGTCCTCCAAGGAGAACAACCCGGCGACGCATGCCGCGACGTATTCCCCCAGGCTGTGCCCAATCACCAGATCGGGCTCGACTCCCCACGAGCGCCACAGCTCGGACAGCGACCATTCGAACGCGAACAGCGCAGGTTGCACCAGTGCAGCATCGTCCAGCAGAGGGCTGTCTGCCGGATCCTGCGCGGCGTCATGGAACAGCACTTCCAGCAAGGGGCGAGGAAGCGAGGGCTGCAGCACTTCAGCGCAGCGCTGCAGTGCCTCCCGAAACACCCGCTGTGTCTCGTAGAGCTGCCGTCCCATGCCGGTGTACTGCGATCCCTGCCCGGTGAACAGGAAGGCCAGCTTCGGACGTCTCGCGGCGCCTCCACCCCCGGCTGGCGCGCGCAAGGCGCGCACCGACAGGCGCTCGCGCGCGACGGAGGCGGTCGGCGCGACGACGGCGAGTCGGTATGGAAAGGGGGCGCGGCCGGCGTTGGTGGTGAAGCACACATCCGCGAACGCCTCGGCGGGGCCACGCTCGAGATACGCGGCGTACGCGTTTACTAGCTCCGCAAGGGCGGGCTCCGTCCGCGCGGACAGGCACATTAAGTGAGGTCGGCTCGCATCATCGGGTGGCGTGCGCTGCACCGTCGCAGCAGTGGGTGATTCCTCGAGCAGGACATGCGCGTTCGTGCCACTGAATCCAAGTGAGGTCACGCCAGCCAAGCGGCGATGGCCCGATGTCCTGGGCCATGCCTGAAGTGACGTCGGTATGCTGAAGCGCTCCGACAACGGTTCGATGAGTGGGTTGATGCGCTTGAGGTGGAGAAGCGGTGGAATCTCGCCGTGCTCCAGCGACAGAGCAACCTTGGCTAGCGCCGATGCCCCGGCCGCGGCCTCGGTGTGTCCGATGTTGGTCTTCACCGAGCCAATCATGAGAGGCCGCTCTCGATTCTGCCCGAGCACTGCCAAGGCTGCCTTCACCTCAATCGGGTCGCCGAGGGGTGTGCCGGTACCATGAGCCTCCAGGTAGTCAACCTCTGATGCTTGCGCTCCAGCGTCTTCAAGCGCAGCGGCGATGACCGCTTGTTGCGCCGCTCCGTTGGGAGCCGTCAGGCTCTGACGCCGGCCGTCGTGGCAGACCGCGCTGCCACGGATCAGCGCAATGATCCGATCGTGCTCTTTGACTGCGAGCGACAGCGGCTTGAGGACCACGATGACGCATCCCTCACCCCTCCCGTAGCCGTCGGCGCCCGCGTCAAACGCTTTGCAGCGCCCGTCCGCGGCGAGGGCTTGAATGGCTGATAGGTATACAAATGGCCTCGGCGAGGTCATTACGTTGACGCCACCGGCAAGGGCGACGTCACATTCCCCGCTGCGCAAGCTCTGCACGGCGAGGTGAATTGCCACCAGCGACGAGGAGCAGGCCGTATCGATAGCAAACGAGGGGCCGCGGAAATTCAGGAACTGAGAGATACGCCCTGGCGCCATGCAAGGCATCACGCCGAGGAAGTTGGCGCTTGGGTAGGTGGAGCCTGTGATACCCACAAACACTCCGGTCTGTCCGCTGCTGAGACTGTATGGGTCGTGACCGGAATGCTCCAACGCCTGCCACGAGACTTCGAGCAGGAGCCGTTGTTGCGGATCGAGCCCTTTTGCCTCCGCAGGGGTAATGCCGAAGAAGTCGGCGTCAAACAGGTCGACGCCATCGATGAACGAACCGCAGCGCGTGTACGTCTTGCCGGGCGTGCCGCGTACCGCGTCGTAGAACTGCTCGACGTTCCAGCGTTCGGACGGGACGACGCGTGTACTGGCGACACCGTCACGAAGCGACCTCCAGAACGCTTCGGGATCCGCCAGCGTCCCCTCCTTCCCCGGCAAGCGGCAACCAATGCCGACGATGGCCACGGGCTCGCGTTGCGCCGATCGCCCGGCGGACCTGGCCGTTGCTACCGCGTCGGTGGACGGGAACAACTCCTTGAGGAGTTCGTCAGAGACGGCGTCGATCGTAGGGTGATCAAAGGTCAGAGTCGCCGAGAGCGGCCGGCCGACCGCAACGCTAAGCGAATTCGCAAGCTCGAGCGCTCCGAGCGAATCCAGGCCAAGTTGGCCAAACGTCGCACCGACGTCGAGTTCCGAAATAAGGGAGGCAGGCGACTCGCGATGGAAAATCCGCCGCAGATGTTTCCCAATCTCTTCCCTCAGCAACGACCGGCGTCCAGCCGGCGACGCCGAACGAAGCCCCCTAATCAGGTCGGTCTCAACGACGGCGGCGCGTCTGCGCAGTACCTCCTGGCGCAGCACTTCGATCCTGATCTTGCCAAGCGCGGTTTTCGCAAGAGCTTCGAAGAACAGCACGCTCGACGGGACCATTCGCTTCTCGAGATTCGCTCGACAATGCGCAAGGACAGCCTCTTCTGTAATTGGCGCTTGCTCTCCAGGAACGACACACGCGACCGCCTCCTCGCCAAGCAAGGAATGCGGGAGTCCGACGACCGCGCACTGCCGAACACCCAGGCGCATAATGACGTCCACTATTTCCTGAGGGTTGATCTTCACCCCACCTACGCTGATGAGCTGTTTGATCCGGCCAGTGATGAACAGCTCGCGATCGGCGTCGAGATAACCGATGTCCCCCGTAGAGAACCACTCATCATCGCCCTCGGTCCCCTCTGGGGCCTCGTCGTCAGGGCGATAGATGCTGCTCGCCCAGTGCCTCTTGAACTGAACCTCCCCGATTTCGCCCACCGAAAGCGGGCGACCGTCTGCATCGACGAATCGCACGTCAACGGCTGATGGCAGGCGCCCGGCAGAACCCGGCTTGGCCTTCGACGACCCCAGCGTTACCCCGGGTACCTCCGTCAGGCCGTAGCTGATGACCAGGCGCTTCTTGAATTTTGCTTCAAACCTCTCGACGAGCGAAGCCGAGACGAAGGCCCCTCCAGCGACGATCGTTCGCAACGAAGAAAGATCGTAGGCACCGATATCTTCTTCGTTGAGCAACGCTTCGCACATCGACGGTACAAGTACGGTCGATGTGACGCGGTGTTGACCCACTGCATGCAGAAATTGGCGTGCGTCGAAGGTGTCCTGACAGACGATCGTGCTCTTCGACACGAGCCTGAGAAAGAAGAAGCTTCCGCCCAACGCGTGCGCCGGCGGGAGCGCCATCAGCCGGACGAATGGCCTGACGGCATCTCCATTGATCTGACTTGTCGCCTTGAGGAACGGATAGCGCCGGGCGATCTCGCCGTGTGTGTAGACGATCCCCTTCGGGGTACCAGTCGTTCCACTCGTATAGATGATCTGAGCGATGTCGTGAGCGGCGCGTGGCACAGGTTGACATAACGCTGTGTCGCATTCGAGCAGCCGCTCGAAGGCGTGCGATCGTGCGGCCCGATTTTCACCGTTCGTGCCCACGATGATTTGGAGTGGAATAGCGTCGGCGGTCAAAGAGCAGAACCGGGTAACGCTCGCGATCACGCCCTTTGCGCC
>JBIOIZ010000156.1:0-4472 GCA_044450385.1 Candidatus Dormibacteria bacterium
CAGCGATGTCCCGCCCGTCCGGTGGGCCTGGTCGCTGGTGCGCGGCCGTCAGGAGGATGCGGCGTGGGTTCGTCCCTCCCTGATCAGCCTGCTCGGGATTGCCGCCCTCCTCTACCTTTGGGATCTCGGTGCGTCGGGGTGAGCGAACGCCTTCTACTCCGCCGCCGTCGAGGCGGGATCGACGAGCTGGAAGGCCTTCTTCTTCGGATCCTTCGACTCATCGAACTTCATCACGGTTGACAAGTCGCCCGCAGCGCTCTGGGGGATGGACCTCTCGGCGCGGGTGTTCGGCGTCAATGCGTGGAGCATCCTCGTCCCCCAGGCGCTCGAGGGCGTGGCCACGGTCGGCTTCACGTATCTCACCGTTCGCCGGTGGTTCTCGCCGGCGGCGGCGCTGATCGCCGGCGCGACCGTCGCACTCACCCCGGTTGCCGCGCTCATGTTCCGCTTCGACAACCCCGACGCCCTGCTCGCCCTGCTGCTCACCATCGCCACGTATGCCACGGTGCGGGCGATCGAGGCGGGCAAGACCAAGTGGCTGGTACTGGCGGCGACTCTCGTCGGATTCGCCTTCCTGACCAAGATGCTCCAGGCGTTCCTGGTGGTTCCCGCGTTCGGCCTCGGCTACCTCATCGCCGCCCCGCTGTCGCTCCGCCGCCGGATCGCCCAGCTCGCGGTCGCCGCCGCGACGATGGTGGTGGCGTCGGGCTGGTGGGTCGCGATCGTCCAGCTCACCCCGGCGTCGGATCGTCCCTATATCGGTGGGTCGCAGAACAACAGCATCCTTGATCTGATCTTCGGCTACAACGGGTTTGGGAGGCTGACCGGCAATGAGACCGGCAGCGTCGGCGGTACGGGCACCACCGGCTCGATGTGGGGGCCGACGGGTCTCGGACGCCTCTTCACCGCAAGCTTCGGTGGTCAGATCTCCTGGCTCCTTCCGGCTGCGTTGATTCTGCTGGTCACGGGGCTCGCCTTCACGCTGACGAGGGCGCGCACGGACCGCACCCGCGCCGCATTCCTGCTCTGGGGCGGCTCACTCCTGGTCACCGCGGGGGTCTTCAGCCTGGCGGCGGGGATCATTCACCCGTACTACACGGTTGCGCTGGCGCCTGCGATCGGCGCACTGATCGGCATCGGGAGCGTGATGCTCTGGCAGCGGCGCTCGCAGCCGTGGGCGCGGATCGTGCTTGCAGGAACCGTCGCCACCACCAGCATCTGGTCGGCGGTCCTGCTCCAACGGAGCCCTGCTTTCGCTCCGGGGCTCGCCGCAGCGATCGCCGTGCTCGGTATCGGCGCCGCGATCGCGGTTCTCGGACTGCCGCTGTTGCACCGCGCTGTCGCCGCCGGCGTGCTCGCCGTGGCTCTCGTCGCGGCGTTCGCAGGACCCGCCGCGTACACCGTCGACACCGTGCTGACGCCCCACTCCGGCGCAATTCCCTCGGCGGGCCCGGTGGTCGCCGACGCTTCGACACGTGGTCTTCCAGGCGGATTCACCGGCGGTCGCGGAGTTCCCGGCGGATTCGGCGGCGGCGGCGGGTTCCCAGGCGGAGGTGGCTTCGGTGGTGGCGCCTTCGCAATCCCGGGGGGAGCCGGCCGAGGAGGATTCGCTCTCCCCGGCGGGGGAGGCGGAGCCGGTGGCGGCGGGTTCCTCAACGCCGGCACGCCCGGCGCTGCGCTGGTCAAGCTGCTGCAGACCAATGCCGGCCGGTACACCTGGGTTGGCGCCACAATCGACGCTAACTCAGCAGCCGGATATCAGCTCGCGACCGGCGACCCGATCATGGCGATCGGTGGCTTCAATGGAACCGATCCGGCACCCAGCCTCGCGCAATTCGAACAGTACGTTGCCCAGGGCCGCATCCACTACTTCCTCGGATCGGGAGGCGGCCTCGGGAGTGGTGGCGGCACATCGAGTCAGATCGTCCAATGGGTGGAGCAGCACTTCACGGCGACGACGGTCGATGGTGTGACCGTGTACGACCTGACTCAGCCCGCGAGCTGACGCGTCAGTGGCCCGACCACGCGGCGGCTGACGTCGCGTCAAGGTCCACGCTGGAGTCGGTCACACGCTGCGACGTACCAGGGCGCGCGCCGCCCGCATTCGCGATGTACCAGAGCCCGAAGTTGCCGTTCGGGTCGGCTGCATTCATATAAAGAAGGTTATCCCCGCTCTGCGACCACGACGGCGAGTTGCACAGGCAGTTCGCGAGCAGCACGCGCGCCGGGCCGAGCGAGTTTCCCTCGAGAGTCGCAACCTCGAGATCAGCTGCCTGGCCCGAATGAATGCATACCATGGCCACGGTCACGCCGTCCGCCGCGACAGAGGGAGCGCCGCAATCCTGCTGCGGCGTGGTCAACGAGTGCATCCGGCTGCTCGGGCCCGTCTGCAGGCCGAGCACCGTGACCACCGTCCCCTTCCCGGTATTCGCGTAGCTGGCGTAGAGCATGCTGCCATTCGGGAGGGGCACCGGTTGGATGTCGCCGCCTGTATAGAGGTCGGGCACCGACCACCGGGTTCCACCGCTCACTCCGGTGTCACCGATGCTCAACGCCGCGCTGACCGGTGCAGACCAGAGGGAGAAGTCCACCTCGTAGCTCTGATTGGGCACGGGCTTTGGCGCGTCCGTCGCGAAATACAGGCTGGTGCCGTCCGCGCCGATTGCGGGCCAGAGAATCCAGTGATCGAGTTGCAGCGTCGGGTTGGCCGTCGACTGATCATCGGATGTCATCTGGCTGAGAACGCGACCTGCGGCGCTGACGTGATACAGGTCGGAATACGCATCGAACCGGCGGATCACGAGCAGCGATCCATCCGCAAGAACGCGGGGTTGCGTCCAGACGCCACCCGACGGGAGTTCGAGGCGGCGGACACTGGATCCGGAGATCGCATAGATCGAGCCCTGCTGGCTCACATAGATCGTGCCCGGGAGGCGCACCTGGGGGCTCGTCGTGCTGATGAGCGCGGCCGATGTGGTGTGCGTCTGCAGGACGGCAAGCGTTCGGTTCGCAGCGAGCCCGCTGGCGAGCATGAGCGCGATGAGGATGGCGGTGCGTTTCATCTCATGACTCCGCCGGGAAGTATTTCGCGACCTCCGGCCGGATCAATGCCCAGTTCGGCATCAGCGCATCCTGTCCGCCGACGTAGACGGTGCTCGTGTACGGAGGCAGCAGCACCACCTGCGTGATCGAAGCGAGGGGCACCGAGCCCGCAATCGGCAGTAGTCCACTCACCTGGCCGATGCTCATGCTGGTCTGAAAGTCAGCACCGAGTGACGTCGCGAGGCTGGGAATGTCCGCGAGCGAGATGTGCTTGGTCTTGGCGCGCAAGGCGATCAGGATCTGTTGCTGACGTTGCGAGCGCGCGAAGTCGCCGTACGCATCGTCGTGGCGTGCGCGGACATATTCGAGCGCGAGCGCGCCACTCATGTGCTGGGCACCGGGCAACACGAGAATTCGTTGGTAGTCAAAGGGGTTCCCGCCCGAGAGATCCGCCGGGTAGTAGTCGTCCATCACCGGGTTGTTGGCGACCACGTTGATTCCGCCGAGCTCGTTCAGCACCGAGACCAGCCCTTGCAGCCCGATCCACGCGTAGTAATCGATGTGGACCCGCAGGTCACGCTCCACGGTCTGGATGGCGCACTGGGCGCCGCCATGGAGGAATGCCTGGTCGATCTTGCCGTTGCCTCCAATGCAGAGGCGCACCCAGAGATCGCGCGGAATCGAGAGCATGGTCACGTGCTTCGTGGCGGGATCAACCCGGGTCAGAATCATCGACTGGGTCAGGTAGTCGCCCTTGAACTTCGAATCGCTGTCTGAGCCCAGAAGCAGGAGCGTGAAGGGCGCCGTCGCCGAGAGGCTCTCGCTCGCGGAAACGGGTTTGAGCTGGGCGGTGCCGCCGAGTGAGGTGTTGACCTGGCCGGTGTCACGGAGCGCGACCTGGAGCGCAGGCAGGAAGTAGAGCACCACACCCGCGACGATCGACACCAGGAAACCGGCAACGACGAAGGATCCCCTGGCAACCTGCTGGCGGCCGGTCTTGAGCGATGCGCGCCGCCGGCGTACCGGGCGGCGACCTGAAAGATCGTACGAACGAGACAACCTCGAACCTCAGGTGAGACGTTGAGTGGAACGGCGAGTTCAAGGACGGGCTGCGACGTCAGCCGCCGCGGCCGTCAGATGGTACCCCGAGGTCGGCTCTCGCGACCACGATCTGCAGGTACGCTCTGGCGGAGATGAGCACGGCACGACTCGATGACGCCGGCCACCGGTGGTCCCAGCAATGTCACAGGCATGGCTCAGGGCACGCTGAGCATCGAACGTCATGCTGCTGAGTGTCACCAAAATGAAAACCTCGGAGCCGGATGATGACTGACGATATGCACGAATACTTCCCCCAGGATCCGCCTCCGCCCCCCGGAGAGCCGGCCGGCGCCGTCTATGGCCATTGGACCTCCAACCCCCAGTGGGGA
>JBIOIZ010000157.1:0-4399 GCA_044450385.1 Candidatus Dormibacteria bacterium
GATGAACTCTGTACTCGGCCATCTCGGCGACGCGCTACGGCTGGCGTTTGCGATGTTCTGGCAGGTGTTGTGGCCGCTGGCCCTGGGCTTCCTCCTCTCAGCAATCATCGAGGTGGTCGTTCCGAAGCAGACGGTCGCTCGGCTTCTCGGCAAGGACTCACCACAGGGTGTGGTCACGGCTGCGGCTTTTGGCGCTGCGTCGTCATCGTGCTCGTACGCGGCGGTGGCGCTCGCTCGTACGCTGTTTCGCAAGGGCGCGTCCTTCGCCAATTCGATCATCTTCGAATTCGCCTCGACGAACCTCGTGATCGAACTCGGGCTCGTTCTCCTCATCCTGCTCGGCTGGCAGTTTCTTGCCGGCGAGCTGGCCGGCGGCGTCCTCATGGTGGTGCTTCTCGCCCTGATCTTCCGGGTCACGCTGACGCGACAGCTGGTCGATGCCGCGCGTGCACAGGCGGAGCGAGGTCTGTACGGGCGCATGGAAGGACACGCCGCGATGGACATGTCGGTGACCGAAGGGCCGCTGCTCCAGCGCCTCGTATCGGCACGTGCCTTCACCTCGATCGCGCACTACTTCTTCATGAACATCTACAGCCTTTGGACGGATCTGGTGCTGGGCTTTCTCATCGCCGGTGCCCTCGGTGCCTGGGTTCCCGATTCCTGGTGGTCAGCCCTGTTCCTCACCGGTCACGGAGCCGGGACTGAAGTGTGGGGAGCATTCATCGGTCCGCTCGTGGCAATGATGAGCTTTGTCTGCTCGGTGGGAAATGTTCCCCTCGCCGCCGTGCTCTTCCGCGGCGGCATTAGCTTTTCAGGCGTGATCGCCTTCATCTTCGCCGACCTGATCATCATCCCCATCCTCAATATCTACCGGAAGTACTACACCGGTCGGGTGAGCGCGTACCTCTTCGCTGTCTCCTATGCGACGATGGTGCTCGCCGGGCTGGCGATCGGCGGGCTGTTCACCATCCTCCACCTGACGCCGACAAACCGCGCGATCACCGTCTTTCAGACCACCATCTCGTGGAATTCCGACACGTTCCTCAACATGGCATTCCTCGTCGTCATTGCGCTCTTGGCGGTTCGATTCCTGCGCACTGGTGGAATCGAGATGCTGCGCATGATGGAACAGAAACCCGGCGCGACGCACCTGCGCGCTCACGATTGATCGGAGAGGTCGCGACACCGGCAAGGCGCAGCGGACGATGGCATCGTCGAATCTCTAACGGTCGCAAAGCATCAACGAGGCCAGTGGGCCTGATCGCATTCGGCTACTGAGTCAGTCGGCTGCGTCAGCACGAGCTTCCGCATGGCGACCGGCTACTACGTCACCGGCACGAATCTCCAAACGCTGATCGAGAAGGGGTTACCAGTTCGTCAGCCATCGTCGGTACCGCCAATGCGCCCTATGCGCCGTATCTGTCGAACGGCACCGGCGGGTGGGACGTGACCGCCGCCGCTCGGCGCTCGCCGAGCCGGCGCGCCGGTGATGAGCCGCTCGCGATCGAACAGGGCCGAGACGATGCGAAACAGAATGACGTCGGCCGCGAGGAGGATCAGCGCGAACACCACCGCAAGGGTCACGCTCGGGGTGAAGACGTTGAAGGACACCAAGGCGACCACTGCGAGCGGTGGGATGCTCGACAACGTCCCCAACTGTTGCGCGACACGAACGTCGCTCGCTCGCGTCGAGATGCCGATGCCCACGCAGATCGACCATCCCGCCAGGAGTGGTGCGAAGAGGATCTCCGCCAGGATATGCGGACCTTGCCCCAGGGCGGAGACCACAGCCGCGTTACTGGCGAAGAGGCGGGCACAGACCTGGATGACAACGAAGAGCACATAGGCGATGCCGACCGCAGGAGCAACGACGCCGAGCGCCTTGCCGAGGAGCAGCTCCTCGCGGCGCAGCGGGGTGGTCAGCAGGGGCTCGAGGGTGCCCTGCTCGCGCTCTCCGACCACGGAGTACGCGGCAATGACGGCGGGCAGCAACGCGGGCGCGATCAACAACAACAGAAACGTGCTCCCGACCGCCTTGTCCACGGCACTTGCCCCGACCGACGGGCCGATGCGAAAGATGACGATCAAGGGTTCGATGAGGAAGACGAGCGGGAGCACCGCCATGGTCCCGACGATGAAGGGGCTGCGGCGGTATTCACGGAGTTCCTTGCGAAGCACCGCACCCAGACGTCCGAAGCTGAACTTCATCGCTGCGATGCCTCCGGGTCGTCGTCGATCAACTGCAGGTAGACGTCCTCGAGAGAGTGACGCGACTCGCTGATCGAGACCACATCGGCACCGGCGGCAACGAGTGCTCGGGTCACCTGCGGAGCGATACTCCTCGGATCGGTGACACTCAGCATGTAACTGCTCGGCCCCTCGGGTCGCCAGCTCTCGACGCCGTCGGTGCTGCTGAAGACATCGTCTGGCGCGACGAGCGGATACAACGTCTCGACGACCAGGGAACGGGTAAAGAGCCGCTCACGGAGTTCGTCGGGCCGGCCCACCAAGCGGAGCGTGGTGTTGAGAATGGCGACGCGGTCACACAGCCGCTCAGCCTCCTCGAGGCGGTGGGTGGTGAGGAACACGGTGACCCCGCGCTGGCGCAGCCCGTTGATGAGGTCGTTCACCTCACGCGTTGCGACGGGATCCAACCCGGACGTCGGCTCGTCGAGGAACATGACCGCGGGGTCGTTGAGCAACGCTCGTGCCAGTCCAACACGTTGCAGCAGTCCCTTGGAGAGACCGCCGCACAGATCGTGCGCTCGCGCTGTGAGGTTCACCGCCTCGAGCGCCTCGCCGATTCGAGCAGTTGCGTTGCGCTGTTGATAGAGACCGGCGAAGAGCTGAAGGTTCTCGGTCACCGTGAGGCGTCGATACAGACCCGGGTTTTCCGGCATGATCGCGATGCGCTGACGGATCTCCGATCCGTTGTCCGAGGTCAAGGGAATTCCGGCGACGCTCGCCGAGCCCGACGTTGGTGCGATCAGGGTCCCCAGGGTCCGAACTGTGGTCGTCTTGCCCGCCCCGTTGGGTCCCAGGAATCCGAACACCTCGCCCTGTGCCACTGAAAACGAGACGTTGTCGAACGCGATGCGTTCCCCGAAGCGCTTGCCGAGGTGGTCGACGACCAGTGCGGGGGGCTTGCCGGATGATTGCTCGTCACCCGCACCGGCCATCGGTTCGGCGACCATTGCGCAGTGATATCACTCGAGTGGCTCCCTTCGTCTTACCCTCCGCGCACCATGCGACGATTCCGGACTCGCCGTTGACGACGACGCGGCACGATTGGGGCACGGGAGGATCAGGATGATGACGACGGTCGGCAAGCAGGGCGACTGGACGGTCGTTGACGAAGGATGGGGCCGCAAGGCGGTCGACTTCGCGGCGCTCAGCGAACCGGGCAACTGCCGCGAGTACGTTGCGATGCACCACCGCCTCGGCGTGAGCGACGGTGACCGGCTTGTCGATGTGGCCTGTGGCTCGGGCCTGGCAATTGAACTCGCGCGTGCGCGGGGCGCCCGCTGCGCGGGCATCGACGCGTCCCGCCGGCTTGTCGCCGTCGCTCACGACAGGAACCCCGACGCCGACGTCCGGGTGGGTGACATGCATGCGATGCCGTGGGCAAACGAGAGTTTCGACGTTGCGACCAGCTTCCGCGGTATCTGGGGAACGACACCCGAAGCTCTCGGCGAGATTCATCGTGTCCTTGCTCCCGGCGGCCGATTCGGGCTCACGGTGTGGGGGCACATCAAGGCGTCGCCGGGTGCCTGGGCGCTCGCACCCTTTCGGCTCGCGGCGACCGCGAAGGTCGAGAATCAGGCAGCGATGGTGGCACTGGGTCGACCAGGCGTGGGTGAGGCCCTGCTGGCCCGGTTTGGCTTCGTCGATGTCGAACGCGTGGACATCCCTTTCGCGTGGGAGTTCTCAGACCCGGAGATGTACGCTCGTGCCATCGCCTCGACCGGTCCGGCGTACGAGGCGATTCAGAACGTCGGTGAGGCGGCGTTCGTCGCAGCCGCGACGCTAGAGGCCCGCGCGCACGTCCGGGACGGCCTGCCATTGAGGGCAGATATCAATGTCGTGGGGTACCTTGCCCGCAAGCCCGAAGCGATCACGAGGGAGACGGCATGAGCACGGTTGGTTTTCTCGCGGCACAGGCGCCTGACTCCGAGGCGCAGCGCCTCTTCGACGATGACGTCGCCGAGCTTGGGTACGTGATGAACGCATCGAAGCTCTGGGCGTATCAGCCGGTAACGCTGAACCACCTGTTCGACCTCATGGGCGAGACCTACGCGACCGAGGGTCTCAGCTTCCGTCAGCGCGGCATTCTGGTCACCGCCTGCGCGTCGACCCTGGGCGATGCCTACTGCTCACTGGCCTGGGGGACGAAGCTCGC
>JBIOIZ010000158.1:0-4193 GCA_044450385.1 Candidatus Dormibacteria bacterium
CGTGGTTTGCTGTACACGGATCGCCACCACTCGGACCAGCAAGCGCTGCGGCCGGAGCGCTTACGGCCAGGGCAGCGAACGCGAACATCGCCACTGATAGCCCAGCTAGAAGGGTCCGAAGGCGCGTGAGTAGCTTCATTTGTCCTGCCTCCTGCAGTTGTTTCCCGGCGGACTGTTAAGCGGACGCGAGTGAACATCAACCGGCGATGCAGCCATACGCTGATCGAAGCTACTCCCGGGCCTCACCCACCACGGGGAAAGTTAGGCGCAACTCACTATCCCGCCATCGGTCGAAATACCTAGCTCGGCTTTCTGCCTATCGGTCGAAATACCTAGCTCGGCATCGGCCTAGAGGCGTGGGATTCAGAAAGTACGTCAGGCTGCAGTTGGCGTTGCGAAACAGTCACTCAATAGCCCGCTCCTAACCTCGCGCCTTCTAATGGTGGCGCCTGGCCGTCGAATTCGCGCGCTGCATCACCAAGGTCACCTCAACAGCGCCCTTCAGACGGTTTTGAAGACCGCGGGGCTATCGTCCGGGGATGTCCATCAACGTCCGCCCGGGTTCGATTACTAAGGGCGGTCGTCCATGATCGTCCGCCCTCGTCCGCAGTCATCCGCCGGCTTGGCTGTCACCTTGGCTGTCGAGAAGCAGCCTTCTGGCCGCGTACCCTGCTGCCCACGCACACACTCGGACCCTGCTTGCCCCCAAACTCACGAGTGCTACCGATAAGCACAGACTATCGGTCAGATGTGTGACCGCGGGAGCTGCACTATGAAACTCGTTGTGCTAATTGTCGCTAGCCAAGATCATGGGACCACCCCTAGCCAATAACTAGGGACCACCCCTTGGCCCGGAGCGGAACACCGACGATGGTGCCGCAGAGGCGGGCCGCGGTCAAGGGGTCGAGGCGTAATCACCCGTCGACGAGACCGCCGGCAAGGTCGGTGAGAAGGACGGGTTGGTGACAGTGCGGACAGGGGCCACCAAGTCCGAGTCGCTGTCCGAAGAGGTTGCAGTCCGGACACCGATGGTCATCAAGTAGTCGGCGGCGACAGCGAGGACATTCGTATATGGCCTGCCAGGATGGCTGACCGGGCAGGTCGCGGTCGGCACGAAATACGTTCCCGTAGCGACGGCGGCGCCAGGCTTTGTTGCGACAGGCGCTGGAGCAGTAATGCCGACCGCGAGGACTGAGGATCTCCACGTCGCAGACGAGGCATCGGCGGCGTCCTGGGGCAAATGAGGCGTCTCGCGAAACGTCACGCATGGGCGATGCGAAGGTCTGGGTCATGACGACGACCTCTGCGGTTTCTGCCGCGGTCTGTAGGACTCGCCCTCGAGCACCAGCTCGAATGCAGAGTTGGCAATACGGTCGACTGCGCTCTGCGCAAGCATGGGGTCGGCCATGACGCTGAGCCACTCCTTGGGCTCGCGGTTAGAGGTGAGGACCATCGAAGAGCGGCGGTAACGCTCGACCACGATCTCGTAGAAGTCGTGCGTCTCGATGGCGTCCATCGCCTGCAGACAAACGTCGTCGAGGATGAGCAGGTCGACGCGGAGCAGGCGGCGCAGCTCTTGGTCATAGGTGCCGTCGAGCCGAGAGGCCTTGAGTCGTTTGAAGATCTGGTCGGCGCGGCCGCTGAAAGCGGAGTGCTTACGGCGCGTGGCGATGTGCCCGAGACTGGTGGCGAGCATCGTCTTGCCAACGCCGACCGGTCCGAGGATGAGGACACTCGCGCTCTGTTCCATGAAGCGCAGGGTGCAGAGTTCGTTCCAGAGCTGGCGGTCGAATGTGACGTTGGTGGTGTCGTCCCAGGACTCGAGGCGCATGGACATGTCGAGGTGGGCAGTGCGCGAGCGAAGATCGCTGCCCACGCGGTCGCGGCGTGCGGCCTCGTCAGCGAAGATGAGCTCGATGAACTCCTGGTAGGGCATCTTCTGCTGGCGAGCCAGCTGGAGTCGCTCGGGCAGGGTCTCCAGGATGGGTGACATGTGAAGTCGGCGAAGGACCTGACGCAGTTCCGGCGAGATGACCTCAGGCATGAGGGTCGACCCCCTTCTTCTTGAGACTGAATTCATCGGCGTGGCGTGCGAAGCGCAGATGCACGACCGGAGCGAGCTCGATACCGGCCTCCTGGCGCTCGCGTTCGAGGGCGCGCTCGACAATGCGGATGACGCGGTTGACGTCGACGACATCGAGTTCCAGGCAGCGCCCGCAGGCCAGGTCGACGCGTTCCGGGCCCCAGCGCTTGACCAGGCCGAGCAGCTTGTACACCTGGCGCATTCGAGTCCAGGGCAGCGGGCTGTCCACGAGTCGAGCGGCGTAGACACCGATCTGGTCGCCATGGCCGGCGGCGACGCGCTTGAGGTATTCGATGTCGCGCATGGCGTATGCCGTCTTCTCTGGAGGCAAGTCCTCGCGGAAGGTCGAACGGCCACCCGGCGCTTGGCGCGGATGCTCACGGAGTAGCCGGCCGCGCTGGAAGATCTTGACCAGCACTCGGTCGGCGCGGACGTCGACCCGCTCGCCGATGTGGTTGCCGGGCACCGAGTACAGGGCCTTGGCGACCGAGATGTGGTGGTCGCGTCCGACCTTGGCGTCGTTACTGATGGGGATGTCGTAGCGGGAGGTCGGCACCGCCAAGAGATGCGCCTGCTCGACATCACGAAAGTGTTCCAGCGGTCGGCGCTGGGTGGTGCCGTGGGTGCGCATGCCAGCGTCCTCCAAACACCAGCGGCGCATGCCGATTCGTGAAGCGGCGAGGTCGGCAAAGTTCTCGCCCGCGAACCCGCTCTCGCGACAGTAGGGCACGACGCGTTCGACTCGAGGCTTGTCACGCGGACTCCGCACCCGGCATGGGTCGACCACGAAGCCACGGGCCTGCGCGTACTCCAGGAAGATGGAGTTGAGAAGTGGTTGGGATGGGTCCGCCTTCAGGACGACGGCCTTGAGGTTGTCGATGATGACCACCCTGAACACGCCATCGAAGAAGAGCCAGGCTTCTTCGAACCCCTCGATGACTTCCTCAAGGGTCTCGCCGAATGTCGGCCAGCAGAACTGATGCCGGCTGACGCAGGCGGTGAAGATGAGACCCTTCGCCATTCGTCGCGGCGGATGGAGCCCAACCAGTCCCAAGCGACCGAAGTCGACCTGGAGCTCGTACCCGGGCTCGCCGTCATCGACCGGAACGGTCTCGCCGCGATTGCCGAAACCGAACTCCGCAACGCAGAAGCGATGCAGGGTCCGGTACGGCACGACGACACCGCGCCGGCGCAGCAGAACCTCGATCTTCGTCAGGCGCCGGTCATCCTTGAGCTGCGCCTCGATGAATGCTCGCTGGCCGTTGAGCTCGGCCCAACTGTCGCCGTGCCAAGTTGGTCGTCCGGGACGCAGCTGCTCAACCACTGCGCCGACCACCTCTTCGCTGATCCCACCCAGCCCACGCGTGAGGCCCGCCTTGACCGCCACCTCGACATATCGACGCACGGTCTTGCGGTTGACCCCGAGCAGCCGCTCGATCTCGCGGTTGCCGCGGCCCATCTGCCAGAGCCGCAGCACCTCTCGTACCTCCGCCATGGACACCTCCCGGAACATGCACACCTCCTCATCGATGGATGACGGCAGGGTGCAGGGGTTGATGCTCCGGGCACCAGGGGGTGGTCCCTAGTTCTTGGCTAAATCGCCTCCAGGTGGTCCCTAGTTTCTGGCTAAAACGGCGTCAGGTGGTCCCATGTTTGTGGCTAGCGACACTAATCCCAGTCGAAGAGTTCGTTGAGCGATTTCAGAGTCTGGGAGTCTGTGCTACCGGTCCACTTCGTGAGCGAATTGACCTGCATATCGAACGGGCTCGCAGGTCGCTGACCTAGATGGCGCGAATAGGCCGGGACACGCCCCAATCGAAGCGGGACCGGCTGAACATGACTAGTGAGGCACAGGGTCGTGGCTGAATTGGTCGAGCCGACGCTTCCGGATGTGCTGGCCGCGGCGATGCGAATTCGGCCGCATCTCGCCCCCAGTCCCCTCCGTCAGTCGGCTGCCATAAGCGCGATTGTCGGCGCGGACGTTTACTTGAAGCACGAGTTCCATCTTCCAACCGGAGCGTTCAAGGTTCGAGGCGGAGTCAACCTCGTTTCTCAGCTCAGTCCCCAAGAGCGAGAAGCCGGTGTGATAGCTGCTTCGACCGGAAACCAC
>JBIOIZ010000159.1:0-4116 GCA_044450385.1 Candidatus Dormibacteria bacterium
CACCTTGGGCGCCGAGCGTGATCACGATGACTGGTGGTCCTTCGCTCCACAAAGCGGGGAGGATGCTCGGTGACTCCAGGTTCCATCCCAAAGCAACAGCAGCTTCACTACTGAGAAAGAGCAGGTCGATGAGGAGCAGCTCCGCCCAGGCAAACGAGGGAGCGGCGATCGCGGTGGTTTCAAGAGTGCAGGCCACCAACCCGCCGGTACTCTTGACGGTGCGAGCCAGAGTGACGGCAAGCGTGTCCCAGCTGCTGAAGTAACAGAGGTCGAAGTTGCGTTGGGCGAGCTCAGAAGGCCACGAGGCTTCAGGTTCGTTCGGCCGGGCCGCAGGGAGGTGAATCACGCTGCGCTCGCCGCTGGGATCGACCAGGATGATGGTTGCGTAGGGATAGATGCCTGGATGCACCGAGATGAGGTCAACGGCGACGCCCTCGACGGCCAGGGATTCCACGCAGATCTCACTGGTTCGATCCGATCCTGCCCAACCGAAAGCGTCGACTCGCGCACCCAGGAGGGCAGCCGCGACCGCGAAGTTAGCGGCCACGCCGCCCGGCCATTCGCCGGCGACATGACCGATCACCTTGGATCCAGCAACGGGTTGAGCGGAGACTTGGATGTATCGATCCAGGCAAGGGAGCGGGACGAAGACGGCGATCCTCACATCGACGGTCGCGTCAGCGGCATGCAGCATCCAGCAGTCTCGGCACATGCATGGCTTCCGCGGCCCAGGGCACGGTGAAGCGTCGTGGGGTCGCACGCGACGCGTCGAGTGATGTCATGCGCCGACCTCGACCAATGGTCAACCCCTAAGACGAGCGGCGAGCTCAGCCGCAACCTGAGCACTGTTAGTGACCAGGGCGATGGTCGCGGTCAGGGTGCGCCCGGACGTGCGTTCAGCGATGTGGGTCAGAACCCATGGGGTCACCGCAGGGCCGTGCACGCCCGCCGACTCCGCATCCGCGATGGCAGTGGAGATGTTGCGTTCGAGCTCGTCACGCGGAATGGCGCTCGCAGCGGGGATGGGCGTGCAGATGAGCAGCCCGCCGAGGTCGAGCGAGAGATGGAGATTCGCAATGCGCGCCGCGTCGGCGACCGATGCCACAGAAATGGGCGAAACAACGTCGCTCTGCTCACTCCAGTAGCCGGGAACCTGGGTGCCACCGATCGTGACCACGGGGACGCCCCTGGTTTCCAATGCCTCGATAGTCGCGGCGACCGCGAGGATGGATTTGGGTCCTGCGCACACGACCGCAACTTGGGAGTGCGCGAGTTCGTCGAGATCTGATGACACGTCCAAGGAAGCGGGCTCATTGACGGATTGGGGATGCGAGGAGCGGTGCATTCCTCCGATGCCGCCGGTGGCGAACACGCGAATCCCGGCTGCGGCACAAGCAATGAGCGTGGCCGACACGGTGGTCGATGCCCAGCCATCGCGGTTCAGCGCATACGCCAAGGTTGGACGCGAGGCACGCAAGACCTCGGGATCGGAAGCCAGGTGCTCCAATTCGGAGTCCGTCAGGCCCACGCGGACCTGGCCCTGGTGGATGGCGATGATCGCAGGGACGGCTCCGGCCGCGCGTATTGTCGCCTGGGTCGAACGTGCAACAGCGACGTTCTCCGGGTGATCGAACCCGTGGGTAATGAGGGCGGATTCGAGGGCGACGACGGGGGTGCCGTCGCATAGCGCCGCGACGACCTCGGGATCGACGCGTAGGTAGGGGGCGAGGGGGTGCGATGTGGTGCTCCGATCCACCGGCGCCAGATCGCGCCTCTGGTCGAGGGCGAATCCGTTCTTCTTCATGCGCAGGTCAACCAGGAAGGCGACCGAGACGCTAGACGCACCACACCACGGATGATATTATACGCTAATAATGAAGTGCTTTCGCTATTCATGAAAACTGAGGGCGATTCGACAGCCCCCCTCAACTTGTCGCGAGGGCTCGGCTCGGTACGAAAGTGCTTGGAGTTGGTCGAGATCCTGGCCTTCCACGGAGAACCCGTTCGTCTCTCCGATCTGGCCCGGCAACTCGAGACCGCTCCTGCGTCGATGCATCAGCGCTTGACGACCTTGGTGCAGGCAGGTTGGGCTGAGCAGACGCCCGACGGCCGGTATCGATTGGGCCAGCGTTTGGCGATCCTCGGTCTTGCTGCTCTCGACCAGGTGAATCTTGGCACGGCGGTGCGGCTGGCCATGCATGAGCTCGCGCAACGGACGTGCGAAGGGGTCGATCTCGCCGTCCTGGATGGACCGAACGCGGTCGTAGTGCAGCAGATCGAGTCGTCGGAAGCGTTACGAGCGCAACTCTCCGTCGGAAGACGTCTGCCGCTCGCACGGTCGGCAGCAGGCAATGTCTTGGTGGCCTTCGCAGCTCCGCACGTCGTGCGCCGGCTCACGCTGGGCGGGGTCGAGCTACCCGATGAGTCACGCGTCGAAGAGATTCGGGGCGCGGGCGCGGCTGTAGTCATCGATGGTTACCTGGCGAGCATCTCAGCGGCCTCGGCTCCGATCTTCGATGCCGACGGACACGCGGCCGCGGCGCTGTCGCTCACGGTTCCCTCCTCGCGCTTTGATCCGGCGCAAGCGGTGGCGGAGGTACTGGCGACGACTCGCGAAGTCAACGCGCGCCTCCAGCTGCGGCACCGTGACGAGCAGCTGCAACACCTCACACGTGGTAAGGCGCCTCGCGTTAGCGCTTCCGAGGAGCGGCGCCACCGAGACGCCGAGGAGGTGACCGCCTGAAGAGTGCCACCACAATCGACCGTCGCCTCTCGCCGGCGAGGCGTACAGCTCGACGACATCGGGTGCGGATGAGCTCCTGCTGAGCGGGGGCGACTGGCGGACGGCGCTGGATCGGAATCGAAATTTTGGGCAACTAAAGGGACACGCTTATGTTGCAAGGCGCGATGACTCGGCGTTCGGTGCAAGCTGGTTTGGGCCTCACGGCGATACTGATATCCGCCTGCGGTGCGAATGCCACCAGTTCGAGCTCGGCGTCGTCAGGCCAATCGGTGGTGGTGACATGGTCGGCGGGCGATTGGGGCAATTGTCAACAAAAGTCGTTCTACGACACCTTCACAACCTCCACAGGTATTGGTGTGCTGCACGGACCTCAGCTCACCGATGGTCAGATCCGTGCAGAAGTACAAGCGCACGTCTACAACGTCGATCTAGTGTATCCAAGCGAGGCGTTGGCGCTGTCCGGAAGCGACGCTCTGGCTCCAATCGACTATTCGAAGATCGCCAAGACTCAGCTGTATCCGGGCACGTACACCCAGTATGCGGTCGGGATGGACGTCTACGCCTGGGCGATGGGGTACCGGACGGACAAGTTTGGCGGTGCCGTGCCGACCTCATGGGCGGACTTCTTCAACATCCAGAAGTTCCCTGGAAAGCGCGCGCTCAACGACACTGACGTTCCGGCTCTGATGTACATTGCGCTGATGGCTGACGGGGTGTCGCCCGCTCAACTGACCACGATCGACGTGCAGCGGGCCATCAATAAGCTGAATTCCATTAAGTCCGATATCGTGTGGTACGAAACCGGCACCGCGGGACAACAGCTGCTCGCATCCGGCGAAGTATCGATGGCGGAAATCTATGCCAACCGCATCATCGCGTCCAAGGCGGCGGGGAACCCAGTCGATATCAGCTGGAACGGCCAGGTGGCGGTGGTCGACTTCATCTCCATCCCCAAGGGAGATCCGAACGCAGCCAACACGATGAAGCTCATCGAGTGGGCGACGAGCAAGAACATCAACGGGACAGCGGCCACCTGTGGTGCCGGACTTGGTCCGACCAACAGCGCTTCCGCGGTGGATCCGTCCGTTGCGGCCGATCTTCCCTCATCGCATTTCAACCTCCCCCATGTGGTGGAGAGCGACCCGGCAGTCGCCGCCTATGCGGTGGCACACAACGACGCATTGCAGACCGCTTTCAATAACTGGAAGACCTCCTAAAGCTAGTGAGCAGCGGGTGCTGAATCGGATACCCCTCTCCCGCCTTCGTGGCCAAAACTTCCGCCGATGCGTCGCGGAACAGCCAGGAGGGGTCCGGTACCGGCAGGGGGACCGCATCGATCAGCTGGCGGGTATAGTTCGACTGAGGCGACGTGA
>JBIOIZ010000160.1:0-3988 GCA_044450385.1 Candidatus Dormibacteria bacterium
GCTGAGGAGTGAGCTGCGGGCGAGATACCCCTGGATCGCCATCGCGATCGCCCTTCTCATCTGGGCGCCGAATCTCGCCTGGCAGGTCGCGGAGGGTTTCCCCACCCTCGTCTACCTCGGCAACCATAGTGGCAGCGGCGGGGGACCTGTGACGTACCTGATCCAGTTCGGCGTGTACTTCTTCTTTCTTCTTCCACTGTGGTTGGCGGGAATGATTTCGCTGTTCCGCGGTCGGGAGCTGCGTCCGATCGGGATCGCCTGCGCCGTCCCGCTTCTCCTCTTCCTCTTCGTAGGCAAGTCCTACTACGCGGCCGGGACGATTCCGATCGCGCTGGCCCAGGGGCTCATGGCGATCTCCCGCATCAAGCGCCCAAAGCTTCGCTCCCGCCTTCAGATCGCTGTCGTCGTCGCGAGCGTGCTCGAATTTGTCGTGTTCTTCTTCCTCGTCGTCCCGGTCGCCCCTCCGGATCGCATTCACTCCACCAACCTCGACTCCGTGAACGAGGTATTTGCCGACAGCGTGGGGTGGGAAGACATCGCGAGACAGGTGACGTCGATCTACAACAACCTCCCCGCATCGGAGCGCAGCAACACGGTCATCATCTCGGCGTACTACGGCGTTCCGGGGGCGCTCCAGGTCTATGACAGCCCAGGCACGGCTCCTCAGGCGATCAGCCCGCAGCTCAGCGACTGGTACTGGCTGCCGGGCAATCTCGCGGCGACCAGCGCTCTGATGGTCGACTACACACCATCGGACGTGGCCTGGATGTGCACGTCGCCAACGCTCATCACGCACCTCGTCGTCCCATCCCACGTCAAAGGCCTGGAGCAGGACGCTCCGGTCACCTTCTGCCCGCTCAAGGCCCCCATCCCGAAGGTCTGGGGACGGCTGCGCAACTTCTCCTGATCGGGCCCGACCACCATCAGTGAATTCTCTCGTTGACCCAAATCGCTAAGTCGGCGCTGCGCTAACGGTCCCTCTTGTACCAGGATAAAGCTGGCTCATCCTGACGTCCTAGAAGATTGCACGTGATGGGAGGCACTGACATGCAGATCACCCGGAACAGCGTCAACACCATGGCAGGGCCGAGCGAGTGGTTCACCGGCGCCGTGTACGTCGATTCCGTGGCGGTCCCGATCGGAGCTTCGCGCTTGACCGCGAGCAGCGTGCACTTCACACCTGGCGCACGCACAGCGTGGCATACGCACCCAAACGGCCAGACCATCTTCGTCACCGAAGGCGTCGGCCTCGCGCAGCGTCGCGGTGGGCCGATCGAGGTCATCCGGCCGGGCGACCGCGTGTTCTTCGAGCCGGACGAGGACCACTGGCACGGTGCTGCGCCAACGCGGTTCATGACGCAAATCGCGATGTTCGACGTCGACGGCCAGGGCAACAGCGCGACCCGGGGTCCGCACGTCACCGACGCCGAGTATGCGGCGGCGCCGTCGACCGAGAGCGCATAGGAGTGCGCGCTGCCGTCTTCAACGGACCGCGCTCGATAGACGTGGCCGAACGGCCCGACCCAGTGGTTACGGCGCCGACCGACGCGGTCGTCCGAGTTGTGTTGGGCTGTGTATGCGGCTCGGACCTCTGGTACTACCGCGGCGAGTCCCCGCACGAGCTGGGGCCGATCGGGCATGAGTTCATCGGGGTGGTGGAGCAGGTCGGGAGCGAAGTGCGCGGTGTTGCCAAGGGCGACCTCGTCATCGCCCCCTTCGTTTACTGCGATGGCACCTGCGCAAATTGCCTGGCCGGAGTTACATCAAAGTGCTTCGCTGGGGGCTCGTTCGGCAACCACGGAATCGACGGCGGCCAGGGTGAGGCAGTGCGCGTGCCGCTGGCCGGAAGCAGCCTGGTGCCGGTGCCGGGCTCGGGTCACTCGGACGAAACGATGCGGTCGCTGCTCGCGCTGTCCGACGTGATGTGCACCGGCCACCACGCGGCGGTGAGCGCCGGCGTCAGGTCGGGCAGCGTCGCCGCTGTCATCGGGGATGGCGCGGTGGGACTGTGCGCGGTCATCGCCGCGCGCCGCCTGGGCGCGGCCCGGATCATCGCCCTCAGCCGAAACCCGGCCCGCCAGGAGCTCGCCCGTTCGTTTGGCGCCACCGACATCCTCGCCGAGCGCGGCGACGCCGCGGTCGAGGCAATCCGGGAGCTGACAGGCGGGGTTGGCGTCGACGCCGCTCTCGAATGCGTCGGCACCGGACAGTCAATGGCGACAGCCTTGCGTATCGCACGAGCGGGCTCGATGATTGGCGTGGTCGGAGCTCCGCACGGTGTTGAGAATCCAATCGACGCCGTTGTCTTCCGCAACATCGGGTTGCGGGGCGGAATTGCTCCAGCACGCGCGTACATCCCTGAGCTGCTCAATGACGTCCTCGCTGGCCGCATCAATCCTGGCCGCGTCTTTGATTTCGAGACCGACCTCGACCATGTCGCGGAGGCGTACATGGCCATGGACGAACGCCGAGCGATCAAGTCGCTCTTGCGGATAGGGCTGGTCTGAGCTTGGGCTATCGTTCGAAGGAGGCGTACCGATGACTGGCTGGAACAGTGATCAGCTCGCCAAGATCGGAGCAACGGAAGAAGTCCGGGTCGCGGCCATCGGGCGAGACGGCAAGCTGGGAAGACCGACGACCATATGGGCCGTCCGTCATGGCGACGACCTTTTCGTCCGATCCGTCAGGGGACGCGATTCTCATTGGTTCCGCGACACCCAGGAGAGGCATGAGGGCCGGATGCTGGCCGCTGGCGAACAGTCCGACGTCACATTCGTCGACGCCGGCCACGACGTCGACGGTGAGATCGATGCTGCCTACCGGGCCAAGTATCGCCGGTACGCCGGAAACATCCTCAACAGCGTGCTGACCCCGCAGGCGCGATCCGCGACACTCAAGCTGGTGCCGCGCGCTACGCCCACCTAGGTGTGCAGTGCGCTAGGCGGCAGTCTGGCCTAGGGGGCCATGCCCCCGTCTAATGTCCGCACCACGCGCGGGAGCGCGGTGAAGATCCCGATCCCCGTGACGACCGCCACGGTCTCGGCGGCCAACACCTGGTCCAGGAACCATGCCGCGACTCCTCCGATCACAAGGACGGCGATGGTCCACAGGAAAACCACGTTCCGGAGCCGTTTCATGTTGAAACGGCTGAACGCCGGCGGCTCGGTGCCCAGATTGAGCTCGAGCCGGTCGCTGGACTCCGCTGCGCGCAGGCGCAGCTCATATTCGGTCAGGGTGTGCGCCGCCTCGTCCGCGGGCGACCGGGGCCGGTACTGCCACGCCATCTCTGCCCCGAGTGTAGAACCTCAAATGTCCAGGCGCATGCCCTTGCGTGGGTCGCGCACCCATGCGATTGATCTCATTCGGGGTATTCGTCCTTCCGCCAGGTGCGGGGCTCGGCGGGTTGCGTTTTCGGCGTCCGCTCGAGCAAGAAATTGAAGTAGGGCGCGACGAACGGGTCAGGCGCCGACACGGTGTAGGTGTGGTAGACCGTGCCGTTCTCGCGCGCGAAGGCGATTCAGCTCGGGTTCTCGCGGAGACCGTCCTTGAGCTCGGCTCCGATCTAGCCCGACCACTCCTGGAGCCGGCCGAGCGGGTTGTCGCCCACTACATCCAGTGCTGACGGCCGCGGTAGATCTCGACGACCGGGCCGCGGGGCTGTCGCTCACGGTATGCGCGATACCGCGCGAGCAAGCGCAGGTAGCGGCGATTCGACGACCGCAGCCTGCGGTGCGGAATCTTGAGCAGATAATTCTCGACCTTCCACATGTTCGTGAGGGCCAGGCGCCAGTCGTACCTGCCCAGGGCGCGCAGATCCACCAGCTGGTAGCCAGTGATGCGGCCGGTTAAGTCCACGTATGGATCGTAGTAGCTCCACACGAGATCGCGAATGCTCCGGAATACCGGCTTGCGGCCGTGCAGGCCCGCATCCCGGGACCGGGCCACCGCGCCCCATCGACCTCCGTGGCGAAACACAAAGATCACATGA
>JBIOIZ010000161.1:0-3671 GCA_044450385.1 Candidatus Dormibacteria bacterium
AGGGATTGATCCGCCCCCTCGGCAGCAACACATAGATAGGAAGAGGTGCGATTGGTGCCTGGCAGCAGGAGAGGCATGCCTGTGCTCGCGAAGACGCGGTGACCACGCATCCTCGAGGCTGGAAATGCACGCGCGCTGTTGTGCCGGTGTACCACAGCGGGCGCGCCACCGATCTCCTCGTCATAGATCGTGTTGTGGGGAGAGTCGACGATCAGTTTCATGTGGGCTCCAAAAGACCGCCAGGCAAGTTTCCGCAGTGTTGAGTACGTGGCCTGGCGGTAAGCGAAGCCGTAGTTCATGGCTATGGCGTTAGCCAGCATCAAGCGCTCACCCTCGTCGCTCTTTCGCAAGACAGGAGGGCAGCCGCCCGAAAAGTACAGACTCATCCGCTCGCGAAGCTGGCGAGCTGATCTTATGGAGGCCAGCTGGTACGCAGGTTTCTGCACGGCCATAACAGCACGCATCGCACGAGATCCGGCGAGCCTGCGCCCAAACCGCGCACCCATCTGGATATTCAGCACACCATCGCCGCCGTGGTACTGGAGAGTGATCTGCCCCAGCTGCACGCCAAGCTTCTTTGCGGCGTCTGGATCGAACACCTCCTCGACCTGCTGCAGCTCGACGAAGTGAGTGCTCGGACCGACGGTCCCGAACCGGATGCGGGAGAGCTGGGTCGCCATCCAGGAGAGCTCGCTGCGGACCCGCGGCAAGCCACCGTAGGACTCCACCCCGATGCGGCCGCCCTCCTCGATGCGGTCGAGCTCGGCCGGATCGAGGTCGTATCGGTCGACCGCGAATCCGGCGCCCTCGACCGCGCAGCGAATCACCTCGCTCGACGACAGCACCGGCTTGTAGTTGGGTGGGTAAGGATAGGTCGCTCGAATGTTCTCGTAGAACTGGCGAATGGCGGCGTCGTCAGGCTTACCTATGTCCAATCCCACGAGAGCCATGCCGCAGTTCAGCGCCGCGCTCGTGAAGATCGGTCGGATCGTCTCGCGTGTGGCCACAGCGATGCTCGAAGGCATCTCCATGAGACGCTTGTGGTAGAAGTCGGGCAGCACGGCGGGCGGGCCGGCGAGGTCGATGTCCTTGATCCCACCGTTCAGCAGGGCCAGCGAATCCAGCCGAACCGGGTGATCGGCGCTGTCGAAGATCCGCGGCTGGTAGTTCCACGGAGCGCTGATCTGAACCTGCTCGTCATAGGTATCCGTGATGGGGTCGCTGCTCATGCAATCGCCTCCACCCGGCTCAGAAGCTCGGCGAGCCTCACGCCGGGCCGTTGTGGCAGCAAGATCTCAACCGCGGGCAGCCGAGCCGCAACCTGCCGAGCGATCGTCTCCACCGATGGATGCGATGGTCCCAGCTCCGTGCCCGCGCTCAACGTTGCGGCGAACGCCCAGAAGCGGCGGAGCTCGCCGGCCATATATGTGCCGGTAATCAATGAGCGGGCAACGGCCTCCGCCCTGCACGAGTGCACGCTGGCAACATCGTCGTGCCCGCGCCGGATCACTGCCACGAGGTTGGGCGTGAGAGAGTCCAACCGACCTGGCAGCGAAGTCTCGGTGCGCCCGTACGGCATAGAGCGTCCGGCGCCGCCTTCGATCCGAATCGGTTCCACGACGCCCCACGTCGTGATTCCGTCGCTGACGCAAAGGTTGTCGGAGATCGCGTTGCCTCCCGCGGCCAGCTCCTGAGCGATGAGCGTCGACTTGCCGACTCCACCTGGTCCGGCAAGAAGGGCCCGGACACCGCCCATCGCGCAGGCCGACGCGTGCAGGGGCGCCCTTCCGCGTACGGAGGCGCGCCACAGGGCCGGATACTGGAGGAGCACCGCTCGCGCCAGCAGGATGAAACGAGTCCTCAGCAGCGTCGAGGCTGCCCGGCCGCTCAATCGAGGGCGCCAGCGCATCGTGAATTCCGTGGCTTGGCCGGTGCCGAGCAGTCTCACGTCGAACCCTGACGAGCATGCGTCTTCGATCACGACCTCGCCCTCCCGCCTCCACGCACCGCGTGTCAGCGGCTCCCACGAGCTGGTGTTGTAGGCGTGGCTCGACGACTCGACGTTGACGATCACGGTGGCCGGATGATGGTCATCGCGCCGAAGCTCGCCAGCCGCCGCTTCCTCGATCAGCTCGCCGACCCATGGGATGGCGCACGTGATCTGAAGGCGCTCGCCGCCGGTTTCCAGGGTCGCGTTCATGTCTAGGCGACGAGCCTCAGCACCTTGCTGATCGAGCGCGCAGAATTGGTGAGAGCGAGCTCATAGATCTCGGCGAGATCGCGGCCGAGAACCTCTGGATGGAACCGGTCGCCGAGCTGATTCCGCGCCGCGACCGACATTCTCGATCCCTCAGCCGGATGGTCGAGGAGGTACGCCATTGCTCGGCCGAGAAGGGCCGGCGCCCCGGGAGGGACGAGCAGGCCGGTCCGGCCCGGAACGACAACCTCTGGCACCGCATTGACTGCGGTCGCCACGACCGGCACTCCGCATGTCATCGCCTCGACGATCGAGCAGGGCAGCCCTTCGTAATGGCTCGCCAGCGCGAAGATGTCGAACCCCGGCAGCAGCGCGGCGACATCTGTCCGCTCGCCGAGAAGAACGAAGTTCTTCGACATCTTTCGTCGCTCGATGAGGCGAGCCATGTCCTGCCGCATTGGTCCGTCGCCCACCCAGACGCACAGGACGTTCGAGCGGCCAATCGACTCGATGGCGGCGACCATATCTTGAGGTGCCTTCTGGGGCGCGAGCCTGCCCACTGTCCCCACGATCTGGGCACTCTCCGGCACACCCATGAGCCGTCGCGCGGCCGCACGGTTGCTTGGTGAGGCGGGAAGGATGTTGAGCTCGATCGCGCTCGCAATGGTCCGAATACGCTCGGTGGGTGCGATGCGAAGGCTGATTGCCTGTGCCGCCACAGCCCCGCCCACGGCCAAGAACTGGTCGGTGATCCGGCCCAGCTGCCGCTCGATTGCGATATACGCTGCCCGCTTGGGCGCGAACTGGAAATCGTGGAAGGGAAAGCCGTGGAATGTGTGCACGATCGCCGGCACTCCGGCGCGATATGCCGCCAGCCTGCCCAGCACGCCCGCTTTGGCGCTGTGGGTGTGGACAAGGTCGAACTCATCTTTGCGCAGCCCTTCCAGCAGTTCGCGAAAGGCACTCGGGTCCTCGCGAGCGTTCAGCTCAGGGCGCATGTGCTTCAGCCGCACAACCTTGAAGCCCGCCTTCTCCGCCTCGGCCAAGAGCGATCCGCCTGGCGCCGAGAAGACGGTCACCGAATACTGGTTGGGATCGAGTGCCAACGCGCCGCGCAGCGCCACTCCGCCGGCTCCGGCGATAAAGCGCGTGACAACCACTGCAACCCGACGCAACTTAGAAACCGTCCGGGTACGGTGCGACCATGGTGGCTGAGCTCGGGGCCGGCAGATTTCCGAATCCTGGTAGCAGGGCGGCCAGGTGCTGACGGACCAGGTCGCTGCGGTTCAGCGAGGCGGCGTGGATCAGCCGATCAACGGCGCCATCGAGGTCAACCGCAGGTACTGCTGCGCGTGTGGCCCAAATCCGTGGATGGTCTGTTGGAATGCGCTGCTCGGTGGCGCTGAAAAGTGCTTCGTTGAGCTTTTCGCCGCCGCGCAGACCCGTGAAGCTGATCTCGAAGTCGCCCTCGCGC
>JBIOIZ010000162.1:0-3649 GCA_044450385.1 Candidatus Dormibacteria bacterium
CGTCTCGAGGTACGGCTTGTAATCCCAGAGATCCGCGCCGCAGTGGCCATCGGTGGAGATGAGCACCTGACGTCGCACGTCGGTAGCCGTCATGTGCGTTTCCTTTAGTCGCGTTCAGGCCCGACGGCGAACTCGGTCTTCAACCGCGCCGGCGAAGCCACTCCAGAACTCGGCACGCCGGCGGGCCTCATCAGCGATCTCGTAGACGCGGCTCAACGGCACGGCCTGAACGTACCGCCAGAGATCTCCCTGCTCAACGGATGTGGCGCCGAACCACTCCACGAAGTCGGGGCCGTCGTCGCGATCGGTGAACGCACGATCCCCGCGGCAGGTCACTCCGACGTGGGCGCCAGCGGAGCGGGACAAGAGCCCGAGGACCTTCGCTGCGGCATCCGGTTCGGCGGCGCCGAGCCGCGTCGTCGAACCCCTCCCACGCAGCTCGTTCCGCACGCTGCGCACGGTCTCGGGAGAAGCACCGACCGCGGCGGCGATCGTCCGCAATGACGCATCGGGCCGCCGGCTGAGCTCTTCGGCGATGCGAGCACGGGTCGTTCTGGGATCGATCGGGCGAACGCGCCCGTCGCGGCCGACTCGCCGCTGGTCACGACGCGAGGCGTGGCTGCGAACCGTGTCGGCGCTCGCCTCCTCGCGCAGACGCGCGACTGTCCTCGGTGACAGACCGCACGCCGTGGCGATCCCGCGGTCGGACAGGTCCGGGCATGAGCACACGACGCGCCGGGCAGCCCTACGGCGCTCGGCCAGCGTGAGTGGGAGCCCGTGTCTGACGTTGCTGCGCACGAATTCCAGATAGCTCTGCTCGCGAGAGCCGTCGAACCATGTGACATTCACGTCGCGCAGCCCGAGCTGCTTCGCCGCCGCGACTCGGTGCTGACCGTCGATGACCATGCGGTCCGCGCGGTTGACGATGATCGGCGGCCAGCTCTCCGCGACCTCGGCGAGCGCGGCAACGTGTGCGGGATCGATTCCTCGCTCGCGCAGCGACGGGCCGACCTCGAGCTTTCCGATCGGGAACCGGGCCGTCCCGCCGGGTTCGAGCGTCGGTTCGGGTGTCGCGGCGAGCGCACTCACAGCAGCCGATTCCCCACGAGCACTCCTCCCCGCGTGCGTCAAACAGTGGTTTGATTGAAGCGCTTGTGGCAGGCCACTGTCAAGTGGGAGAGCCGACCGACGACGCCGTCGCTAGGGTGTAGTCGCTGGTCCGAGCGACGCCGGGAGAAGAGCGAGCACGTTGGTCCTGCAGCAGGATCCCGAATCGATCGCGAGCACCTCGCCCCCCAAGGGCACCCTCAACGCGGCGCGCTGGAGTGAGGTCCTCGAGGCGGCCGCGGCTGTCTTCAACGAGAAGGGGTACCAGGCCGCGCGAATCGAGGACATCGCGGCGCGGGTGGGCATCCTCAAGGGCAGCCTCTACTACTACATCGAGAGCAAGGAAGACCTCCTCTATGCGCTGATCGTCGACGGGCACACCAAGGGCCTCGCCACGATCGACGAGGACGACGCGACCCGCGCCGCCGACCCGGCGGCGCGGCTCGCAGCCTTCATCGCTCGGTGGATGGCGATGGTGCCGACGACAGGCGAGTACGCCCAGGTCACCGAGCGAGACGTGCAGATGCTCAGCGACGAACGGCGCGCCGCCGTCATGGAGATGCGCAATGAGATGCACCGGTACGTGCGCACCATCATCGAGGAGTGCATCGCCGAGGGTCAGTTCGACCCCGCGATTGATCCGGGCGTGGCCACCAACAGCCTGTTTGAGCTGCTCAACAGCACCGTGCGCTGGTTCCGGCCGACCGGTCGACTCTCCTACGAGGACCTCGCCGCGTTCTACGAGACGCTCGTGCTCCGGGGCCTGCGCGTCACCACGAGCTGAGCGCCCCGCTGCCGCATGCCCTGTTCACCGTCCAAGTGGTGACCGTCGGCGCTTGGACAAGGCCCGGCGATCGTCGCGACCGATCGCTCCCGTGCTAATCAAACAACCTGCGGTTTGACGACGCCGCAGATCGACGTGAGAGAAGAAGGTTCCATGGCGCAGGGCGCGACATGGCAGGCCGAGTACCAGCGGGCGCGGCAACGGTCCGCCGTCGAGGTCTCGACCATGTCTGGCATCCCGGTGGACCCGGTCTATGGCCCCGAGGACGCGGAGCGCCCGGGGATCTGGCCGTACACCCGGGGACCTCATGCCTCGATGTACCGGTCGAGGCTGTGGACGATGCGCCAGTTCGCGGGCTTCGGCACCGCTGAAGACACGAACGAACGCTTCCGCCAGCTCCTTGCAGACGGCGGCAGCGGTCTCTCCACGGCGTTCGACATGCCAACGCTCATGGGACGCGACTCCGACCATCCGCTCGCCATGGGCGAGGTCGGGCGCGCCGGCGTCGCCGTCGACACGCTCGCGGACATGGAGGTGCTCTTCCAGGGCATCGATCTCGGCACGATCACGACCTCGATGACGATCAACAGCGCGGCACCGACGGTGCTCGCTATGTACGTCGCACTGGCCGACGGTGCCGGCATCGCGCGCGACCGCCTCGGCGGGACGATCCAGAACGACATCCTCAAGGAGTACCAAGCCCAGAAGGAGTACGTGTTCCCGCCGCGCCCATCCCTGAGATTGGTGAGCGACACGATCCGGTTCTGCACTGCGGAGCTGCCGCGCTGGCATCCGATCTCGATTTCCGGGTACCACATCCGAGAGGCCGGCTCGACGGCGATCCAGGAGCTGGCGTTCACCTTGGCGAACGGCTTTGCGTACGTGGAAGCGGCAATCGCCGCCGGCTTGGACGTCGACGCGTTCGCTCCACGGCTGAGCTTCTTCTTCAATGCGCACATCGACTTCTTCGAAGAGATCGCGAAATACCGCGCCGCGCGGCGGATCTGGGCCCGCTGGATGAGAGACCGGTACGGCGCACGCAGTCTGCGTTCCCAACAGCTCCGCTTCCACACCCAGACGGCCGGCGTCTCCCTGACGGCCCAGCAGCCCGAAGTGAACATCGCGCGGGTTGCCATCGAGGCACTCGCTGGTGTGCTGGGCGGGACGCAGTCACTGCACACCGACTCGTACGACGAGGCGCTCGCCCTCCCAACCGAGAAAGCCGCTCGCATCGCGTTGCGGACACAGCAGGTGATCGCGCACGAGTCGGGCGCAGCGAACGTCGCAGACCCGCTCGGCGGCTCCTGGTTCGTCGAGTCACTGACGGACGAGATGGAGCGACGCGCCGAAGAGGTCTTCGCACACATCGCCGAGCTCGGGTCCGACTCGATGCTCGACGGCGTGGTCGAGGGAATCGAACGGGGCTGGTTCCAAGCCGAGATCGCCGACGCGTCCTACGACTTCCAACGCAAGGTCGACCGCGGCGAATGGATCCTCGTCGGAGTGAGTGACTTCACCGAAGGCGACGAAAGCGACCAACCCATCCTCTACATCGACCCGGCCGTCGAGACCCGCCAGCTCGCGAGGTTGCAGCAGGTCAAGACGGATCGCGACGCATCCGCCGTCTCGCGGGCACTCGCACGAGTGAGCCATGACGCCGCCGAGCCCACAGTCAACCTCTTCCCGGCCCTTCTTGATGCCGTGTCGGCCCACGCCACCGTCGGCGAGATCACCCATGCCCTCGAGGTCGTCTTCGGC
>JBIOIZ010000163.1:0-3647 GCA_044450385.1 Candidatus Dormibacteria bacterium
CGCCAAGGTGCTCGTGCGAGACCCGGGGGCGGCCGATCACGAGGTGTTCGCCGGCTCGCAGAACTTCTCGAGGCAGTCGTTGGGTTACAACCGCGAGCTCGGGATCGCAGTCCGCGACGAAGACCTCGCGAGCCGGCTCCAGGCAATGATCCAGGACGATTACAGCGACGCCGTCCCCTGGAGCGGCGGAACGGCGCGCCACGCGCCTGGTGATACGCTCGATCGCGACTCGGCAACGCCATCTGCAGGACTCGTGTGCCGGCATATGACGCCCCGGTGAAGGCGCTCAACGGCAACCCCGCGTCGTTGATCGGGTGTCAAGATTGCGGGGTGACCGACGCTCTCCTGACGCGCCTCCTCGAGGCACGCAGCTCGGTCATCGCCGATGTCGCCGCGGACGGCTCGGAGCTGCTCGTGCGCTGCGATGACACCGGCAGCATGCAGGTCTATCGACTCGCCGCCGAAGGCGGCGACCTGACTCAGCTCACGTTCCTGGATGAGCCGGTTTCGGCGGCTCGCTACATTCCCGGAACCGACGACGTCGTGGTTGCTGTCGATCGTGGCGGCAACGAGAACTATCAGTTGTGGCTGGTCGACATCAACGGCGGTGAACCGCGCCCGCTGCTCGTCGAGGAGCACATCAAGCACGATCTTGGGGATGTCAGCCGCGACGGAAGGCTCATTGCCTTCTCCTCAACGAAACGCAACGGCGTGGACATCGACGTCTGCCTGCTCGACCTCGCGGACAGAACGGTTCGCAGTGTCCTTGAGGGTGGGTGGAACAGGGTCGAGAGTTTTTCGCCTGACGGACATTGGCTCACCGTGGTGCGCCTGGATGGCGCATTCGCGATCAGCGACGACCTGCTGCTCATCGACCTCGTGACGGACGAGATACGGACGGTGGTCGAACGCACCGGCGCGGGCACCGCCATCGCTCCAGCATGGTATCCCGACTCCTCAGGCTTCCTCTTCAGCACCGACGCGGGCCGCGATGTCTCGTCTATCGCCCGGTACGACATCGAGACAGCTTCCTGGCGCTACGTGCTCGAAACGACCTGGGATAGCGAGGCGACGCTGAGTCGTGATGGCCGGATCGCGCTCATCGTGCATGCGGAGGATGCGGTGACGCGCCTTCAGCTCCACGATGGCGCAAGCCTCGCGCACCTGCGGAATCTCTCACTGCCCGAGTCCGGGACCGGGTTCGGTTTGCCGCTCGTTCCTCGCCCATGTCTGAGCTCCGACGGCGCGACCGCGCTGCTGACCTTCACAACAACTGCAACACCTTTGACGCCCGTTCGCATCGATACCGCCGGCGTGGGACCACCGATGCCGCTGCTGCCGATCGACCAGGTCGTCTCGCCGGAGCTCATCACACCCGAGCTGCAGAAGATTGCTTCCTTTGATGGCGAGCAGATCACATACTTCCTGTACAAACCCCCGGTCGAACGGCCGCCGGCTGTCGTGGTGGTGCACGGAGGACCGGAGGCGCGCTTCGCGCCACGCTACGACCCGTTCATCATCCGATTGGTCGCCGAGGGGATCGCCGTTGTGGCACCAAATGTCCGCGGTTCGGCAGGCTGGGGACGCCGCTTCGTTTCGCTCGACGACCGCCGTCTCCGCCTCGACTCCGTCCGTGACCTCACCGCAGTGCACGCATCCCTCGGTGAGCGCGGCGTTGATGCCACCCGTGTCGCCGTGATGGGAGCGTCGTACGGCGGCTACATGACGCTCGCCGCACTCGCCTTCTACCCGAACCTGTGGGCGGCGGGAATCGCGACGGTTGGCATCAGCAGCCTGCTGACCTTCCTCGAGAACACCTCGCCGTATCGACGCAGGGTGCGCGAGGTTGAGTACGGCTTCCTCGAGACCGATCGCGACTTTCTCATCGAGGCGTCACCGATGACCCACGTCGAGGAGATATGCGCTCCCCTGATGCTGATTCACGGCGCCAACGACCCGCGTGTCCCCGTGGGTGAGGCGCGTCAGCTGCACGAGTCGCTGCTGTCGCGCGGCATCGCGACCGAGCTGTTGATTTACGACGATGAGGGCCACGGTTTGGCGAAGCGCGCCAATCGGCTCGACGCGTCGCCGCGGATGCTTTCCTTTCTGCGAAAGCACATCGAAGTCTGAGTGCGCACCACGTCCCAAGATGCCGTGCCGGCGCTCGCTCGATGGTATCGTCCGCGGCGGGCACACTCTGGTGCGCACGACTTCTGGGGGCGACGCAGCAATGGTGATCGTTGTTGACCCGGGTGGTGACAAGCATTCGTATCAGACCGGACGGTACATCGAGGTCACCGACGGTCATCTGATCATCAGAGACGGCGTCGGCGGCACAGCTATCGGGATCTTCGCGCCCGGGAAATGGCAGTCCGCCCACATCGACGCTGTGCCGGCTCGCAATGCCGGAACCCCCGGCATCGGGCCCCGCCTGGGCTAGTCCATCCAGCCCATCTAGCCACTCCCCTGCCGCTGCGAGGCGGCTCCCCAGCGTGAAGCGCGGGCTATTCCTTCCCGGGATGGGTCTCGGGAGCGTCTGGCTCGGCCAATCGGTCGGGATCCGGCACCTCGGGCTGCTCCGGATCGGGATCGGTGATCTCCGGCTCGGGCAAGGGTTCGGGGGGAGATGTGGGCACCGGGGTCATGGGAATATTCATATCGGGAGTGTGAACTATCGGTACCTCAGGATTGGTCTCTATCTGATATGGTCGCTATCACATGCCCACCGCCGCCCGCGTCACCGACATCATCCGAATGGATCACGTGTGGTTCCGCGATCAGTTCGCCGCGCTCGACGACGCGCGCGGCGATATTGCCCGGCTGGCATCGATCTGGGCCGCACTCTCTACCCGCCTGGAGGTGCATGCCGCGGCCGAGGAAACGCTCTTCTACCCGCGGTTGCTCAAGGACGACCCCGAAGCGGTCGATGACACCAAGGATGCGGTGAGAGACCACAACGAGATTCGCGATGCGATCCGCGATGCCGAGGGGCACGCAGTCGGAGACGACCCATGGTGGCACGCGGTCAATGACGCCGAGAAGGCCAATGACGAACACATGGACGAGGAGGAAAACGGTCCGCTCATCGAGTTCGACGACGCTGCGTCCACCGCTGAGCAGGCTGAGCTTGCCTCGGCATTCACGGCGTTCGAGACGGAGCACGCAGGGGCTCGAGGTATCGCCATCGTTGACAAGGATCCCGACGAGTACGTCGAGGAGATCATCGACGAGGCCTGATACGGCGTAACGTCGACACGACTGTATAGCTTGGCTGGCGGTAGTGGGTCAGTTTCGTCACTCGCCTAAACTCCGCTCCGAAAGCGAGGCGCTACCATGGGTTCATGCCTGAGCGCCCAAGGAAGCGACCAACCGATCTGAACCGGCTCGCAGCCTCCATCGTGGACGAGGCGACCGGGAACGCGCCCGATCCTGACGCGGGGAAGAACGCTCACGCGGTCGCGCTAGGAAGGCTCGGCGGCGCTAAGGGCGGGAAGGCCAGGGCCGCGAAGCTCACGCCAGAGCAGCGGTTGGAGATCGCTAGGAAGGCGGCAGCCGCGCGGTGGCGAAGTTCTTGACGCGTTTGGGTGGCTAGAGTTCGAACTCACTTAAGTTAGGTTCAAACGAACTTCGGGTAGGTGGTACTATTC
>JBIOIZ010000164.1:0-3580 GCA_044450385.1 Candidatus Dormibacteria bacterium
CGCCCCGACACGCGATCACCGAGGTGGATCGTGAGCCGGGTGCTGGTCACGGGCTCTGCGGGATTCATCGGCGGGTATGTGGTCGAGGAGTTGCTTGCGCGCGGCTACGAGGTCGTGGGTGTCGACAACGAGTCCAAATACGGGCATGTTGTCCGGTCCTTCGACAGCCATCCGGCATACCGGCTCATCAACGGCGACGCGCGTGACGCGAGCCTGATGACCGAAGCCCTTGAGGGGTGCGAGCACATGATCGCCGGTGCGGCGATGATCGGTGGGATCTCGTACTTCCACTCGTATGCGTACGACCTGCTCGCCACTAATGAGCGGATCCTCGCGGCAACGTGCGACGCGGCGATTCGCGCGCATCGCGACGGCATCTTGAGCAGGGTGACCTACCTGAGCTCTTCGATGGTGTTCGAGTCGGCGACGTCCTGGCCGTCGGTGGAAGGACAGGAGCTCGAGATCCCACCGCCACATTCGTCGTACGGCTTTCAGAAGCTCGCGGTCGAGTACTTCGCTCGAGCAGCCCACAGCCAGCACGCGCTGCCGTACACCATCGTCCGGCCGTTCAACTGCGTCGGTGTCGGCGAGCGCCGGGCGCTCGGCGACGTTGAGATCCTCAGCGGCAACGTCAAGCTGGCGATGAGCCACGTCGTTCCGGACCTCGTGCAGAAGGTGGTCAAGGGTCAGGATCCGTTGCACATCCTGGGCAGTGGCACGCAGATCCGGCACTACACATATGCCGGCGACCTCGCGCTGGGCATCGTGACCGCGATGGAGAGCCCCGCAGCGCTCAACGATGACTTCAACCTCTCGACCAGCGAGTCGACGACGGTCCTCAGCCTCGCAGAGAAGATCTGGCACCGCATCAGGGGAGACGACATCCCTTTCCGGTACGTCAGCGACGATCCGTTCGAGCACGACGTCCAGCGGAGGATCCCCTCGGTTGAGAAGGCCAAGCGTGTGCTCGGCTTCGAGGCCACGACCACGCTGGATCAGATGCTCGACAACGTGATCCCCTGGATCGAGCAGGCCATCACGGCGGGAGCCATCTAGGTCGGCCGGATGCGCGGTAGCTGCCAACGCGGGCAGACTCCATGGTCGTGGGAGCATTCACCGTCACCGAGCTGAAGGCCTCGCCCGAAACTCGGGCAATGCTCAGCGAGATACTCATCGAGGTCGTCGCCGGAGGCGGTTCGGTGAGCTTCATGCATCCGCTCGAGCCCGCAGTCGCAGATGCGTATTGGGATGAAGCGCACCTGTACGAACGCCTCGGATTCACACTCACCGGCGAGGTTCCCGACTACGCATTGAAGCCACATGGCGGCTTGACGGGGACGCTCATCTACTGGAAGCGAATCGGACCCGGTCAGCGTCGCGAGGCCGAGTGATGCCAGTGGTCCAACGCCGGTGTCGCGCACGGTGAACGCAGCTTTCCTCGGCTTCGGCCTCGGGTTCTTCGTGGCGCTCCAACTCGGCCCGATGTCTCTCTTCCTGATCAGGTCGACCCTTCGCGGTGGTTGGAGGGTCGGAATCGCGATCGGAGCGGGCATCGCCGCGGTGGACGCCCTCTATGCCGCTGCCGGCGCGGGCGGCGCCACGCCCCTGCTGAACATCCATCCGGTACGACTCGTCCTCGGTCTCGCGGGCGCGGCCGTTCTGATCGCGCTTGGAGCCCGGACGCTGTACGGCGCGTTCCGTGTGCGAATCGGCGGTGAGACACCCTTCGAGGTGGCGACGCCCCGGCGCGCGTTTCTCACGGCTCTCGGCGGGACTGCGTCCAACCCTTCCACCATCGTCTCGTGGGGCGCGATCTTCGCCGCCGCGAGCACTGCCGGGCTCGTCCACACGACGGGTGCTGCGATTCTCCTGGTGTGCGGAGCCGGCCTCGGCAGTCTGACGTGGGTCAGCATGCTTGCAACGGGTGTTGCCGTGGCTGGTCGGTCCATCGGCAGGCGCGCGATCCGCGTCACCGATGGCGTCGCCGGCGCCGGATTGATCGCATTCGGCGGGGTACTCGCGTCCAACACGCTGGCCGGTCCCGCGAGGAGCTGACACTTCCGGACGACGCCGGCGGCGCTGTCACACGGGCTTCGGCGGCCGGGTTCGGTCGCGAGTGGGTGACGGCAGCTGAGCGCGGGACGCGTCCGGGGTACAACGACGTCCATGCCGCCGCCACGCATCGCGGTCCGGTCCCTGATCGCGCCTCCGTCGGATGGCGCCGGGAGGCGCATCGCGATCGCCGGCATCGCCGGAATCCTGCTCACGGCGCCGCTGTCACTGCAGCAGGCTGTAGCGCCCTATCCAGTGCTCAGTTGGCTGCTCACCGGCTGCGGGGCGGTGCTCGCGGTTGCCAGCCTGCGCACGTCGTGGTCGCCCCGCGTCGCCGTGACGCGTGGCGCGCTCGGCCTGCTGGTGGTCTTCTGCGCGGTGTCCGGGGTGCTCGCCATCTCGCAGACGGTGTCGAGCCTCCGGCAATCGGACCAGCAACTGGTCTGCCGCGACGACGTGGCTCCGGACACGGTGGTCGGCGGACAGGAGGTGCTCAGGGGCGCCGACCCGTACACCTCGTTCAACCTGCTCGCCGCGGAGCGCGCCCTCGGGTGTCCGAGCTACTCGGTGACTCCGCTTCGTTCCGGGATCTTCGCCTCCTTCACGTCGCTGCCGACGGTGGAGCAGATCGATCGCGCTGCCCAGGCGACTCTGCAGGGAAGAAACACCGGCGGGTTGCTTGTCGGCTTCAACTACCCGGCCGGCACGGCACTGTTCGGTGTCCTCGGTGCACGGATGTTGGTACTCATCTCGCCGCTGGCGCTGCTGCTCGCGGGGCTTGTCGTCGCGCGGCGCGCGCCGCCCTCCTTGCGCCGTCCAACAATCCTCGCGCTCGGCGCGCAGGCAGGATTGCTCGGCATCATTGGCGCCGCGCAGGCCGACGCTGTGGTCGCAGCGCTTCTCGTGATCGCGATCAGCAGCCGGCGCGGATGGGCGATGGGCATCGCACTGGGTGTGGCGTGCGCAATCAAGCAGACGGCGTGGTTCGTTGCCCCAGCACTGCTTATCCTGGCGTTGCGCGAGGGCAGGGCTCGAGATCTCAGGTATCCGGTAGGCGCGTTGCTCGGTTTTGCGGCGCTGAACGTTCCGTTCATCGCGGCCGATCCGACGGCATGGTTCACCGGCATATTTCGCCCGCAATTGCAGCCTGTGTTCCCATTCGGTTTCGGGCCGGGCGCGTTCGCACCTGCGGGTAGCAGCGCCGCCGTCGCATTCTCCGTTCTGATGATCCTGGCCGTACTGGCTGGATGCGTCTGGTGTGCCGTCGCTCCCCGGCGATGGGCTCCCGCGGGGATCATCGTTTCCAGCCTCGGACTGTGGATCGGTCCGCGCAGCCTCGGCAACTATGTCGCGCTGCTCGGCGTGATCGCCGTCTGCACGGTTGCCGGCTCGACAGTCACACGGTCAGCACCGGTCCGATCATCGCTTCGAGAACGCCTGCAGTGGTTTCGTGTGGTAGCCCCGGCAGGAATCGAACCTGCGCACAAGGTTTAGGAAACCTCTGCTCTATCCACTGAGCTACGGGGCC
>JBIOIZ010000165.1:0-3548 GCA_044450385.1 Candidatus Dormibacteria bacterium
GGCGCCTGGACCACGAAGGCCGCAATCGCGAGCAGCGTCGCGACTCCTGGCGCAACGCCAAACCGCAGGAACGCGGCAGCCGGCTTGCGCCCAGCCGGTTCCAAGCGGTTCAAGCGTCTTCCAGGCCCGAGGCCTCGCGATGACGTCGGGTCTTCGGTTCGCTCAATTCGGCCACACATTAGCGGTAAAGGACGTGGGTTGAGTAAAGGGACTCGATCCTGCCCTGCGGGCCGACGAGCGCCGGGACACCCCTGTGAGCCGTCCACGGGGATTCAATCGGCCCCTTTCGGCCCCAGGGCTTGAATAAGACCACTACCTCCGCGGTAATTGGCCCTGAGCGGTTTGCTACTGAAGGTGCGAGGCAGCTCGAAACGAGCTGTGTCATCAGGCGTGGCGTTGCCGCTTGGCCTGGAGATCCCCGGTTAGTGAGATCCGACTGGACCGACGCGCCGAGGCGATTAGGAACGCAAACAGCAGGAACCAGGTCAACAGCGGGAGACTGCTATCGACGCGTAAACGGCCAGCGAGAGATCACATCACAACCCTAGAGCGTCCGCTTGTTAGCTCCGATCGTACTGCGGCCGAACCGCCCACTTTCACTTTCATTGCTTGAGGCTCGTTCGGTATGCGGTCTGGCTGAGATCGAAATCGTGGTGAGCCGCGGTGGATTCGGACCACCTACCTCCGCCGGTGAATGACCGGAGCGCTGTGCTTGCGAGATTGGAGGATGAGCGTAAGCGAGGTGTTGTCTGGCTGAACCCCACGGGCGCTGCACCCGCAGCCGCAACTGCCCCTCCTATCATCGTGCAATGAAGCGCGTACTGATTACCGGAATGTCAGGTTCCGGCAAGTCGAGCGTAATCCGAGAGCTTGCCGCCCTTGGATATAAGGCCGTTGACACCGACTGGGACCCACGGTGGGAAGAAAGCAGTCACAGGTCGCAACACGGCATATCGGAGTCCGATTGGGTGTGGCGAGAGGACGAGATTCAAGCTCTCCTCGACGCCGAGGATGCTGAGGTGCTATTCATCAGCGCCTGTGTCCCGAACCAGGGGAAGTTCTACAGCCAATTCGATCACATCGTCCTACTTAGCGCGCCCGAATCGGTGACGGTGGAGCGACTGACCGGTCGAATTAACAATGCCTACGGAAAGAGGCCCGAAGAGCTCGCAGACGTGCTGCGCTACAAGGAAACCGTTGAGCCGATGCTCAGGAAGGGCGCCACTTTGGAAATCAACGCGAGCATTCCCCTCCTACAGGTCGTCGAGCAGATATTGGCAGCGACCCAGCAGAAACGCCCCTAACCCCGTGACGGGCGGATCCCCTTATTTGTTCGTCGGGATCGTTCGGTAGCGGGTTTGACGGCGCCTCGTTAAGACCGCTGTCCACGGTCGAGGCATTCCGTCAGACTCGAGGACGTGATCGACAGGGCGGAGCGCACGCTGCGGGAGGTCTTCGGCCTCGAGTCGTTCCGGCCTGGACAAGCGGATGTGGTGGCGGCGATGCTTGCCGGCCGGGACGTCCTGTCGGTCGCGCCGACCGGCTCTGGGAAGAGCATCAGCTACTGGGTGCCGGCCGTCGTCGATGGCGGGCTGACGATGGTTGTCTCACCGCTCATCGCGTTGATGAAGGACCAGGTCGACCGCCTCACGGGCTGCGGCGTCGCGGCCACATTCATAAACTCGTCAGTGGAGCGCTCTGAGCAGCGCGAGAGGCTCCGGCGAGCTATCGCGGGCGACTACCGGCTTCTCTTCGTGGCGCCGGAGAGGCTGGGCCGTCCGGGTTTCATGGACGGGCTCACCAATTTACGCATCCGGCGGATCGTGGTCGACGAGGCGCACTGCATCTCCACCTGGGGCCACGACTTCCGCCCTGACTATCGACTCCTTGCGACAGCTATCGCAGCTTGCGGTCGGCCGCCCGTAGCGGGATTCACGGCGACTGCGACTCCACAGGTTCGAGCCGACATCGCGAACAGCCTGGAACTGCGCGAACCCTATGTCTCGGTCAGCGGATTCAACCGTCCGACACTGACGCTCGCCGTCATCCGGTGCCGCGGCGAACGGGCCAAACGCGAGCGGCTGCGCAGCCTGCTCGCAACCCCCGGGCAACAGGCTCTCGTCTATGTGGGCACAGTCTCCGCAGCCGAGGAACTGGCTGCCGAGCTCCGCGTCGCGTGTTACCACGGACGCCAGGAGGCTGACGTACGGCGGCGCATCCAGGACGAATTCACGGACGGACGCACACGGGTCGTCGTGGCGACCTCCGCGTTCGGGATGGGAGTGGACATCGCCGGCATCAGGCGGGTGATCCACTACCACCTGCCGGGCAGCCTGGAGGCGTACTACCAAGAGGCCGGACGCGCAGGGCGCGACGGCAGGCCGGCGGAGTGCACACTCCTTTACAGCCCGGCGGATCGCGACCTGCAGGCCTATTTCATCGAACAGTCCGGCCTGGAGGACGGCTCGCCGCTCAAGGACCATGCCTACGCTCGGCTGGCGCAGATCATGGCTTACGCCGAGATGCGCGAATGCCGGCACGCCCGGATCGCAGACTATTTCGGCGAGGAGGGCGTTGCGCGGCGGTGCACCGCCTGCGACAACTGCCTCGCCGCGGCGCCCCCTGAAGAGCCTGTCCCGGTTGAGGCCTTACAGGCCGGGCTGGCGGCAATCACTCGGTTCAGCGGCCGGGTCGGGCTCGTCAACGTGGCCGCGGTGCTCGGCGGCCGGCGAACCAAATGGTCGACCGCGCAGCCCTGGGTCCAGCAGCTGCCCTTCCACGGCGCACTCAACCGGTGGAAGGAGGATCGCATCAGGCAACTCCTCGCCGAGCTGATCAGGGCCGGGCTCGCCCGCCAGAGCTCGGGGGAATACCCGGTTGTTGAGATCACGTCCGCCGGCCGGGAGGCGGTTGCGCTTCGGACTGCGCCGCCGCTCACGCTGCCGGCCGAGGTGACGAGCATCGAGGCCTCCGAGGTCCCGGTGGAGACGCTGGATCGATTGCGACGATGGCGGCTCGAGACCGCCCGCGCCGGAGGCGTGCCCGCGTACGTGGTCTTCCACGACGCTACGCTCGCGGCAATCGCAGTGGCACGGCCCGCGACCTTGACCGAGTTGCTGCGAGTGTCGGGAGTCGGAGAGTCGAAACTGCACAGATACGGTGAAGAGGTGCTTGAGGTACTGCGGGCCGCGCCCGGCTAAAGGCCGCGGGCTTACGGTCAACATAGGCGATCAAGCCACGATCCACGACCTTGGCTTTGAATGCATCTTTCGTTGGACACTGCGCACCGAAGTGGCAAACAACGTGGTGGGCCGCGGTGGACTCGAACCACCTACCTCCGCGTTAGCCGGGCTCCACCAGTGTGTTAAGCCACCGCCCGAACTCGACCCGCCGGAGCGCTGTGCCGGGGTGTTATCAGGTCTGAGGCGCTTGGTCGAGCACGCGGTTTTGATGTGCGCGCCTTCCCGAGGCTAGGGTGTTCGCGGGGCCTTCTCACCCTGGCCTATGGGGTGGCTTGACCGCGTGTCGTGCCTCCAGACCGTGTCGCA
>JBIOIZ010000166.1:0-3542 GCA_044450385.1 Candidatus Dormibacteria bacterium
CCTGCTGATCGGCGTGATCGAGGCCTTGGGGGCGTTGCCGTCCGGGCTCAATATCCTTGGCAGCGAGTGGGCGAGGTGGGCGGCGCTGGGCGGGATCTTCCTGATTCTCGCGGTGGTACTCATCTACTTCGGCCAGTCGCGCGCGAGAAAGGCGATCAAGCGGGGGCGGAAGAATGTGCAGGCAACGTTGCAGGAGGATGCCGAGTGGCTCCGGGAACTGACGAAGCGCAGCGTCAGCGGGAGCTGACCAAGGCGGCGCTCGCGCAGAGCGCCAGCCGGCTGGAGGAGAAGGTGCGAGCCGAGCTCGATTGGAAGGCGCGCCTGCGCCGGGATGGCCCGCGCTACGCCGCCATTGCGGGTGGTGCGATCGTGCTCATCGGGACGATCGTGATCGTCCGCTCGCGCCTGCGCGGTGACAAGGAGGAGCAGGCGGCGGATCCGGTGACGCTGGAGGAGCTGGTCGCCGAGCTCCACGAGCTCCGCAAGGAGATCAAGAAGGGCGGCGACAAGACGCCGATCTGGCAGAAGGTCGTGCTGCGGGGCGTGAGTGCCGCCGCGTCGTCCGGGGGTGCGTATGCAGCCAAGCGCCTGGTCGACCGGCAGGAGGCTAGGGCCGGGGCCTGACCGCGATCGTCACCCGGCCGATGGCACAGAGCGCGCCGTCGTCGTTGGTGATCTCGACGTCCCAGATCCAGGTGGTGCGTCCGCGGTGACGCGGCTTGGCGTCTGCGTGGATGGTGCCCGCGGTGATGGGGCGAAGGAAGCTCATGTTGTTGGACATGCCCACCGAGATGTTGCCGGCCCCATGGACGCCGAGGTAGGTGCCGACTGAGGTGATCGTCTCGGCCATTGCGCAGAGAACGCCGCCGTGGACAATCCCGAACGGCTGAAGGACCTTCGGGGTGACCTGGCACGACGCGGTCATGTGCTCCGGGGTGGTCTCTCCGAACTCGAGCCCGTAGAGGGCGTCGAAGACCATGCTCTGCCCGGGATCGAGGCTCGCCATACGGCGGGGAAGTGTGGCACGAGCCTCCGCAGAGGCTGCGGTCAGCGCTTGACGAGCAGCTCGGTCAGCGCGCCTTCGTGCGAGGAGAGCAGGGAGTGGAGCTCGAGCATCTCGTCACCGGTGATGGGATCGGCGACGTCCGGAACGCCCTCATCGATGGCCGGGACCTTGTTCTCCTCGGCCTCGGTCTGGAAGATGATCTGGAGGAGGTTCTCGTCGCTGCAGGACGCGCAGGTCACCCGGACCAGGGCGCGGTTGCCCTGCTGGGCGAGCACGTTGATCCCGCAGTCGGCCATGTTCTCGCCACACGCCGAGCAGCGATAGCGCCGGGCCTGAAAGCGGAGCAGCTCGAGGAGATCCATCACTGCCCAGTATATGCCGCGTACCAAGGCGGCAAACAGGGGGTTGCTGGGGGCGTCCGGTACACTCGATGGCTCCGCTGGGGAGTGGCCAAGTGGTAAGGCAGCTGATTCTGGATCAGCCAATCAGAGGTTCGAATCCTCTCTCCCCAGCCAACCCGAATTTTGAATTCAATTCGGGCATTTTCGGGCTGGTTCGACCTGTGGATAACTGCCCCACGAGTCACCCGATTAGCCGTTGCTCAGCATTGGTCTTTCGGGCGCACTCGGTGAGGATGCGGCCAGCACTTTCAGCCAAAAAGGCGACCAAACCATGACCTACCGCGTGCTCAAGACCAGCCCTCCTTCCGCCCTGACCCGGCTCGCCGACGACTACCTCAGTCACTGCCGCGCGCGGACTCTCGCCCCGCAGCGAGCACCAGTACACGTACTCCATCCACTCCGTGTTGCTCCCATGGTGCGATCGGGAGGGCATCACGGAGCTCAGCCAGCTCGATCGGCGCGCCATCGATCGTTTCACCTCACAGCTACTGGGACGCACGACACGCGCGGGCCAGCCGCTCTCCCGCCATACCGTGGCCACGTATGTCCGGCCGATTCGCTTGCTCTTGCATTGGGCGAGCCGTCAGCGTGGCCGGAGTGACATGAGCTGCCCGGATTAGTCGATTCCGACCACGTGAATTGTCGGATTAGCCGACCTTAGCGAGCTGGGCCGAGCCTTTGGCTCGACAGCCGATCTACATCGGATAACTTTGGCTCAGCTGCTCAGGGGTACTCCTCACCACGGTACCTGGTGTCCGCAATGGCTGACGTTCACTCGACTGAGCGACAGATATGCGTGGTGGTCTGCCCTCTCGGGAACGGTCACGGCCTCAGCGATCGGCCCGGCTCGAACTCACTCGAGAATCGCCTTCAGGCGCTCGAGGTCCTTGGTATTGGCCCCGCGCATGGCTCGAACCAGCATCGGACTCGCCCATCTCGAGAAGCCAGATGGCTCGCCGCGATTTCTCAACCTCATTGTCGTCCCGCCAGCGGGCGTGTCTGCCCATTCGTAGCTCGTCTCCATGGGGAACGGCCCCTGCGCCGTAGCCATGACGTAGCGGGTGCCGGGCACCAATTCCGTGACCTCGTACGTATATGCAATCCGGCGCCCAAGAAACCGAGCCTCGAACGCAAAACGGGACCCGACCATCTGCGGCTTGGGGGTCTCCCAGGCCACGGATTTGATGTTTTCGTACCAGGTCGTCGCGTTGTCCGGATCCATCGCGTACGCGGCGACGCGTTCGCGTGGCACTCGAATCTCGATGTGCGTGATGACGTCGACACTCACGGAGCAGCCTCAGTCCCGGCGCCGTGGTCGCGCCCATTGGCGACCAGCAACGCGTCCAGGCGGTCGAGCATTGCAGCCCAGCCGCCCTCGTGCGACGCCCTCGTCTCGTCAGGCAGTCGCTGATGGGACAGTACGAGCCGCGTTGCCGGGCCGCAAGCGGCGAGCGTGACATCGACCCGGCTGGCGTGCCCCCCGGTGTATGGGGAGAACCAGGTGAACGAGAGCCGGCGTGGTGGGTCGATGACCAGGTACTCACCGGTATGCTCGAGGCGAAGGTTGTCGCCGATCATGGTCACGCGGAACCGGCCTCCTACCCTGAAATCGGCCTCAACCTCAGCATGGCCAATCGGCGAAAGCCAATTCGCCATGAGCGCAGGATCGGTCCATGCGGCAAAGACCTCGTCGATCGACGCGGATATGAGGCGCTCGATGTGGATCGCGGCAGACGGTTCCTCCGGCGGGTCGGTCATCGCCGCGTCCTGGCGCGGAGTTGCGCGTCCAGCGCATCGAACCGCCCCTCCCAGAAGCGGCGGTAGACATTGATCCATCGACCGGCATCGCCGAGGGGTGCACCTTGAAGAGCGAGCACGTGGTCGCGCCCGGAAACCGTCCGACTCACGAGACCCGCGTGCTCCAGGACCCTGATGTGCTTTGACGATGCCGCGAGCGAGACGGTGAATGGCTCAGCGAGATCGGTCACGCGCATCGGACCGTCCCGAAGATCGTCGAGCATCTCCCGTCTGACGGGGTGGCTCAGCGCTGCGAATGTCACATCGAGCGCGGTCTGGTATTCAACCATGAGGTTGAATGATAGCTCTACCGGTGGCTCAGGCGACACAACGGCCGC
>JBIOIZ010000167.1:0-3540 GCA_044450385.1 Candidatus Dormibacteria bacterium
GACGACGGCCGCCTCCTTCCCGATCTGAAGGCCTTGGCGCCCAAGGGCAACCGGCGAATGAGCGCCAATCCGGTTGCGAATGGCGGTGTGCTGCGCCGTCCTCTGCACATGCCAGAGTTCCGCGATTGCGCCGTCAACGTCGACAAACCTGGCGCCACTCTTGCCGGCAACGTTCCGATCCTCGGCAATTTCCTGCGCGAGGTCATGCGGCTGAACATGCAGAACTTCCGCGTGTTCGGACCCGACGAGACACAGTCCAATAGGCTGCAGGCGCTCTACGACGTTACCAAGAAGGCATGGCTGGGAGACTACTTTCCGGAGGATGCCGACGGCGGCAATCTCGCCGCGGACGGCCGGGTCATGGAGATGCTCAGCGAGCACACGGTGGAAGGGTGGCTAGAGGGCTACATTCTGAGCGGCCGGCATGGTCTGCTCAACAGCTACGAGTCGTTCATCCACGTCATCGACTCGATGGTCAACCAGCACGCCAAGTGGCTGGAAAAGTGCAGTGAGCTGCCGTGGCGGGCCGACATGTCGTCGCTCAACCTGCTGATCACCGCGCTGGTCTGGCGCCAGGACCATAACGGCTTCACGCACCAAGACCCCGGGTTCCTCGACCTGGTCGTCAACAAGAGTCCGAGCGTGGTGCGCGTCTACCTGCCGCCCGACGCCAACTGCCTGCTGTCGGTCGCGGACCATTGCTTGCGCAGCACCAACTACATCAACGTGATCGTCGCGGACAAGCAGGTGCATCTGCAATACCTCGACATCGATGCTGCGATCTCCCATTGCACGAAAGGTGCGGGCATCTGGGCCTGGGCGAGCAACGACCAGGACGCCGAGCCCGACATCGTCATGGCGAGTTGCGGCGACGTGCCTACGATGGAATCTCTGGCGGCCACTGCCTTGCTGCGCCAATACCTGCCCAACGTGAAGGTCCGGTTCGTGAATGTGGTGGATTTGTTCAAGCTGGTGCCGAACGCCGAGCATCCGCACGGCCTGACGGACCGCGAGTTCGAGACCCTGTTCACCGCGGACAGGCCGGTGGTCTTCAATTTCCACGCTTATCCGTGGCTGATCCATCGCCTGACCTACAGACGGCCCGGTCAGCACAACATTCACGTGCGCGGCTACAAGGAGCAGGGCAACATTAATACGCCGCTGGAGCTGGCTATCCGCAATCAGACCGATCGTTTCAGCCTGGCCATCGACGCGATCGACCGCATGCCCGGCCTGGGCGCAAAAGCGGCCGGCGTCCGCGAGGCTCTAGTCGAGCAGCAGAAAGCCTGCCTGAACCACGCCCACCAATTCGGCGTGGACGCCCCGGAAATCACCAATTGGCAGTGGCCGTTCTAGAGGATTTCGTGATGAGCGATGAGCTTGAGAGCGTCGTACAGACGCTGATCGCCGATGGGAAGGGGATTCTCGCAGCCGACGAGACCGTTTCCACCTTGACGAAGCGGTTCGATACGCTCGGCATCCAGTCGACGGAAAAGAGCCGTTGCACTTACCGCGAAATGCTTTTCACTGCCGGTGCTGCCGAGTTTATCAGCGGCGTCATCATGCAGGACGAGACTATTCGTCAGAGGAGTTCCAACGGGATGCCGCTCGCCCAGGTTCTCTCGAACCAAGGCATTCTTCCGGGTATCAAGGTCGATGCGGGCGCGAGGCCGCTCGCTGGTGCTCCGGACGAAACGGTGACCGAGGGCCTTGACGGGTTGCGAGATCGCCTCTCGGCCTACCGTGACATGGGCGCGCGCTTTGCGAAGTGGCGTGCCGTTATCCATGTCAGCAACACTCTGCCGAGCCATGCCTGCATCGGCGCCAACGCGCACGCGCTGGCACGGTATGCCGCGCTCTGCCAAGAACAAGATTTGGTTCCGATCGTCGAGCCGGAAGTGTTGATGGACGGATCGCATTCGATTGAACGCTGCCAGGAGGTCACCGGAACTGTCCTTCATGCTGTGTTTGGGGCGCTGCATGACCAGAGAATCCGGCTGGAGGGCATGCTGCTGAAGCCCAATATGGTCATCGCCGGCAAGGACTGCCCCCACCAGGCGCCAGTGCAGGAAGTCGCCACGGCTACCTTACGCTGCTTGCGTCGCCATGTGCCCGCGGCAGTGCCCGGCATCGTGTTCTTGTCGGGCGGCCAGGAGGATTGGGTGGCGACGGTCCACCTCGATGCCATCAAGCGACTGCCCGGGCCCAAACCATGGCGGATCACTTTCTCCTATGGGCGCGCACTCCAGGATCACGCGTTGGAGACGTGGCATGGGGAGGACGAGAACCTGGAGGCCGGCCGGCAAGCGTTGTACCAGCGAGCCCGCTGCAACAGCGCGGCCAGTCTCGGCAGGTACACAGAGCAGATGGAGGCGACACCGGTCGGTGTTGGCAGTCCCCCGCATCGCCGCGAGTGGCGCGACGACTGATCCATACGCTGTCGTCCTCGAGGGTCCGTTCGAGGAAGGCCGACCGCATGCGAGGAGAGAGTAGGGGCAGTGAGCGTCTTTGCGATGAGACATGGCGAGACCGCGTGGAGCCTCAACGGCCGGCATACCGGCGCAACGGATATACCCTTGACCGATAACGGGCGTCGGCTCGCCGAGGGGCTGCGTCCGGTGCTCGCTAAAGAGGCATTTGCGCTCGTCCTCGTCAGCCCGATGCGGCGGGCGCGGGAGACCTGTGAATTGGCGGGTCTCGGCAACTCGGCTGTGATCGACCCCGACCTGGCCGAGTGGAATTACGGTGCGTACGAGGGGCTGACGCTCGAACAGATCCTCGAGGAGGCGCCGGGCTGGCTGATTTTCCGGGATGGATGTCCGGGCGGCGAGTCACCGGAGCAAATAAGTGCCCGGGTGGATCAAGTCATCGCCCGGGCGCGCGCCGTCGAGGGCGACGTCGCACTTTTCGCACACGGACACGTGCTTCGCGTCCTCGTGGCGCGCTGGGTTGGGCTCTTCGCCGGTGCAGGACAGCACTTCCTCCTCGATACGGGAACTTTGTGCGTGCTCGGCTATTACCGCGAGATTCCCGCCGTGAAGGTTTGGAACGGGCCCCTCCTCGGCTAGCGCTGGCCCGCCGGCTGCGGACAAAACGCGTCACGTACACGTGGAGCCAGCGTAGTGATCCGGTTTGCAGGAGCGTGATGGAATGAACCAACCGAGCAAAGTGCGTTCCGGGCGGTCGGATGCGGCGGCGGATCTGCTCACCCAATATGGCTGCGGTCCGATCCGGTTCTCTGGCAACAACGACGCCCTGTTCGAGAGGCACCTGCTCTTCGACGACGTCGTCGCTCCCGAAGCAGCCGGGCCGCGCGAGCGCTTCGAGGCCGCCGCGCGTTCGGTGCGGGATGTGCTGTCGCAGCGTTGGATTCTGACCGACAGCACCTATGACCGGGAGAACCCGAAAAGGATCTACTATCTGTCGATGGAATTCCTGATCGGGCGGTCGCTCTCCAACAATATAACCAACCTTCTGCTCGATCCTTTCGCGAAGGAAATCGTCGCCCGAGATCACCTCGACCGGCTCGCCCTCATCGAA
>JBIOIZ010000168.1:0-3529 GCA_044450385.1 Candidatus Dormibacteria bacterium
GAGCTGAAGGCACCTTCGACGAGCCCGAGCGCACGCGGGTGGCAGGCCATGGCCTTCAGCCAAGATGCCAATGCAGTTGTGATCTTTGGGGGCGGCGTTGACAGAAACAGTCCGACAGACGAGACGTGGTTGTACCGGACAGCCACCGACCACTGGTCGCAAATGACGCAAGTTGGCAGCTGACCGGTCAGATCGACCGCCTGGTCGGGCGTACGTTCGTCGTCATTTGGAGCCAGTCAGTACCCGGGTTGCCTGGCCGATGGCCCTCAACCAGGAGGTCTGCTGACTCTGGTAAGCCAAACAGCGGCCGCTTACCGTGGATCGCGGAGGTGCATGAGAATGCGAGCCAAGAAACGAGCGACGGCGGCGGCGGCTTTCGCCGCCTTTTCGATGGGGACTGTAATCGCGTTTTGGTTGGTACTCCCAGCTTGGCCCAACTTTGGCGACTACGGTTACGCGCTGCTGATGAGCGCCTTTGGCGCTGGAGCCACGATCCTGGCCATCGTCCTCCTCGCGGTCCCGGTTTTGACTGGGCGTTGGGCGCGACAGCAGCGACTGCTGGCTTTCCTGGGCGCGATCAGCGTCGCCTCGCTGCTGGTCCTCTACCTACCATGCGGGATGATGCTTGAGTTCGGGGATGGCTCCGGGCCCGCCTACGACGTCCTTGTCGCACTGGTGGGTATCGGTACTGCGGCGACTTTGCTCAGCCTCGCCTTGGCCATCGCGACCGTTTCTGCAGCTGAGCCGCGCCGACACGGAAGGCTGCTGACTACCTGAAGTCGCTTTTCCAGTTGCTTTCCGCGCACCGCTGAGCTGGGGCCGGTCGGGACAGGGCGCAGTCGGTGAATGGCCGATTCAGCCAGGCCTCTTACAGGTCCAGGGTTCGATTCTCTGCGCGAGCACCACTGCCCTCCGCCAAGTTCGTATGCGGAATCGATCGACCTTATGCCATCTTTCGCGGCTGACTTCCGGTCCAGCGCCCGCTTCATTCTGCGAGCGAGACATGCCAGCGCCTCCGATTGATAAAGGGATGCCAATCAGGCGGCTCTTCCAGCCTTTGCCGCTCCGAACGACGGCTACTTCGATCCTCGTGCCACCGTGTCGGCTGGGTGAGCCGATACTCCCAGCGGCTGCCCGGGCCCCAGGTGTTTGAGTCAAGAGTTTCGATCGCCACCGTGCTCATGGCGACATCCCAGCTGTATCGCTCCCGCTCCCAGACGCCACCGGCCACCGAGTTGCCGTCTGTGACGTCGGCCCAACCCGGCCATTGGTCGTGGACCTTGAAATGAGCGCTGTCGACATGGGCCAGACCTCCGCCCGGCTTGGTCCGAAGTCTGTCTATGCGGTGATCACGGTTTGGGCGCCAGTGCCGAGTGCAACTTGAAGTTGACGACGGGCGTGACTGATCAGCTCCTTTGTGGTTGTTTGCGGTGCGCTTGCGAGTGGGTCTGGGGGCCGAGGATGGTCAGCAGATGTCCGACCCTCTTGCCGCGGGCCAGTGAGTCGGGGAGGGGCATGTTGGACTGGATCGTGTAGTGGCTCCGGCGGCCGTCCCGCGTGCGCGAGATATAACCGGAGGCGGCCAGCTCGGAGACGATCCGGTGTGCGGCGCGTTCGGTGATCCCCACACTGTCGCCGATCTCCCGCAATCGGATGCCGGGGTCCTGGGCGATCGAGAGAAGCACGCAGGCGTGGTTGGTCAGGAACGACCACGCGGGGGTTCGATCGCTGGGCACAACTCTAGAATACTATTTCTAGATTCTTATTTCATGTATTGTGTGACGTGGGAGCAGCTCTAGATGTGTCCTGGGTCGACAGGGGGGATTCGATGCTCACTAACCATTCTTGGTCCATCCTGCACGGATGGAGGGGGATTTATGTCCAAACTCATCGGCTTACTCTCGTCATCAGCCGTCATCGCCACGTTCCTGGTGGCGGGCCTCGGCACGGTAACGTCGGCGGCCGCCGCCGGCTGCACGCCGACAGGCTTCGTTCGGGACGGCATTAACATGACCGCCGCGCAGATCGGCGGGAACGTCACCGGTTCAATCAACGCGACCGGCTGCAACATCGGCGTCTACTACGACAACACCACCTCAGGCAAAGTCAGAGGCGCCACCATCTTCGGCGCCAACTACTTCGGCGTTGTCGTCAACGGCGATGTTGGAAAGGTGTCGGTCGAGGTAACGGACAGCGCCATCCACGACATCGGCGAGACCCCCCTCAACGGGACCCAGCACGGAGTCGCGATCTACTACCGCGCCCTGGGCACCGGTGCGGCGAGAGGCACCATCTCCGATAACACGATCACGAACTACCAGAAGGGCGGAATCACAGTCAGCGGGAACGTCTCGGTGACGATCGCGAACAACACCGTGAGGGGCCAAGGCCCAGTCAACTACATTGCCCAGAACGGGATCGAGGTCGCCTACGGCGCGCACGCGACCGTGACCGGGAACACCGTGACCGGCAACGCCTACACCGGGGCCAACCTGGCCAGCTCGGGTGGCATTCTCGTTGTGGGAGGCCCTTGTTTTGGCCTTCCTTACACGGTCGGCTTGAGCATCACCCGAAACAGGTTGACGAACAACGACGTGGGTGTCTGGCTCTTTAACGCCGGCGCGAATTGCATCACTTACACATCGACCACCCGGACCCACAATTCGGTCAAGTTCAACGACATCAGCAACAATGCCGTAACCAACACCACCGGTCAGACGGCCACGTGTGGCTATCAGGCGGGGATCAGCGACGTCGGCTTCAGGGATCTCATCGTCGACAACGAGATCAGCGGCGTCGGCTACACCCCGACGAAAGGCGGCGACTGCACCGGGTCGATGCCCGCGTTCCTTCGCTTCATCGACGCTGTCCCGTCCGCTCGGGTCGACAGAAGCAACAACAACGACCACTAAGGTCTCGAACTGGGAGGAGGGAACTCCCCTCCTCCCGGCCGTTATCCGCTTCTCGGTATGGCAGGTAGCCCCGCGTCGCCACAAGGCGCCGACGACTCACGATCGCGACGTGCAGCGTCGGCAGCAGTGCCATGAATGCTGAAACCCTGCTCGCGTTCGTTCGATACCACGCCTGGGCGAACGACCGGATCCTGAAGGTGGCGGCCGGCTTGTCGGAAGACGAGTTCCGTGCGACGGGGAAGCTGGACCACGGCAGCGCCTTTCAGACTGTCCGGCACCTCGTCGACGTCGACTGGAGCTGGCGGGAGTTCTGCATCGGGCACAAAGTTGGGGACACGTATGTGTGGGACCACGGGTTCGTGCTCGACGACCTGCCCGCCATCCATGCCTTCTGCCTCGAAGAGGACCTGCGGTTGCGGAGCTACGTGGAGTCTCTAAATGAAACCGCCCTATCCGAGTCCGTGACCTTGAACGAAGACTTCGCGGTGCCGCGCTGGCTGATCCTTGCCCACGTCGTAAACCACGGGACCCAGCACCGCAGCGAGCTCGCCCGCTACCTCACGGAATGCGGCCACTCACCCGGGGACCTCGACCTCCTGGACGCTCTCACCCTGAAA
>JBIOIZ010000169.1:0-3423 GCA_044450385.1 Candidatus Dormibacteria bacterium
CTCCGCTACGCCCACTGCGATCAGCGTCACCACATCGACTGCTGACACGACCCCACCGACCGTGCCCGCGGGACTGACCGCAACGGCGGTTGGGTCCACCAAGGTCAACCTGGCCTGGAGCGCATCGACCGACAACGTCGGCGTGACCGGTTACACCGTCTACCGCAACGGTGTGGTGCTCGCGACTCTTGGGGCATCTGTGTTGACGTATTCGGATGCGGCCGTCACACAGGCGACCACCTATGCCTACTCCGTGGATGCCTTTGACTCTGCGGGCAACCACTCGGCGCAGTCTGCGACTGCATCGGTGCACGTGCCCGGTGTGCCGAAGTTCGTGCAGAGCGGGGTGGCATCGACGGGCTCCGCGGTGACCAGCGTGACCATCACCCTGGGCGCGGTTGCACACGGCGACCTTCTGGTCGGCTGGTTCGGGCAATGGAACTCGACGGGCCAGGTCACGGTGAGCGACAACGTGAACGGGGCGTGGACGCGCTCGGCCTCAACCGCATGGCATGGAGGGACGTCTCCCGGAGACATCGCGCTTTACTACTTCGCGAATTCGGCCGCCGCCACCAGCGGACTCACCATCACGATCGCATCGACCAGCGCAACTTACCTGCAAGGCAGCGCGGCGGAATACTCGGGCGTGGCGACCGTCAACCCGCTCGACCAGGTTGTGATCGCCACCGGCAGCAGCACCTCGGCCGACTCTGGCCTGACTGCAGCGGTCGGTCCTGGAGAGCTCGTTTACGGCGGAATGATCGCGACCAATGGTCCCGGCACTCTGACGGCCGGCACCAGTCAGGGAGTGGCGTTTGTGAAGCGAGTCCAGAATACGAGCGGCTCGCAGGGTGAGGAGGACATCACGTCCAGCGCGGCAGGCCAGCAGCACGCCGGGTTCACGTTCCCGACATCGACGCAATGGTTCGCCGTCTGCGCCGTGTTCAAGCCGGCCTAGTCCAACCGCGCCCGCTCGTGGGTCTCCAGTCCTACGAGGGGCAATCCGCACCATTGGCACCCGACGCAAGCCGACATAGGCTGATCTTGGTTTCGCACGCGCCGCGAGCCGGATCAAGAACATAGATGTGCGGAATCATCGGCTACCTGGGTCGACGGGACGCCACACCGGTGCTCATCGATGGGCTTCGGTGCCTCGAGTACCGTGGCTACGACTCGGCCGGAATCGCCGTGCTCGACCGCAGCACCGGCAGCTCGACCATGACCAAAAGTGAAAGCAAGGTGGCGCTGCTGGTTGAGAGGCTGAAAGACGGCATGCCCAGCGGTCATCTCGGCATCGGCCATACCCGGTGGGCCACCCATGGCAAGCCCAGCCTGGCCAACGCGCATCCTCATTCGGACTGCTCCGGCCGGATCGTGGTCGTTCACAACGGCATCATTGAGAACTTCGCCGAGCTGAAGCTCGAGCTCGAAGGCCGTGGCCATCGGTTCGTTTCCGAAACCGACACCGAGGTCGTGCCCCACCTGATCGAAGACTGCTACCGCGGCGATTTCCTGGAGGCGGTGCGGGTCGCGCTGAGGCAGATCAAAGGTGCGTATGCCCTCGCCATCTTCTCGCTCGACAATCCCGACCTGCTGGTGGGCGCCCGGCTGAACGCGCCCTTGGTGGTCGGGCTCAACGGAGACGAGTTCTTCGTGGCTTCCGACATCACAGCGGTGATCCCGTACACCAAGAAGGTGCTGGTCCTTGGCGAAGGCGAGCTCGTCGCGATCACGCCATTGGGGGCGCGAGTCTCGACTCTCGAAGGGATTGCGGTTGCGTCCAAGGTCATCCATGTCGACTGGGACGTGAGCCAGGCCCAGAAAGGCGGTTACCGCCACTTCATGCTGAAGGAGATTCACGAGACGCCGGACGCGGTCGCAAACGCCCTTCGCGGCCGGCTCCGCGCCAATGGATCTGTCCCCTTTCAGGTATCTGCGATGTCCGACGCGGATCTCCGCCGCTATCGAGATGTGCTCCTCCTTGGAATGGGCACATCGCTCCACGCGGCCATGGTTGGCGAATACCTGATCGAAGACTGGGCTGGAATTCCGGCCCGCGCCGCCGACGCCTCGGAATTCCGGTACCGCCGGCCGACCATCGGCGCCGAGACGCTGACCCTTGTGCTCACGCAGTCAGGCGAGACCGCCGACAGCATCGTCGCGATGCGTCACGCGCACGAGCGCGGTTCGCACACCCTGGCGATTACCAACGTTGTCTCCAGCACTGCCGCCCGCGACGGCGACGAGGCGATCTATCTACACGCAGGTCCTGAGATCGGCGTCGCTTCATCAAAGACCTTTCTCAGCCACCTCATAACTCTGTACCTGCTCGCCATCCGCCTGGCGAGTGCGCACGGAAGGATGCCTTTGGAAAGGAGGCAGGAGCTCGCTGCAGTCCTGCGCGGCCTCCCCGACGCAGTACGAATCGTGCTTTCTCGAGAGGACGAGATTGCCAGGCTGGCCGGACGCTATTGCAGCTTCAAGAACTTCATGTTTCTCGGGCGCGGCATCAGCTATCCCATCGCACTCGAAGGAGCCCTCAAGCTCAAAGAGGTGTCATACGTTCACGCGGAAGGTACGTCTGCGGGCGCCCTCAAGCACGGACCGATCGCGCTTCTCGATCAGGACTTTCCGGTCATCGCGATCTGCACTGACAGCACCACGCGAGAAAAGGTTGCCGGAAACGTGCACGAGGTCGCGGCTCGGGGCGCCCCGGTGCTCGCGCTCGTGACTGAGGGCGACCACTCGCTCGATCGCATAGTCACGGACCGGATCGAGATCCCCGCCGGTGACGAGGCGGCGGCGGCCGTTCTGACCACGGTGGTGCTACAGCTGTTCGCCTACCACATGGCGATCCTGCTGGGGCGCGACGTCGACCAGCCGCGGAACCTTGCCAAGAGCGTGACAGTGGAGTGATTGGGCGGCGATCTGTTGTCACGACCCGGTACAGCAGCGCGATGGCGGAGCTCGACAAAGCCCCGTAGCTCGATGAGCAAGTTGGTCCTGTGGGGGCTGCTCGTCCTGTGCGCGCCTTTCGTGTTGCCTTTGATCCAGATGAGCCAGGCGGCTGCCATTCCCCCCCACGTGCTGGTCGTGCTGATGGAGAACACCAGCTATGAGGGCGTGATCGGCAATGCGCAGATGCCCTATGTGAATGGACTCGTCAACACAAACGGCTCGGTGAGCACCGCCGATCTGAGTCATCCCAGCCTGCCGAACTACCTCGCCTACGTGTCAGGCTCGATCCAGAACAATCCGCAGGACACCACACCTCAAGACGGGACGTACGCCGGCTCGCAATTCACCGACGAGCTGGCAGCCGCGGGCATCGCATGGAAGGCATACATGCAGGACATGCCGGTCGCCTGCGACCTGACCGACCAGTACAGCCCCGGCAACTACGACGTCAACCACAACCCGTTC
>JBIOIZ010000170.1:0-3314 GCA_044450385.1 Candidatus Dormibacteria bacterium
GGCATCGATTTGGCGCCAAGCAGGGCCCTGATCCGCGCGTAACCGCAGCCCGCGGTTGACGTTTCACCGCTAGGCGATGATTGCCGTGCGCGGCCTGCCGCGCCTGCTCGTGCTGCTCAGCCTTGCCGCCGGCCTGATTGGTTGCGGTGGGGTCGTCGGTTACCCGGGCGCGCTGCCCCCGAGCTGCACGGAGTCCATCCCGAGCCAATCCGCCCCGCCGCTCCAGGCCGGCGCCGACGCCTTGGCCGGGCTGGAGCAAAGACCGATAAGGCCTCCTGCGCCGGCGGCGACTAGAAATTGCGCTTCCTCGTCGGGCAGCCTGGCGGGAGCGGTCGCGCCGGACTACGGAGCCGGTGTCGGGCCCGCCTACATGTCGGGCCAAGACACCTGGTACGCAGGCGGGCAGGCAGTCGTCCTGATGGTCGACGCCCGTTATTCCGGGCCTCTGCTGGTGCGGCAATACCACATTTCGGGCGGTGGGACGACGGTGACTTTCGTCGACATGAGTGGTTTGTCGTTGGCCAATGCCACCGAGAAGGAAGCGCAGCACGGCGTCTCTTTGGTAACGGCCGCCCATACATCGACGGGAGGGCTGTATCTCGCGGCAGTCACGCCGACTTCCTTGTGGAGGGCCTGGATCGGACAGCTCTCGACCGACGGACCGGGATGGTTCGGCTTCCAGGTGGACGGAGATCAGTTCACCGAGTTCATCGTCTTCCAGGTGAACGCCGGCAACGCGCCGCCCGGTTGAGCCTGCGGTGGTTGCGGGCGATGACGTGGATCATGTCCGAGTGCTTCAAGTCGCCCGTCGCGGTCGCCCCGTTCTCCTCGATATCAATCAGCTCCACGAACTCCCAGCCGGTAGACATCGAGGGCGGCCTGGTACCTCAAGAGTTCGCAACGGTCGAGGCCCGTCGCCGAGGGTCCTCTCGCGGCGGCGACTTCGGTTCGCGTTATGGAAAGTCGCCGAATTGGCGTGGGCCGTAATTTCCGTAAAGCGAACCCGCCGCCACCGATTCCGGGGCAGGCGATCCGCCTGTAGGTGTCGTCCTGGCGTGCGGTTGCCCAGTACGGCGCCTGCCCTACTCTTCGGTGTCACGAACAGAGAGGAATGCTAGGCGTGGCGCCGGCTGGCGTGTCTGTGAAGGTCGCGACAGGACCATTGGCATCGCTGAACCGCAGCGTGTGCTCGTCTATCAACTTCAGAGTGCCGTTGTCGTAGGGGTTGCCCCAGCCGGGTGGTGGGTTTCCCTGCCCATCGCTAAGTGGGGGCTCCGCGTAGTAGGTGTGGCCGTTGGCGGTGACCGAGAGGATTCCGCAATGGATGTAGAGGTTGTAGGCCGTACTCTGGCCAACTTTGAGACTCGGATTCGAGCCGGGTGCCTTAGCCGGATTGAGACTGCCGCCGCACGCGACAAGCAGGACGCTCACAACTATCGCAATCGCTGCGCGCATGAGAGATCTAACGTCGCCGCGCGGGATGGGTAACCAGCTCGCATTCAGGCGAGCACACGGCCGAGCCCCTGTAGGGCTACGGTCGACAGCCTGTTCAAGCGGGGGTAGGTCGCACCTTACTCACTGGGGTCCCAGCCCGTCAGCCACCGCGACCCGCGCCCGATTCGGACGCAGCCGCCGACGTGGCTCGCCCAATCACCGTCTCGACCTCGCTGCGAACGGTCCCCGGCGACGAACGACTTCGGTTCGCGTTATGGAAAGCCCGTCGAGTTGAAGTGGGCCGCGGTGGACTCGAACCACCTACCTCCGCGTTAGATCGGCCTGAGCGCTGTGCTAAAGGTTACCTTCGATCTCATATCGCTCGAACGCGACGCGCCGAGTTATGTGGTAGGCGTCAATCGCAACGCGAATCATGAGGCTATGTTCCCTGGTTTCGGGGGAAGCGCAGAACTTGGACGAGACCTCAGCACGGCAAGAGTCAATGTCAGGCTCACGGCGGCAGGTACGAGGCCAAAGACCACCTGGGCAAGAATCGGCGGGTCTTCGTCATGCCCGCTTTGAGCGACTATGAAGGCGTCGTAAATCACCAGACCGATTAGCACCACGTCAAGCACGAGCGGAAACGCAGCGGGCCACTTCCGAGGTCGTCGCCATAGCCAGGCCGTCACCAAGAGCAATAGCGCCGGCGGTCCAAGAAAAACACCGCTCAACTCAAACGCGAGACCTCGCAGGTCAATGCACCACGAGCCCGGCCCGCAACTCATTGGATGAAATTGCTGGTCCAGATAGCTGGGGACGGCCAGCCCAATTACAACGACGAGAGCGCCAGCCTGCACCAACATGGCAATCCGCGCCAATCGGAGCGGGCGGAGAAGAATCATGTTGTCGTCGAGGGCCGGCCGGCTCATTTTCGGGTCACAGTATCCGACCATCAAGGGTGGTGGGCCGCGGTGGACTCGAACCACCTGCCTCCGCGTTAGATCGGGCTAAGCGCCGTGCTAACTGGCCGTTTTGATCTTCCGGACCTCCTGCGTCCGACGCCGAGTTATATGGTGCGGGCGAGGCGCTGCGCCGCTTTGCACACTGTCGGAATCCGCTGATCACGTAGTGAATGGTCGCGTCGCTCGGCAGGGCCGCGGCAATCCAAGCCGGAAGCGTTAGCTCTTCAGAGGTCCGGCGGGACGTGCGGAAGCTCGTGCGGATCGTCAGCCTCCGGGTTCTTACCCATCGTTGTTGCAGTGTGCTGCCGGTCCCACTCCCCACGCCCGCCCCGGTCCAGTGACGGTGAAATTCCAACTGCCATAGGAATCAACCACGAAGTAGAAAGTTCCGCCCGTGTGGTAGTGGACCACGCCGTGATCCGGTCCACCGTGCTGGGTGATGCCCTGATTCTCCGGCGAGACCTGACAATCGGACATCTGCTTGACGGTCAGGAAGAAGTCACATTGATCAAGCTTTGGGTATTGGTTGCCGAGGCTCGACGAGCAGTCATAAGACCATCGGAGATCCCAGGCGCCGTCCACAGTGAACACTTCCGTAGTCTCACCGCCTGGTCCTGAACCGCGCTGGTCCACCAGGACACCGGACGTGCTCTCACGGTAGATATAGACGCCCGCGAGGATCAGCACAATCAACGCACCGAATGCGCCAAGAGCGATCAGCGACCGCTGGCGAGGCCCATCCCGCATATCGTTGGAACGTCCTGGAAGCTACTGGGTTACGAAGGCCCAGAGCGGAGATGTGGTGGGCCGCGGTGGACTCGAACCACCTACCTCCGCGTTATCAGCACGGCGCTCTGCCAGTTGAGCTAGCGGCCCAAGGCCCAGCGGGTCGAGCGTCCTCGATCCCAGGAATTGTGA
>JBIOIZ010000171.1:0-3152 GCA_044450385.1 Candidatus Dormibacteria bacterium
AGCGATTGGATCCGCGCGGGCACCGTGCATCTCGACGAACTCGATCCGCCGGACCACGTCCCGCCGCATGATCCCGGGACGCTCCTGGTGCGTCAGCAGGCGTTCGGCTACAGCGTCGAGGACGTCGAGATCCTGCTCGAGCCGATGGGAGAGACCGGTGAGGAGGCCGTGGGGTCGATGGGCAACGACACCCCACTCGCCGTGCTCAGCGACCGGCCGCTGCCCCTCTTCAACTACTTCAAGCAACTCTTCGCTCAGGTCACGAATCCGCCGATCGACCCGATTCGCGAGCAGGCGGTGATGTCCCTCGTGACGACCCTGGGCGCGGGAGGAAACCTCCTCGAGCAGGGTCCCGCGCAGGCGAAGCGGCTCGAAATGCCCCACCCGGTGCTCACCAACCACGACCTGGAGAAGCTGCGGCACGTCACCCAGCGGCAGTTCCCGGCTGAAACCATCTCAATGATCTTCCACCGCGACGCGGGAGCAAGCGGACTGATCGCCGGGATCGAGCGCATCTGCCGGCTGGCATCGAAGCAGATCGAGGCAGGCGCCACCGTCCTCATCCTCAGCGATCGGCATATCGATGCATCGCACGTTCCCATCCCGTCCCTGCTGGCGACCGCGGCGGTGCACCAGCACCTGGTGCGCGAGCAGACGCGCACGGGGGTCGGCCTGGTTGTCGAGACCGGCGAAGCGCGTGAGGTGATGCACCTCGCCCTGCTCATCGGCTACGGCGCGGAGGCCGTCAACCCATATCTCGCCTTTGAGACGATCGCGGATGTCGCACGCCGCGACCTGCTGCCCCCGACCGTCGACGCGGCGCGCGCCGAGGAGCTCTACGTGCAGGCGCTCGTCAAGGGGCTGCGCAAGACCATCGCGCGCATGGGCATCTCAACGATCCAGTCGTACTGCAGCGCGCAGATCTTCGAGTGCCTCGGTATCGACCGCACCGTGATCGACCGCTACTTCCCGAATACCCCGTCGCGGATCGGTGGCATCGGCATGGACGTGATTGCGGCTGAGGCGATCGCGAGGCATCAGCGAGCCTTCCCGGACGTGCGAATCGCGCCGCCAACCCTCGAGGACCGTGGCGAGTACCGGTGGCGTCGCGACGGTGAGCATCATCAGTGGAATCCGGAGGTGATCGGCGCACTCCAACACGCGGTCAAATCGAACGACGAGACAGCGTTTCGGTCGTACGTCGCCCTCGCCGACGATGAGTCGCGCAGGTTGAAGAGCCTCCGTGGCCTGTTCGTGTTGCGAGAGGCGCCGGTCCCCGTGCCTCTTGACGACGTGGAGCCGGCTCTCGACATCGTCCGCCGTTTCTCGACGGGCGGCATGTCGCACGGCTCGCTGAGCAAAGAGGTGCACGAGTTGCTGGCGATCGCGATGAACCGCATCGGAGCGCGATCCAACACCGGCGAGGGAGGCGAGGACTCATCGCGTTTCGAGCCCGATGCCAACGGCGACTGGCGGAGGAGCGCAATCAAGCAGGTGGCCTCGGCACGCTTCGGCGTGACCGCGCACTACCTGGTGAACGCCGACGAGTTGCAGATCAAGATCGCCCAGGGCGCCAAACCAGGCGAGGGAGGTCAGCTGCCGGGCTCCAAAGTTGATGAGGCAATCGCACGCCTGCGCCATTCGACGCCGGGTGTCGGTCTCATCTCGCCTCCGCCGCACCACGACATCTATTCGATCGAGGACCTGGCGCAACTCATCTGGGATCTGCGCTGCGTGAATCCGCATGCGCGCATCAGTGTGAAACTCGTTGCCGAAGCCGGTGTCGGCACCGTGGCCGCGGGCGTTGCGAAAGCACGCGCCGACCACATCGTCATCGCTGGCTACGAAGGCGGCACCGGAGCATCGCCCCTCACGGCGATCAAGCACGCGGGTGTACCGTGGGAGCTGGGACTCGCAGAAGCGCAACAGGTGCTGATCCGCCAGCGGCTGCGCAGCCGGGTCACGCTCCTTGCCGACGGCCAGATGAAGACGGGTCGAGACGTCGTTGTCGGCGCGCTTCTCGGTGCCGACGAATTCGCGTTTGCGACCGCACCACTCGTGGCAGCAGGCTGCGTGATGATGCGCGTCTGTCATCTCAACACCTGCCCGGTCGGGATCGCCACCCAGGATCCCGTCCTGCGTGGTCGGTTCACGGGCAGGCCCGAGCAGGTCGTGGCGTTCATGCTCTTCCTCGCCGAGGACGTGCGACGTTGGATGTCGCGGCTGGGATTCCGCCGCTTCGAGGACATGATCGGCCGGGTCGATCTCATCGCGACCAACACCGCAGTGGATCACTGGAAGGCGCGAGGCCTCGACCTCCGGCCGCTGCTCATGGTGCCCGAGGTGGCAGCGCCGGAAGACCGCCGCCACAGCACCCGTCAGTCCGCCGATCTCGACGACATGCTCGATAACGAGCTGATGGCTCGCTGTGGCGATTCGCTTGACGGCGGCATGCCGGTCCGGATGCGGCTTGCGGTTCGCAATGTGCATCGTTGTGTCGGTGCGATGCTCAGCGGTGAGATCGCACGCCGACACGGTGCGGCCGGACTTCCTGACGGCGCCATCGACGTCGAGCTCGATGGTGCCGCGGGGCAATCGTTCGGTGCCTGGCTCGCGCACGGGGTCACCTTGACCCTTCGCGGTGAGGCAAATGACTACGTCGGCAAGGGACTCTCCGGCGGCCGGCTCATCATCCTGCCACCGCACGCTTCGATGCGGCGTGCAGAGGAGAACATCATCATCGGCAACGTCGCCCTGTATGGCGCAACCGCGGGGGAGGCCTTCATTCGCGGTGTGGCCGGCGAGCGCTTTTGCGTGCGCAACTCCGGAGCGGTTGCGGTGGTTGAGGGAGTCGGGGATCACGGGTGCGAGTACATGACCAGAGGTACGGTGCTCGTGCTCGGCGCGACCGGGCGGAACTTCGCCGCAGGGATGAGTGGCGGGGTTGCGTACGTGCTTGATGCGGAACGGCAGTTTGCCGGGCGCTGCAATCGGGCGTCGGTGGCTCTCGAGCCGCTCGCCGTCGATGATCATGAGATCGTTCGCGGCTTGCTCGAGCAGCATGCCGGGCTCACCGGAAGCACAGTGGCCATGCGACTGCTCCGCAGCTGGGCTCAGGAGCGCGAGCATTTCGTGAAGGTGATGCCCGAAGA
>JBIOIZ010000172.1:0-3101 GCA_044450385.1 Candidatus Dormibacteria bacterium
CCTCTTGCACAGTCCGTGAACACAGGCGGAGCACGGCCGGCTCCCGCGCCGCGTAGGACCGTCGCTCCGGCTCCTGCAGCACGTGACTCAGGAGCCGCTCGAGAATCGCAGGGAACTCGATGCGAAGGTCAACTTCACGACCACCGCGATGAACAAATGGGCGGCGGTCGCTCGCCAGCCGAAGAAACACGATCAGCGCTTCGAGACGGGCCGATGACAGATCATCCGGGTCCAGCAGGTCCGTTAGCGCCTGATCGACAAACTCTTCATAGCTGGGATGCTGCACCTGGAACGCCGCGATGCCAGCCGCCACCATGCCAGGCACCTCGCTCGCAAGGAGGTAGAGGTCCGTCCGATCTTGTCGATTCGCCCACGCGCCCACCTGAACGCGCTCCCAAAGCATTTTCCCTAAAGGGACGTCACCTACCGGCTGTCGCGGCTCAGAGAGGATTTCGCGGAGATCGTTCACGCGGTCTGCACCCGCTCCCGAGCGGACGCGATAACCGCGCGCCCAGTCCTCAAGGTACCCTGGATCATCCCGCACAAGGCCGGACATGTCATCAACGGCCGCGCGCGCGACCTCCCGCATTGCCCCTACATCGTCCGGGCGGTCGCGGAGCGTCGACAAGGGTCCAATCAGCCGACCATCCCGGTACCCAGCACTCCTAAGGATATGCTCCACCAGTGCAGGACGAGCGACGATAGGTGCTCGCAAGAGCAGTGCAGCCTGATTAACAACGACGCGAAGCGCCAGCGTTGAAGAGGTGAGCGGCAGGGCAAGGTCGGCCAGCGGCCACTGTCCGAGAAGCCCGGGGTCCGACGCAACCGCCTCCGCGCTGCGCTGGAGCACCGACTCCACCGAATCGAAAGGTTGCGGCACACCGGCCCGACTTTGACAAGATCGCCCGCGCCGGAGGCACACGAGGGGCGAATTCCGCGGGAAATCGCAGGGTCGGGGCCGTTTGGGGCCCGAAAAGCATAGGCACACGACCATCGCGCCGGGGCTTGATCCCGTCGGCATTCGGCGCGTAGAACCTAGGCATGTACCTGCGCACCACCAAGCGCCGCAACAGCGACGGCTCCGAGGTCAGCTACTACCAGCTCGCCGAAAACGTGTGGGATCAGGGGCGCCGGTGCGCCGTCGCCAAGGTGATCTACAACTTCGGTCGAGCGGACCAGGTGGACGGCGAACAGCTGCGGCGGCTCGCCAAGAGCATCCTTCGGGTCTTCGGAGGCGACGGGCCGACCGCGGGCGGTGAGGCGGCGGGCGACGTCCGCCTGCGCGACACGTGGCCGTACGGAGGGGTGTACGTCCTGGAGGCGCTGTGGAAGGAGCTTGGCATCGGCGAGGTGCTGCGAGGGCACGCCAGCCCCCAGCAGGCCGAGGTCGTCGAACGGGCCGTGTTCGTGATGGTGGCCAACCGCTGTCTGTCGCCGTGCTCGAAGCTGTATTGTTGGGAGCAGTGGCTTCGGGAGGAGGTGTTCTTGCCCAGTGCTGAGACGCTGGCACTTCACCATCTGTATCGGGCGATGGACTTCTTCGAAGAGCACAAGACCGAGGTGGAGAAGGCGCTCTACTTCAAGATGGCCGACCTCATGAACGCCGACGTAGACCTCATCTTCTACGACACGACCTCACTGCACTTCGAGGTCGACGAGGAGGATGAAGTCGAGAGGCAGAACCTGGGCCTCACGTACGAGCCCTTGCGCAAGCGTGGTCACTCGAAGAACGGAAGGACCGATGCGCCGCAGATCGTGGTCGGGATGGCGGTGACGCGGGATGGCCTCCCCGTGCGCTCCTGGGTGTTCCCGGGGAACACGGCCGATGTCACGACCATCGAGAAGGTCAAGCAGGACTTGCGGGGATGGCGACTCGGCCGATGCGTCTTCGTGGGCGACGCCGGGATGAACTCGGAGGAGAACCGTCGTACCTTGGCGCTCGGCAACGGCAAGTACATCCTCGCGTCCCGCATGCGCGCGGGCGATGAGGTGACCCACGACGTCCTCACTCGGCCTGGACGCTACAAGGCCGTTCGCGAGAACCTGCGCGTCAAGGAGGTGATCGTCGGCGATGGAGAGCGGCGGCGCCGCTACGTCGTTTGCCACAACCCGGCGGAAGAGGTGCGGCAGCGCCAACATCGCGCCAAGCTCCTCGTCGAGCTCGGCCTCGAGCTCGCCTCGATGCGGACCCGTGCGGATGGCAAGACCTCCAAGCGAACATCTGAGCTTCTCACGAGTGCCCGCTATGGCAAGTACCTGCGTCAGACGGGGGATGGCAAGCTCCACATCCACCGTACGGCCGTCAAGGAAGCCGAACGCTATGATGGCAAGTGGGTCATCACGTCCAACGACGATACGCTGACCGCCGAGGATCTCGCTCTGGGCTACAAGCAACTCCTGCGCGTCGAGGCATGCTGGAGACAGATGAAGTCTGGACTGCGGATGAGACCCGTCTTCCACTTCAGGCCGTGGCGGATCCAGGCCCACGTCAGCATCTCCGTGCTGGCGTTGCTGCTCGAGCGCGTCGCCGAGATCCGCACCGGCGACACCTGGCGGAACCTGGCAGCTCAACTCCAGAAGATCCAGGTCGTCGAGTACGACCGCGGCGAGGCGCGCGTCCGCCAGACGACGGAGGTCCGTCCCGAACTCGAGCTCCTCCTCCGGAAGCTCAACGTCGCGCTCCCTCCGAAGCTGCACTCGGTCGTCCCAGTCCCGGAGAGCCAGGTCGCCCCGACCCCCACGAGCCCCGCCGGCCAGATCCAGCCCGGAGAACCGACCGACCCGCCTTCGCCCCCTTCCGCACCCTGACGCCGGGAGCGGCCGGCGCATCCGCGCCGTTGCACCCGCCGGCGTCGCCGACCGCGCGTTCGCCCCACCCCTCGCCGCCTAGTAACACGACCTCCGCCGTCCTGGCGCGCGTATCCCCCGGTAATTGCTGGGGAATGTGTGCCTAGACTGCCGGCGTCGATGTCAAAGTCGGGTGAAGCTTGCGCGCATCAAGGTGGAGTGCCGGAAGAGGCGACACGAGCCGGTGGTGGTTCAACATGCTTGGTTGCGACGCGTCGTAACCGGGCACTTCAACTACTATGCGGTTCCCACGA
>JBIOIZ010000173.1:0-3072 GCA_044450385.1 Candidatus Dormibacteria bacterium
CATCCCCGGTACCCTTCGAAGTCTGCTGAGCAGGGCGGATACCGCGCCGAGGCGTAAAGCGCGGATGAGGACATCCATTTCAAGGCGCAGCGCCGCAGCGGTGATCCAGTGCATCTGCCGCGCCTCGGCCTCATTGCAACTTCGCTGCAGGACCTCAAGACCGGGGTCGGTGGCGCCTTGGTCGGCCATTGCCGCGCCAAGGTACGCACCTGCCCAGAGACGCACCGCCTCAGCCTTGGCCGACTCGGCTGCGGCGATGGCGTGGCGTGCCATGGAGATGGTCCCCGCGTCGTCATTGTGACTCCATCGAAGACGCGAGAGCCTCAGATACACCGTGGCGAGGTCCTCGCCGGGACCGAGTGGCGTGAGCAGCGTCAGCGCGGACAGGTACTCGGCCTCTTCCTCGAGGTCGCGCCCTTGGTCGTGGAGGCATCCGCCGAGAAGGTGCCTGCATCGGGCGACCAGCGCCGTGTCGTCGCTTCCGATCAAGAGGCTGATCGCCTCGCGCAAGCACCGTTCAGCCGCTGACGGTTGGCTGCTGTGCCACAACGACTCACCGAGTCGACACAGCACACGCCCTCGCAGTTCTGCATCCTTGATGTGTGGGAGCACGCGCCTGTAGACCTCGACTGCAGTCAGTGCCGCGAAGTTCGTCATCGCCTCCTGTGCGGCCACCAGCAGAACAGGAACGGCGTCGTCGATATGCCCACCACGCAGGAGGTGGCTGCCGATCTCCACCGCGGATACGTCTTCCTTACGTAGAACGTCGGCGACGCGAAGGTGCAGCTCGTCACGGTGCGGCGACAGGATCTGGTCATACACGGCTTCCTGTATCAGCGCATGGCGGAAGCGGAAGTTGCCGCGTGCCTCCTGATCGGGCTCGAGCATCTGGTCTTTTACCAATTCGTCGAGCGCCGAACGTACAGAGGCGTTGGCCAGATCGGTGACGGCCGCGAGCACGCTGTAGCTGAAGGACCGTCCGAGCACCGACGCTGCGCAAAGCACGGAAGCCCTCTGCTCATCGAGTCGGTCGAGACGCAGCAGGACAACCTCCGCCACAGCCCGCGGAATCCTGAGCTGCGTGAGCGGCTTACGATCCCAGCCATGTGCGGAGCGGAAGATATCGCCGCGATCGATCGCCTCACGGAGCATTTCTTCGAGCGCGAGCGGGCTGCCCTCTGTGCGTTCGTAGATGTAGTCGCGAAATTCTTCGGACACCTCATCGTCGAGGATCGCATGCGACATTGCGCGCACGTCGACGCGTTTCAGCGGAGCCAGCTCAACGAACTCAGCGAGGCCGGCTCGACGCCAGCCATGCACGGTCGAACGCAGCGAGTGACGGCGGTGCAACTCGTCGCTGCGATACGTCGCGAGCAGGAGTATCGGGAGGCTGGGCGCGCGGCGCGCCAGATAATCGACCAGGTCGCGCGTTGCGGGATCGGACCATTGCAGATCCTCGATGGTGAGGAGCAATGGTCCGCCATCACTGAGCGCGAACAAGAGCAAGACGACGGACTCGAAAAGACGCAGCGTGGCGTCGCCTCCAGGGTCGTGTGCCGGCGGTGGCGAGTCGCCGACCATCTGCGGAAAGAGGCGCCCCAGGTCGTTAGCAGCCGGTCCCACCCACTCGCGCACCCGTGCAAGGTCGGCGCGTGCGAGCCGATTTCCGGCAGCCTCCAGCAGCGGCAGATACGGGATCGCGACATCCGTCGGCGCACAACCCCCGCGGAGCAAGGTGAAGCCGAGCTTGGCAGCCTGCCCCTGGGCCTCGCTGGTCAGACGCGTCTTTCCCATCCCCGCATCGCCCGAGACGACCACAAAACGACCGTCCGCGCGAGCGGCGTCGATCAGTGCGTCCTCCAAAGTGGCCAGCTCGGATTCGCGGCCGACCAGGATAGGACAGAGGGTGCGCTCGGTCACCGTCGTCGCACCGTATTGACCTCCTCAGAGCCCGATGAGCGGAGGGTACTCAAACCTTGATCCCCCGTCCACAACACCGGAGGGCCGCGCTGAGGACCCGCTGACTTGCGACGTGTGCCAAAAGGTCCCGGACCGTCGAGCCGAGCGAGTGTCCGCTGTTAGTACCAAGGCGTCGGGTCACCACTGGCGTGGCTCGGCGCACCGGCCGTGTCTGTGATGGTGAGTGGCCACGGTCAGCAGCTCCGCGGAATCGTTGGCACCGCTCGTGCAGCGCAGTTGATCACCGACTTGTTGTGACGAAGGCGTGCCCGAAGCTGATCGGGGTCCTCGCGATCGAGAGAATAGCTTCAATCGTATGCGCTAGCATGTGTACATTCGAGACGGCGAGGCCGTTAGACGCCCACGAACCTCTTGGAACACCAATGACCGAAGCTGAGCAACACTTCACCACACAGGCGGACGGCACGCCGACCGCACCGGGGCGTTTCGTGGATGTCGATGCGATTGAATCCGTCGAGTTCCTCCCGGGCCTCAGGTTTCAACCGGTCCTCGGCGAGCGCACGATGATCAACTTCGTCTCATTCGAGCCGAACACCGAGGCTCCGATGCACGTCCACGAGGAAGAGCAGATCGTCCTCGTCATCGCCGGCGAGTTAGAGTTCGACATCGATGGCGACATTCGCGTCATGCACGAGGGTGACGTTGCGGTCGTCCCCAGCTGGGTGCCTCATGCAGCGCGCACGCGCGGCACCTCGTGTCGCGAGATCGATGTCTTCAACCCTCCGAGACGCTCACTCCTGGAACACGCACGGAGCCAGGCGGCTTCGCCATACCGGCACGAGGGGTAAGCCGCGCCCAGCAGATCAGGCGAGCCGGAACACCCTCGCGCGAGCCCGTGGCGAAGCGGTAGGCTCAGAGGCGGCGAGCCGAAGTGTGACGACTGCGCCGCCGGCTCGCTGAGGTGTCCAGGTGAAAGCGATTGCAACCGCGCCCGCTACGAGCGCGCCCCCAGAAAACCCATGGCATAACGCCCAGCGGCAGTTCGATCAGGCTGCCGAGTTGAGCCACCTCGAATCGGGGCTCCGCGCCGTGCTTCGCGAGGTGAAGCGTCAGCTCATCGTCAGCTTCCCCGTGAAGATGGACGACGGCTCA
>JBIOIZ010000174.1:0-3068 GCA_044450385.1 Candidatus Dormibacteria bacterium
ATGCCGACGGCGCAGCGGACCCGGGGAGGTGCGGCAGGGCGCTGAGGATGACTCCTCCGGACGGTGTTGGGACTGCCTGGCCTGACGGGCCGCTGCAGGCGGTCACAACGATCATGGAGCACACCACAGCCATGCCCACCCGGAGGCTCGTCGCCTCTGCTCGTACGCGGATCACCGCTGTAGCATCCCCCGGCCTGCCGGGTGGATCGTGACGAGCCGGTCACGACCGCCGCCGCCATCGCGCGTGTCTGGTCGCTGTAAACCGTCTGGCCCTGCCGAGCCTCTAAACGCTGTAGAGATGTCAACCATGGGGCACATCAAGACCCCGCACCCCGGGAAGGATGACGTCGAGGAAGCCGTGGCACGGTTTGGATCTGAGATGTACGGGCTGGCACTGGCGATCACCGCGAACCTCCACGACGCCGAGGACGCCTACCAGACGGCATGGTTCGACGCGCTCAGGAACTGGACGCGGATCCGCGACGTCTCCAAGCGGCGGTCGTGGTTGGCGTCGATCGCTGCGCGCTCGGCACTCCGCGTGCGCCGGCGTCATGCCCTGTCCAGCCGCTTTCACGTGCCCTTTGCCGAGGCATCGGATCTCTCATCGGTGATGCGGTGGGATGCCGAGTTGGGCGATGCGATTGGGCTGCTCAGCGCCCGTCAGCGAGCGGTGATCACCCTGCATTACGGCCACGGTTTCACGCTGGATGAAGTCGCCGAGATCCTCAAGTTGCGAGGCGGCACCGTGCGGAGTCATCTTGCTCGCGCCCTGGCGAGATTGCGCGTACAGGTCGGGGACGATCGTGGCTGAGATCGACGAGGAACGTCTTCGTCGCGGATTGCGCGGTCTTGTGACGATGGACGCGCCGTCCCTCGACAATGCGCCCGGGCGCCCGGTCCCATGGATCGGACGATTTGCACTGGTCGTGGCGACTGTCATGTTGCTTGCCGCGCTGCTCACGACCGCGCTGCTGCTGCGCCGTCCCGCCAGCGTCGGGACAACGCCGCCTCCGCTTGCGACCGCATCCATCGTCCCGACGTTCACCGTGCAGCCCACAGCTACACCCGCAGTCACGCCGTTGCCGACTCCGTGGCCCGCTCCGACTTCATTCCTGCCTGCGGTGGGACCGCCGTGCACCGCGTCGCAACTCGAGGTGCGTTTGGGCAGTAGCTTCGGTGCGTTGGGCAACGGGATTACCTACTTGATCCTCACCGACCGTGGAACGAGACGATGCACGCTGCGAGGCACACCGAGCGTCGAATTGCTGGACGCTCGCGGCCGGGCACTGTCGACACCACCGACCGTGGACGTCTCGTCCGGATATGTGCCGACGCTTCCCAACGGAGGTGTCGGTCTTCTGCCCCTCAGCAGCGAGGGCGTGGCGCCTGGACCGAACCCTGAAGGCGGCATTCGCGGGCAGGCATCGCTACCAATTCAGTACCAGGACGGCGGATGCAACAGCGCGATAGCGGCAATCCGAATCCGTGTCGGCGGCGGTACCTTCACGGTGAGGCTGACTCTCGGAGGAGGACTAGGGTGCCAGCCAGACAAGCTCTTCGTCAGTCCATTTCAGCCGGCGGAGTTTCTTCCGTGAGTGCGAAAGACCCAATGCTGCCCTGTGATCGGGCGGGTCGCGCACTCCAATCCGAGACTGCCTATAGTCGCGTTCGAGGAGTCCCTCAATGGGCATATCGGAACGAACCCGCCGGCGCATGGTCCTGCTCGGGTTGGCGGGCTTCGTGGTCGTTGTCGGCGGTGCGTCGTGGCTCGTCAGCGGCGGACTGCGAAGCCCCCGAGTGGTTCATCCGGTCACCGCCTTCACGGAACCAACGCCAACACCAATGGACTGCCCGTTTGATCACCTCGCACTGGTCGGAGGTCTCAACGAGTGTGTCAAGCCGATCCCCGACGCGTCGTCGACGTGCTCAGTGTCCGGTCACACCCTCGAGGCCGTGCTCCGTCTTTCCGGTGGCGATCCTGGCGCTTGGCTCTACATCGAAATCATGGGCACCTATGCCGGGCCGGGGAAGTACGACCTACCACCGTGGCCCGGACCGCTCGGTGCAGGTGACGGCGAACCAAAGCTTGCGATCCAGCAGGACGGGACAGGCGCAATCTGGCAGTACGTCAATGGCGGTCCAATCCTCCGATACGGCACAGATGAGTTGTGGCAATCGGTCGCGGGTGTGTTGACCATCACGGGTGGCGACGGTCGGTCCGGGATGGTCGCCGCGACTCTCCAGCTGTCTGCGGGGCACAACACCACGGTGTCCAGTTCGACGATCAGCCTTGTCGGGCCATGGCATTGCAGTTGAAGGCGCTCGCTCCCGCCGACCACCCACAGGCCGGGCGCGCGGTCAATCCTTACCCTGCCCGACCCCGATGATCCGCACTCAGGCGAAAGCGGCGCAGAGGCGGCCCTCGATGATTGTCCCGGGCTTCGTCCCCGGACACGCGGTGGGATCCGTTTCGATCGCCGAGAGGCCGACGGCGATTCCAAGATCTCGCCAGAACTGCGGGGAGTTCGCCGCCGTGCGTTTGAGTCCGCTCCCTATCTGCACGGTCTGGCAGTGCTGGGCATCGACACTCGCCGTCCAGGTCGCCTGCTGAGCGATGAAGGTGAGTGTGTATGTCGTTCCGAAATCGTCAGGACAGTGCCACGGCGTCGGCTCGGCCGGCAGATTCTCGACGTCCGTCGCGAGCCGCTCAGCCAGCGTTGGAGCGCTCACCATCCGAGTGAGTGGAGCCAGTGCGAGCATCCCTGGTGCTCGGACGATCTTGACCTCCTGGATCGCTAGCGCAGCGGCCACACTTGTGCGCGCGCCAACGTGGAAGGCGATCACGAGGGCTCCTGCGCCGGTGCTCACCAGCACAACTGCAACGACCCCTAGGGCGCCGATGACGCGCTTCATCACCGTGCCTGGCAGCATCTCAATCTGAACGTCTCCATGATCTACCATGCCCGCACAGGTTTCCAGGTTCCGTGGATACATGATTCACACGATCGCCTCTCTAGAGAAACGGTCTTAGCGAGATCGGTCCGCGCGGGAGTAACTCAACGGTAGAG
>JBIOIZ010000175.1:0-2944 GCA_044450385.1 Candidatus Dormibacteria bacterium
TCTCGCCGCTCGCCTTGGCGATCCTCGAGCTGCTCGACGAGCGCCCCATGCACCCATACGAGATGGCGTCGACCATGCGCGATCGCCATCACGACGAGTTCATCCGCCTCAACTTCGGCACCCTCTACCACACGGTCGAGGTGCTCGAGCGAAACGAGTGGATCCTTGCCGCCGAGCGTGAGAAGGAAGGCCGTAGACCGGAGCGAACGATCTACGAGCTGACCCCTGCCGGCCGGGAGATTCTCACCCGCAGCCTAGGCGAGCTGCTCAGTCAGCCGATACGCGAATATCCGCGCTTCGTCGCCGGGTTGATGTTCATGCATCACCTCGACGCCGTCGAGGCAGCTCGACACCTCGCCGAGCGTGCGGCCGCACTTGACGAGCAGGTCGCCAAGCTTCAGAAGGTCCTAGCCGAGCTGCGAGCGCGAGGCCTGAGGCGGCTTTCGGTCATCGAGGTCGAGCACGCAATCGCCATGCGCGAGGCGGAATGCCAATGGGTACGCAACTTGGAGCTCGAGATCACTGAAGGCAGACTGGAGTGGGTCGTCGGCATCGACTCCGCCAAGGGAGAGTTGAGGAGTGCACATGTCGCGAGCACGCACTAATCCCTGGCTCGTGCTGGTGGTGCTGTGCGCCGGTTTCTTCATGATCCTGCTGGACACGACCATCGTGAACGTGGCCATCCCGGCCATGCTCTCCGCACTCAACACGACCCTCGACCAGATCCTGTGGGTCTTGAACGCCTACATCCTGGTCTATGCGGTGCTCCTGATCACCGCCGGACGGCTCGGAGATCTCTATGGGCAGCGCAACTTGTTTGCCATCGGACTAGTCATCTTCACTTTCGCATCAGCGCTGTGCGGTATTTCCCAGAACGTCGGCGAGCTGATCGCAGCCCGAATCGTTCAGGGTGTGGGCGGCGCCCTGCTGACACCGCAGACGCTCGCCATCATCACTTCACTCTTTCCGCCGGAGCGGCGCGGAGCCGCGTTCGGGGTCTGGGGCGCGGTGGGCGGCCTGGCGGCGGTCACCGGACCGACCCTGGGCGGCGCCCTCGTCACCTATATCGACTGGCGGTGGATCTTCTATGTCAACGTACCTATTGGGATCGCCGCACTAGTCGCGACCTTCGCGATCATCCCCGACCTGCGGCCGGGTCGCCGCCACGGCTGGGATGTAACCGGTGTGATCCTCGCCACGACGGGTCTGTTCGGCGTGGTCTTTGGGCTAATCGAAGGGCAACGCTACAACTGGGGTGAGATCAGCTCGTATGTGATCAACATCCCCGAAGTGATCGGCGCCGGTGCGTGTCTGCTGGTGGTATTCATCGCACGGGAGCGCTACCAACGTGAGCCTCTGCTCCCTCTTTCGCTCTTTGCGGACCGCAACTTCGCGGTGGCCAACTGGGTCGCCGCTGCGATGAGTTTTGGAATGCTGGGTCTTTTCTTCCCCATCACCATTTACCTGCAGTCTGTGCGCGGTTTCTCAGCACTGATGGCGGGACTCACCCTGGCCCCGATGTCCGTGACCTCGATGTTCGTGGCTCCGTTTGCCGGGCGGCTGGCCGATCGGATCGGCGCGAAGTACATCCTCATGACTGGGCTCTCGCTTTTCACCATCGGAATCGCCTCCCTGATCTACGTTGCCGGACCGGATTCGACCTGGATCAACTTCCTGGTGCCCGCGATCGTGATGGGCCTGGGGATGGGCATGACCTTCGCACCGATGACCACCCTCGCCATGCGCAACATCTCCCCCCGCATGTCGGGAGCCGCCTCGGGCGTGATGAACACGACACGCCAGCTCGGTGCTGCTGTCGGCAGCGCGGTAGTTGGCGCTGTGCTCCAAAACCGGTTGGCGACCACCCTGCATGATCAAGCCGTGAGCCAGTCGACATCCTTGCCGGCGGCGTTCAGAGCGCAATTCGTGGCGGCCTTCAACTCGGTAGCTGGCAACGGGTTTGAGGTCGGCCAGGGCCAGAACGGAGCCCAACTGCCAGCCGGCCTGCCGCCGTCGGTGGTGCAGCAAATCTCCACGCTGGCCCACAGCGTGTTTGTCAGCGGCTACATCGACGCCATGAAGCCCACGCTGGTGGTGCCGATCGTGGCCCTGTCCCTAACGGCGGCGGCTACCGTGCTCATCACGCGCGATGCACGACCGATCGCGCAGAAGGGCGAATCAGCCACCGGCGACCTTCAAGGCGATTCCGCCATCGCAGCGGCGAACTCGAATTTGAAACCGGGGCCTCACGGTCCCGAACCCTGAGGGGACGGGTCCGGGGGGTTCTAGCCGGTTCTCGTCGGCTGAACCCGCGGGAAGATCGGGTGTGGGGGGACAAAAAGTCAATCTGCAGGGCCTGGTCGGACTTTTGCCCTCCTACACCTTGTCCACGGCCGGATGGACCTTAGCTCACCGCTTGACGTCCCGTGGCAGCTGAGCAAAGCGTGGCCTGGAAGCGAGCTGATCGTGATCGACGACGCCGGCCATGGGGCTGGCCAGACTGGCATGCGAGAGGCGGTGATAGCCGCGATCGACCGCTTGGCGGCGTCTCCATGAACCTGCTTGGGGGGGGACAAGAGTCAATATGCAGAGCGGTGGTCGGACTTTTGCCCTCCTACAGCAGCACGCGGCCTGATGTGTTGGGCTTTCGAGCAGGGCGAGACAGAGGTCTACGCCAGCGTCTCGCCGGATGACGCCACGTCGCTGGCCGTCGTCAGGGCGGCTCGGCGTCAGGCAGGTCGGGACGCAGGAAGACGAGGTCGACGGGCTCGAGCTCGTGTTTGCGATCCACCCGGACGAGCTCCGCTGATTCGCCGAGCCAGGAATGCCTGATGGGAGCGCTCCACCTCAGCTGCGACGGCGATCGCGGCCTCCACGAACGCCGCCGCAGCCGGCGGCCGGTAGCGGTCGCGGTGCCAGACCACAACGAGGACGCGGGGAGGAA
>JBIOIZ010000176.1:0-2861 GCA_044450385.1 Candidatus Dormibacteria bacterium
GGTCGGCGATCGCCTTGTCGAACTTGTCCCTGCCGCCAATGGCGACCGTCCACAGCGCGTCGAACTCAATGTCACGGCCGCCGCCCGCGAGGAAATACCGATGCGCGTCCTCGCAGCTCCAAATCCAGAAGTCGCGATGCTAGCGGTCGGCGCGCTCTTCGAGTTCGGCGCGCTGCTCGGGACTGTCGTAAGGCGGCAGGAAGACGTGCACCTTGTCGTTCAGATAGACACAGACGTTCAAGAGGTCTCGTTCGGCGAAGAGGCCAGGGACGAGGTCCCCAATTGAATTGTTGCCCTCGCCTAGGGCCGCCTTGCCGCGCTCACAGATGAGCTGGAGACGCACGCGGGCCACTATGTCGTCCACCGGATCGTGGAAACGGAGCGAATCGAAGGTAAGAGCGCCCGCAACATTATTGGGTTCGGCCGCGAGAATGAGCCCGCCTGGGCGGGCAACACGGATCATCTCGTCGATGGCAGCACCGGGATCGAGCGTGTGGATCAAGACGGTTTGGCAGGTCACGAGGTCGAAGCTCGCATCGAGGAACGGTAGCTTTTCGGCTACGGAGACCTGATAGCTGAAGCGGTCGGCAAGCCCACGAGCAGTCGCGCGCGCGGCAGCCTTTTCGACCCAAAGCGGATCGCGATCAACGCCTTGCACACGTGCGCCGCTCGGCAACACCTTCGCGAGCAGCTGACCCCAATGCCCAACGCCACACCCGACATCAAGAACATCTCGGACGCGATTGAGCGAAAGTCTTTTGCTCATCAGCTCGAGAAAGTCGGGGTTCCACCAATAATCGCGTGTATCACCGAAATACTCGGCCGAGTGGGAGTCCAGGGTACGAAATTCGTTGGCCATCATGGCTCTCGCTCAGCAGCCGGACAGGTGCAGCGAAGCGCTGTGACGCGCGGGCTTCCAATCAAACCAGCCTTCGGGTGAGATTGTAACGTCGTTGGCCCCGACCCGAAGTTCGTCGGAGCGCAGCGATGCGTCTGCTGCCGGGGAGAACCCGACATTGGGCGGCCAAGGCCAATACCGCCGCCCCTGACCCCATAGCGGACCTATCCCACGTTGTCGGTCGCGACGGTCGGGGTTTAGAAAACCGCTATGTCGCCGCTGTCCCGCCTGCCTGCTGTTTCGTGTACCAAGCTAAGGGGCCGGCACGAGGGGGCCGAAGCGGGACTTCATGGCTTCATTGCCCCGTTCGCGTAACGCCGCATTGCGGACTGCCGATGGGACGGTGAGAATTTCCCCTACTGCCATGCTCTGGTGCTGGACCCACTTGACGCGGGCCTTGCGCCGATTCACGTAGCTGGCGAGTGCGCTCTCCACGGTTGCCGCTGCGCGCAATTCCTCGGCCAGCACGCATGCATCTTCCATCGCCATGCAGCCGCCCTGTCCCATCATAGGCGAGCTAGCATGCGCGGCATCCCCGACCAGAACCACCCGGCCGGTATGCCATTGTTCGAACTCCATCCATTCCATGGCCGAGCAAATGACCTCGTCATCACGCTCGAGCGAGGCCAGATACTCCTGCACGCGCCCACCGAAAGTCGCAAAGCGATTGCGCAGCCGCTCAAGGCGTCCCTCCAGCGGATCGTGGAAGCGCGGCTGGATGACATATGCGAAACCGTAGGTGCGCCCGGCGCCCATAGGCACAAGCCCGAACGTGCAGTCGTCGCCCAGGTGCATCTGCAGTCCGGTCAGGCCGGCCGGCCGGATCGGGGCAACGCTACGCCAGTTCATGGCACCAAGATCGCTCGGCGCCGCAGCGGTCAGGGTCAAGGCGCGTACTGTCGACTTAATTCCGTCCGCGCCGACCACGAGATCATAGTCTGCGGCGGAGCCATCGGAGAACGCGACCGAGACGCGACGATCGTCCTGCATCACAGATATGACTGATGTGCCGAGTCGGCAGCGTAGATTGGCGACACCAGGCAGCAGCGCGCGTTGCAGCTTGGGTCGTTCAATCCCGACGCAGGGACCTGCATCGCCCCACAACGCCTCGAGATCGGTTTCCGCCAGCAGATCCCCCTGCTCGTCACAAAATTGCCATCGGCGAACAACTGCGCCTGCGTTCTCGACGCCCGCCGCGAGACCGAGTGAGAGCAGCATGCGCATGCCGTTGGCGTGCACCAGGAACCCGGCTCCCAAAGCATGCCAAGTTTGCTGTCGCTCGACGAGTTCCGTCGTGAAGCCATGCCGATGAAGGGCTGCGGCCGTGGTGAGACCCGCTATTCCTCCACCGACGACCAGGATCGTCTCGATCTTTGCCATATCCCCCTCCGATTGCGGCGAACCGGATCGACACTGCGTCGCTTGGAAGAGACTATGCGGCCACGCCGACGGAGATCAGGCAGTCGGCGATGAGGGCCGATCAGCCGCGCCGCTGACTGAGATGGTCAAGACCGCATTGTTGACTTCCGCATACCCCTGCCGACGCTTCGCCTGTGCCCTCGCGGACACCTGCACACGGCTAGGGGCCGATGCGGATCGCTACTCCTTCATCGTAAGGGACTTTCACCCTCTGCTCCTTCGGCTGGTTGAGGACCGTCTGGCACTGGCGCCACGTCCAGTACTTCATCGACGGCAAGCCGCTCGCCCACGTGGGGACGGGCGCCCTTGTGCGCGACCTGTTCGGGGTCACCGCCGAGAGCTGGTCGCCGGCTTCCGGCATGGCCCGAGGAAGCTGGAGGAGGCGTCGTGACCGGGCGGACGTCATCCGCCGGGTGAGGTGCGTCCTCACATGGGCCTGGAGTATCGCTAGCGGCTCGGTCACGTGCTCCAGCGGTCCCGTAGGGGCCTACCGAGGGCGCTGAGCAGGGAGGGCATCCCCCTGCGTCTACGTCCAGTTCTTCTA
>JBIOIZ010000177.1:0-2826 GCA_044450385.1 Candidatus Dormibacteria bacterium
GCCACAGATGTCTGTGGCTGTCGACCACATCTGGCGATGTCGTTGATGGCCTTGTCGTCGACGTAACGAGGTCCGCGCTCGGCATGACTACGCGAACTCTTTGATGATGGCGAGCAACTGCGCGGGATGGATTGGCAGCGCAGTGAGAAACGGCGCGTTCGGTGGCAATGCATCCTGGACTGCAGCGACGATCGCCGCCGGAGCACCGACGCATCCCGATTCTCCAATGCCGCGGCGCCCGGACTTCGTGAAGGGAGATGGGGTGGAAACGTGGCAGAACTCGATGTTGGGACACTCGCCGCTCGTGGGAAGTAGATAGTCCATGAAGGAGACGACGCCCGGCTGGCCATTCGAGTCGTACGTCAAGCTCTCCATCAACGCCTGACCGATGCCCTGCGCCGTTCCACCACTGATCTGGCCTTCCACGCCGGCCGGATCCACCATCTCGCCGCAGTCGTGCACCACCACATATCGCTCGATCGACACCAACCCGGTGTCGGGGTCGATGGAGACTTCTGCGGCATGCGTGCCGTAGCCAAACGATGGTGCCTTCAACTCGAAAGTCACCGTCACATCGAGCTCCACACCTTTGAGGTCAATCGGCCGCACGCCGTAGTAGGTGCGGGCGACCTCCGAAAGGCTGATGCTTCGACTCGCGCCTCCTTCCATCATGACCCTGCCGTCGGCGAGGGTGAGTCCATCTACCGGGACCTCGAGGAGCATTGACGCGGCGCGAAGGATCTCGTCGCGCAGCCGTTCTGCGGCTGTTTCGACCGCTGCGCCACCGCTGACGACCCCTCGGCTCGCGGCTGTTCCGAAGGCGCTGAACGCTCCGCTCCTCGTATCGCCAAGCCGTACTTCGATCATGGATGGGTCGACTCCCAGTGGTGCTGCAGCGATGAGCGCCAGCGTTCTCTCAACGCCTTGTCCCATCTCGACGAGGCAGGATTCGACCACCACGCCTCCATCCGGCTCGAGCCAGACCCGTACTCGTTCGAAGGTCGGCGTGGTCCACCCTGCTTTCGCAGCCTGCTTGGATGACGCCAGGCCCGTGTTCTCGACGTAGAACGCAATCCCCACGCCGTGAAAGGGAGGTCGTGGTCTTGTTGCGTCATACCCGATTCGCTCTGCTGCCAAGTCCAAGCACCGCGCATAGTCACCCGAGTCCAGGACCTGGCGGGTTTGCGTCTTGTACGGAAGCTCGTCGGGTCTGAGGAGGTTGCGGCGCCGCAGGGCAACCGGATCAACACCGAGGTCCCGAGCGAGAAGGTCGATACCGCGTTCCAGCGCGAAGATCGCCGCCTCCTGGCCGAACCCACGGTAGGCTCCATATGGCGTCTTGTTGGTGATGGACACTGCAACCGCGGTGTCCACCAAGGGCACTCGATAGGGGCCGGAGGCGAGAAAGACGGAGTTGGCGGACGGCGCGGGGCCGGCCGTGTGGAAATACGCTCCCTGATCAGCGACCGTGCGACTTCGAATTCCGCGAAGACACCCCTGCTCGTCAGCGTCAAGGGAGATGATGGTTCGCTGCTCGCGGGCATGGACTGTTGACACGAAATGCTCGTAACGGTCCTCGATCCACCGCACCGGCTTCCGAGTGGCCCGGGCCATCGCCGCAACAGCCAGGTCCTCGGGGTACAGGTGCCATTTCGATCCGAACGATCCCCCCACGTCCGGGACGATCACGCGCACGTTGGATGTCCGCATCCCCAGCGCCTCGGCGATCCACGTGCGCGCAAGACTGGGCAGTTGCGTCGGCAGCCATACGGTCAGGTTCTCCTCGAGTTCGTCGAAGATCGCAAGCACTCCTCGCGTCTCGATGGGCATCGCGGCGGCGCGACCCAGGGTGATGTCCGCATTGACCATTCCGGCGCCGGACTCCCTGGGCACAAACATGCCGTAGTTCGCAGCCAGCACGCCCTGGACAGGTCCATCGTGTGTCGCAATGGGAAGGACCGATCCGAACACGTCGTTCGGAGATGGGGCGAGAACGGTTGGCCGCTCTTCCTCAATATCAAGAGACACCTGCTCGATCGCATCTTCTGCCAGTGCCCGGCTGGAGGCGAGCGCCGCGGCGATGGGCTGCCCGACGAACGCAACTCTCTCGTCGGCAAGAGCAGGGAACGGGATTTCGACTTGATCGGGGAAGCGGTAGAGACCGCGCGGCATCCACAGATTCCCGCCGAGGGTCGCCGCAGTGAAGAAGGTAACCCCCGGAATGGCGCTCCTCGGCGGTGCAACACCGACAATCCTCCCCCTTGCGACGGGACTTCGCAGGAAGCAGCAGTGCTGCTCCTCCGCAAGATGGATGTCATCGATGAACCGCCCGCGGCCCATCAGAGCCCTGACGGCTTTGCTGTCTTCTTGCCGGCCGGCGGCTTCCAGATCGGTCGCCGGTGGGCCGCTGCTCATGTCCGTGCGCTGCATCGCACGAACAATAGTCCTGGATACTATTGGCAGGCACTGCCGCCGCAGTACCCCGAATCGTGCAGGTCGGGGTGCCAGCGGGGTCTGGCGCAGCGCCAATAAGAATCCTTTTGCCCCAGGGTAGCCAAGTGGTCAAGGCAGCGGTCTGTAAAACCGTGTACCGATGGTTCGACTCCATCCCCTGGGACCACGCCAGAATCGTTCATACCACAGCGTTTAGCGCGTCAGCGATACGATCCAACGAACATTCGGTGTCTCGAATCCACCGAGCCCGTGCTCGCCCAGAGGTCGCGCCGAAAGCGGGGTTGTCCCCGGTATCGCCTCGGACTGCGCGCACTGGTCGGCGTCCAGCCTGTGGGCACGACCGACCGGTGCCATGCCTCCTCGTCCAGCCCC
>JBIOIZ010000178.1:0-2636 GCA_044450385.1 Candidatus Dormibacteria bacterium
TCCAGTCGTTGAGCGCCTCCAGACCGGCTCCGCCGAGCCACGCCACAGTCCCCGTGGTCGAGCGGCTTGCCGTCGATGAAGTACCGGACGTGGCGCCAGGGCCAGACGGTCCTCGACCAGCCGGCTCCCAGCCCCTTGACCCGCCACCACCTGATCCTCGGCCGCGCCCTCGTCGGTTCCAGCTGACCACTCAGGACGACATCGGGTGGAGGGTGTGACGATGGACGACATAGAACCAGCCCCAGCCGATGATCTTGAGGTCGGTGAAGTCGGAACGCTTCGTCGATATTGATGCCTTGATCGACCCAGGAATAGCCGAGATAGTTGAGCACCAGCGGCTGATCCGGGGAGAGAGCCAGCGCCTGCTTCAGGTCGGCTTCGGCCTTCTGGTTCTATGTGACCGGCAATGACCGGGGGCCCCCCGCGCCCGCCACTGACGGGGGTCGCGGAGCCGCCCGGGCTCGCCCGGCTAACTAAGCAGGGATTCGTGGGCTGTCGCACGAACGGGTCTTACCTGGTCCGTTCCGGTCTCCAACGGCTTCGGCAGACGTTTACGTTATCTTGTATGGGACAGGCACTCCCCTGGCCGACCGCGCAGTCTGCGGCGTCGTTCTCGTTCGGCCCGCTGTTCGCGAGGTCCTGCGTCGTGCCTCGGTCAGGGCGGCAGCGCCTTCACCATGGACGTCGGCCTGGTGTCCGCCAGGACATCGGAGGCGACCGCGCCGGGGTTAGATAGGCGTGCTAGAAGGCGTAGCAGCCCGGAAGAAGGCGGCCTGAGGCGACCTCGTGCATCAGACCCACCTTCGTCAGTGGTGCTGTCGGCCGAGCGCCGCACGGTGCCGGTAGCGATCGCCTTGATCTCGGGCGCCAGCACGCAGGAACTGCCCTGGGGCAACATCATGGCGGCGTCGGTCACCGTGACCGTGCCGCTCATCCTGCTGGTGCTGGTGTTTCAGCGCAAGATCATCTCTGGCCTCACGGCTGGCGCGGTCAAGGGGTGAGCGATGGCGGACGTCGAGCTGAGACAGGTGCGCAAATCCTTCGGCGGGCAGGAGGTGGTGGCGGGCGTGGACATCGCAGTGCCCGACCGCTCGTTCACAGTGTTCGTCGGGCCATCGGGCTGCGGCAAGTCCACGCTGCTGCGCCTGATCGCCGGGCTCGAGGACATCAGCGCCGGCGACCTCTTGATCGGCGGCGCCCGGGTCAACGACGATCCGCCGGCCCGGCGCGGCATCGCCATGGTGTTCCAATCCTATGCGCTCTACCCGCATATGACGGTATTCGACAACATGGCCTTCGGCCTGCGGCTGTCGAAGGTCGTCAAGGAAACGGTCGAGCAGCGGGTGCGCGCGGCGGCCCGGGTCCTGGAGCTCAAACGCGGCCGTTCGCGGGAATAAGCCTCAACGGAGCTGGTAGTCGAGGAGTAGCGATCTCGACCAATTCCAATTCTGCTCGGCAGCCGTCAAACCAGGCACAAACGACCAGAACCTTCCTGGTGCCCGCCCTACGACCATCACAACGACTTCGGCTCCGTCCATGTCTCAATCGAAGGCAGAGGTTCACCGCCGATCTTGGCTTCAAAACCGCGTAACCGCTGATAAATCGAAATCAGTTCGACGATCGTGCTCCACGAGTTGACAAGATATTGAAACGAGGTTCTGACCTGCGTGAAGGCGTTCAGGATCTGGTTCATCGAACCGAGCGTGATCTTGCCGGCAATGATCGTTGGTCCGAGCAGGATGTATGGAAAAATGACGTCGGTCTGCAAATAAACGATGCGGCCGATGTTGAAGTACATGAAGTTCAGGTAGAGCCGGAAGTAGTTCCGGCGAATGGCACCGAACAGCTCGTTCACGGTCGGTGGATCGGCGCGGGCCTGATCATCTTCGCCGAGCACGAGCTCTTTGCGATAGGCTGCTTCGACCCGCTGGTTGAAAAACTCGATCCCGGGCAGCCGGATGCCGATCAGCGCCAGCGCGCCGGTTCCGAGCACCGACCAGATCACCGCGGCGAATACCAGGGGATAGGGGATCGAGCCGATCAGCGGCAGCTCGGTGACATTGCTGGAGAGCCTCACCAGAACCGGCAGGAAGGCCAAGAGCGTCAGCACGGCACTGATCAGATTGACGCCAAGACCTTCCACGGTGGTCGCAAACCGCATGGTGTCCTCCTGCACCCGCTGCGAGGCGCCCTCGATGGTGCGGAGCTGTGGCCAGTTTGCGATGTAGAAGTCGTTCATCGCGGTCCGCCAGCGGAAGATGTAGTGGCTGACGAAGAACCGCGTCATCACGCCGACCACGACCGCGACCAGGGCGATGCCGGCGAAGGTCGACAATTCGCTGTAGAACTGCTCGACCGTGACCGGCTTTGATTTCGAAAGCGCGGCCTGGACGAGATCGTAGAATGGCCCGTACCAGCTGTTGATGGCGACGCTGACCTGGACCTGAAAATAAGAGGTGAACAGGATCAGCGCGGAACCGAGGATGGGCCACGGCGCCCAGGGATGCGGCGCGAACACCATCCAGGCGCCGGCGAAGATTGCGACGCAAAGGGCAAAATAGAGGTCGAACCAAAGCGACGGTGCCGACCAGAATATCTCCACGCCGACAACTCCGGGCGCAGATGACCCGATGAGA
>JBIOIZ010000179.1:0-2618 GCA_044450385.1 Candidatus Dormibacteria bacterium
GATGCCGCACTCGATGCAGGTCTCGAACCTGGTCAGATCGGGTATGTCGTCCGGCGCAACAACCTGCCGGGGCTCCAAGCCTGCGGGAAGCGGGTCGACGCTCAGCGGGAGGGTGTTCTCGGCAACTCGCGTGATCACCAGATCAGACGCGGACATGCGGGCGAAGAAGCCGGAGACGTCGACCACGAGGTCGGCCACCACCGGCATGTTGCGAAGCGGCTCGAGCCGCACCGGCGTCCGCTCGGAGGCGGCCACCTGGTAGGGGGTGATGCAGGGCAGCCTCTCCCTGCCGTTGATCCGCATGGCACAGGCTCCACAGGATGAGTGATGGCAGGCACGGCGGAACAGCAGCCCGTGGTCGCGCTCGGCCCAGACGGCGTCCAGCGCATCCAGGACTTTGGCTTCCGCGGGCACGCTCACGGTGAAGGTCTCGAAGTGGGGCGTCTCTCGCGGCCCCTGGCGCAGTATCTCGAGGCGGGCCTCGGCGAAGCCTTCAGTGGCAGAGTTCATCGGTAGTAACTCCGATAAGAAACCAAGGCGGTTTCGCGCGTCCGGCATGGCACCTGTTTGTCCAGCTTGGCGCACACCACGTCGGCGACGCGCTCGGCCATCGCCCTGGAACTCGTCGTCTTCCCTCCGGCGATGGTCACCAGTCCTTCCACCCCTTCGGCAGCGTGGTCGAAGCACTCGAAGGTGCGGCTGACATTCCGCGTGTCGCCCCCCGTCCTGGTCACGAGCGGTCTGGCCACCGCCACCGTGGCCCTGACTTTCACTTTCGCCACCGCCGGGATCAATTGCTGCCCGCAGGCCAGCATCCTGCTGACGTGGTCCGGCGGCACCGAAATGAGGTCGGGATCCTCAACCACCCAGGAGGTGGTCCCGATAATGGAGGTGGCCCGTTGCGGCACCACAATGTCGCCATCGGCGGGACGGTTGAGCCGGTTGATCACCATGTTGTTGAGGCGCACGTCCATGGTCACCATCACCCCCGGCGTGGGGGTCACGGGGACGCTCAGTCCAGCCATGGCAGCGACCTCTCCCACCCACGGCCCTGCAGCGTTGACCACAAGGTCCGCGCCAATCATCGAGATCACGCCGGTGCGAAAATCCCGGACCTTCAGCCCCGTCACCGCTCCTTCCTCGGTTCGCAACTCGAGAACCTCGTTATACGTGCGCACTTCGGCCCCGTTCGTCCTGGCGGTAGCGAGGAAAGCCAGGCAGAAGTGGAAGGGCTCGAAGACCGCGTCGGGCACCTCCACGGCAGCCAGGACCTCGGGGTTCAGAAACGGCTCCATCTTCCGGACCCGCTCGAGGGGAAGCTGGCGGGCGGGGATGCCGCAGACTTCGCAGCCCGCGAGAAAGGTCTCCTTGAAGGCAAGGTCCTCCTCGTTCAGCGCCACGAACAGGCCGCCGTTGCGTTCCAGCAAATCGGGCATGATCTCTTCGAGGGTCCGCCGTTCGGCGATGCACTCCCGAGCCGACTCCTGATCGGTGACGGCATACCGGCCCCCGGAATGAAGCAGACAGTGGTTGCGCCCGCTGGTTCCAGAGGCGATCTCACCCCGCTCCACCACGGTAACGAGAAATCCCCTGAGCGCCAAATCGTGAGCGGTGGCTGCTCCGGTCGACCCCGCTCCGATGACCACGACTCTCGGGCTACTCGTCATGGCGGCCACATCTACTTCGTCCGGGATCTTGCTTAGGGATCGCCCATCGCCGGCAACCCCGGCTGAGTCCGGCAGTTCCGATCTGTCTCAGCTGCGACATTGAGAGCAACTTCCGCCCACTATGCATCGAGTGTGACGGCTGAGGGACGGGTGGGCATGATCCGATTCCGAGCGGACCCCCAGAGCCGGCCGCCGCGCGAGATACAGCGTCATATCCGGCTGAGAAGCTCACGTTTCTTCGCCTCGAACTCTTCTTGGGTGATCGCGCCAGCGTCGCGTAGCTCCACAATCTGACGCAGCGCGGCGGCCGCGTCGGCTGCAAGCGCCGGCTGCGAGACTCTTGAGGCCGTCGGTGGGGCAATCACCCTCGCCTCCTCCACAGCAGCCTTGGGGCGGCGAAAGCCCGCCCTCACGAAGCTGCAGACAATCCCGGTAAGCACTGACCCCGCGATGGGGCTCAGCATCGCGCCGAACGGCAGGCGGGTGGGATCGGTGCCGGTCACAAAGTCCGGGGTGAAGACGCTGACCAGGAGAACCCCAAGCCACACGACCGCAACCGAGACTCCCAACGTCACCCAGGCTGGTCGTGACGTCGCTCCCACGCGGATCCCTTTCATCGAAGTCCGAAGCACCGCCCCAGTAGCGATGGCTCCCCAGATCCAGTCCGCAAACGCGGCGACGGGAGCCTGGTCGTGCTGCGTACCCGTGACCATCGGCGACGCAAAGATGCTGGCCAAGACCACAGTCAGCCAGATGCCCCCGAGCGCAACGGCGGTCCATTCGTACGCGGGGGCGGGAGTCGATTTGACCGCCGTCCCTGAACGCATTCCCGTCAGTGCCATGCGCCCAGCTCCCTTGGATTCACATCCGGTGTCGGAATCTGACATCAGTGTCGGACCGCCTCGACCCAGCTGCCAGAGGCGAAAGACCTAGCTCTGGTGGCCTATCGGA
>JBIOIZ010000180.1:0-2614 GCA_044450385.1 Candidatus Dormibacteria bacterium
CTAGAATAGGGAGCACACGGTTGATTGATGTCGTTCGGCTGGGGGTCGACACAGCGCCCGTTGGTCGTGGCGTCTAGGGGAGATCATGCAGCGGGTCATCATGAAGTCGAAAATCCACCGCGCCACGGTGACGCGAGCTGCACTCGACTTCGTCGGGTCGTGCGGTATCGCACCTGAGTTGATGCACGCCGCAGACATCGTGCCCGGCGAGCAGGTGCACGTCGTCAACATCACCAACGGATCTCGCGCGGTCACGTATGTGATCGAGGCGGCTCCCGGCGAGGTCACGCTCAACGGCGCCATGGCGCACCTCGGCGTCGCGGGCGACATCGTGATTCTGATCACGTACGCTCAGATGGACGAGCGCGAGTGGCGCGACTTCACGCCGGCGATCGTGCATGTGGACGCTGTCAATCGCATTCGCGAGCAGGCGGCGATCGCGTGATGCACGGGGCCGCTCCGACGGATTACGACGTGGTGGTTGTCGGAAGTGGCATCGCAGGACTATCAGCAGCACTGACCGCGGCGCCGGGCGCGCGTGTCGCGGTGGTGACCAAGGGCGCACTCGACGACGGGTGCAGCCGGTTTGCGCAGGGCGGGATTGCAGCCGCGGTCGGCGACGGCGACTCGCCGGAATTGCATTACGAGGACACCATCGCCGCAGGACGGGGTCTCTGTCATCCTGATGCGGTGCGGGTGCTCGTCGAGGAAGGCCCTGCACGCATCCGCCAGCTGATCGAATGGGGCGTCGCGTTCGACACCCAGGACGGTGAATTGCTGCTGGCACAGGAGGCCGCGCACTCGCGTCCGCGCATCCTCCATGCGCGTGGTGACGCGACGGGCCTCGAGGTTGAGACGGCGCTGATCCGGCGACTGCGTGCCAGCAGCGCGAGGGTCGTCGAACATGCCGACGTCACCAGGATCATCACCACGCCCGACGGCATCGGCTGCGGCGTGTCCATCACGACGAACCCCTCCGAGTCGCACACCACCACGCTGACGTCAGCGGCGGTCGTGCTGGCGAGCGGTGGGGCCAGCCGCCTCTGGCGGAACAGCACCAACCCCGAATCCGCTACGGGCGACGGCGTTGCCCTCGGATATGCGGCCGGCGCCGACGTCGCGGGCATGGAGTTCGCGCAGTTCCATCCGACCGCGCTTGCCATGGAAGGCGCGCCACGGTTCCTCATCAGTGAAGCCGTGCGCGGCGAAGGCGCGTGGATCGTCAATCGCGATGGCAAGCGCTTCGTGCTCGACGTCGATCCACGCGGGGAGCTTGCCGGCCGCGACGTTGTGGCTCGCGCCATCTGGGAGGAGCTGCAACGCAGTGGCGAGCCCTGCGTCTTCCTCGACTGCACGCCGCTCGGCGGCCGCGTCGCGGTGCGATTTCCGACGATCGCGGCGACGTGCGCACGCTATGGTCTCGACATCACGCGCGAGCCGATTCCCGTCTCGCCGGCAGCGCACTACATGATCGGCGGTGTCAGGACCGATCTCGACGGCGCGACGAGCGTCCCCGGCCTGTATGCGTGCGGTGAGGTCGCGTACAGCGGCGTGCACGGCGCCAACCGGCTCGCCAGCAACAGCCTGCTGGAGTCGTTGGTGTTCTCACAGCGAGCAATGCACGCGGCGCTGGGATGGGCGGCGGAACCACCACTCGCTCACGCAGCTCCCACGCAGCGAACCGCAAACTCGAGAGGTTCCAGCCTCGATCCTCGTGACGGATGGAGCACGCTGCGCGACACGCTCTGGACTGGAGCGGGCGTGGTTCGTGACGAACCCGGTCTTCGCGCTGCGGCGCGCGAGTGCGATGCGGTCGCGGCCGCGACCGCCGGAGCCACCACGCTGCCGGCCATGCAGCTGCACGCAGCCGCATCGACCGCAACGTTGGTATGCACAGCCGCCCTGGCTCGCGAGGAGAGCCGTGGGTGCCACCTCCGTTCTGATCTCCCCCAAGCAAGCGATCAATGGCATGGCGATCTCGTCATGCACAAGGACAGAGGAGCACGCTTTGACCGTCACCTTTAGACCTATCACCGAGGCGCTTTCGTCGGAGAGCATCGACCTGCTCATCGAGTCGGCGCTCGCCGAGGACGTCGGAGCTGGCGATGTGACGACCCATGCCGTCATTCCAATGGACATGACCTGTCGGGGCAAGATCGTCTGCAAGCAGGACGGCGTGATCGCCGGCCTGAGCATCGCGCAGCGCGTGTTCCAGCGTGTCGATGAGCGCATTCAGTTCGATGCCAAAACCAAGGAGGGCGAGAAGGTCCAGGCGGACCAGATCGTCGCGCGGCTCTTCGGACCGGCTCGCGGCATGATGACCGCGGAGCGTGTCGGCCTCAACTTCCTGCAGCACCTGAGCGGGATCGCGACCATGACCGCCAAGTACGTCAAGGCGGTCGAGGGCACCAAGGCCAAGATCCTCGACACCCGCAAGACCACCCCGGGCCTGCGTGCCATCGAGAAGTACGCGACGCGCATGGGCGGTGCCGTCAACCATCGCATGGGGCTGTACGACGCGGTGCTGATCAAGGACACGCACCTCGCGCTCGTCGGCGGGATCACCCCGGCGCTCCGGGCGGCGCGCAAGGCGTATCCGGAGATGGAGATCCAC
>JBIOIZ010000181.1:0-2519 GCA_044450385.1 Candidatus Dormibacteria bacterium
GAAGTTGCCCGCTTCCGAAAGGAGAATCACCGGCTCGCCAACCTTGCCATCCGGCAGGAGATGATCGGTCGAGCCCTCTTCGCGGTCATCGGTGCGTTCTTCAGCAGTGCGCCCGCGCTCGTGTATCTCATCGCCGGATTCGTCCTCGCAGGCAGCCACGGCTCCGCCTCGATCACGGCGGGAACCATCGTCGCGTTCACCACGCTGCAGAGCCGCCTCTTCTTCCCCATCGGCAGCCTCCTCTCGGTATCCATCGAGATCCAGGCGAGCCTGGCGCTCTTCGAGCGCATCTTCGACTACCTGAAGATGCCGCACGACATCGTCGACTCGCCTGGCGCGCGCACGGTTGCGCCGGCCGACATCAAGGGCGACGTCAGCCTCGAGCACGTCTTCTTCCGGTACGACCGCGGCAGCTTCGGGCCGATGACCGAACCGTCGCAGCGACCGGCCACGCCGATCGAGGTGCCGGCAGGGCTCGACCCGGCGGAGAGCGACCCCGTCCCCAACGAGCTCCGCCGCAACTGGGCGCTCGAGGACGTGACCTTTGCGGTCAAGCCCGGGCAGCTTGCGGCGATCGTCGGACCGAGCGGTGCGGGCAAGACGACCATCTCGTACCTGATCCCCCGTCTCTACGACGTGACCAAGGGCGCAGTGCTCCTCGACGGCATGGACGTGCGCGATTACACGATCGCGTCGCTCGCAGGCGCGATCAGCATGGTCACGCAGGAGACGTACCTCTTTCATGCGTCGGTGCGTCGCAACCTCACCTACGCCAAGCCCGACGCGACCCAGGAGGAGCTGGAGGCAGCTGCGCGCGCAGCCTTCATCCACGACCGGATCATCGCCCTCGACGACGGCTACGACACGCTGGTCGGTGAGCGCGGCTACCGGATGTCGGGCGGTGAGAAGCAACGCCTGGCGATCGCGCGAGTCGTGCTGAAAGCGCCCCGCGTGCTGATCCTCGACGAAGCGACATCCGCGCTCGATACCACCAGCGAGCGCCTTGTCCAGGCGGCGCTCGAGCCGCTGCTGACCGGACGAACCACCATCGCCATCGCGCACCGGCTGTCGACCATCCTGGCCGCAGACGTGATCTTCGTCATCGACCAGGGCCGCCTCCTCGAGCAGGGCACCCATGCGGAGCTCCTCCGTCGCGGCGGCGCCTATGCGAAGGTCTACGAACAGCAGTTCCAGGGGGGTCGCGTCGAGGCCGTCTGCGAAGACGGCATGGTGCTGGCGAGCGGAGAAGTCATCGCCGCCACGCCGGCCGCGTAAGGGCCAACGTGCCGTCGCGCCTTGACGCTGTCGTCATCGGCAGCGGTCCGAACGGCATGGCCGCAGCCGTCGAACTGGCGCGCAGCGGCGTCGAGGTACTCGTCCTCGAAGCCGCGGCGACAGTCGGGGGCGGGACGCGGACCGCCCAGCTCACGCTCCCCGGGTATCACCACGACGTCTGCTCAACGGCACACCCACTCGGCATCGTTTCGCCATATCTATCCAGGCTCCCGCTAGCGGAACACGGACTTTCCTGGATCCAGCCCCCTGCTTCGGCGGCTCACCCGCTCGACGGCGAGCCGGCGGTCATCCTCCGAAGGTCGATGGATGCGACCACCCGCTCCATCGGGTCGGACTCCGGCGCATACCACAGGCTCATCGCCCCGCTCCTCCCCCACGCGTCCGAGCTGTTCGTGGAGATCCTCGGCCCCGCCCGTGTGCCGAGGCACCCGGTTGTGCTCGCTCGCTTCGGCATCCCAGGGCTGATGCCCGCAACCGTGCTCGCGCGAACCTGGTTTCGAGGCGAGCGCGCGCGAGCCCTGCTCGCAGGGTGCGCGGCTCATGCGATCCTGCCGCTCACGCGACCGGTCACCGGCGCCGTCGGTCTGCTCTTTCTGCTCGCCGGCCACGTCGAGACCTGGCCAATCGCGAAGGGTGGATCCGCCGCCATCACGAACGCCCTCGCCGGATATCTGCAGTCGCTCGGCGGCCGGATCGAGACGAGCCACCCGGTCCACGTCCTTGCCGATCTGCCGCCGTCGCGCGTCGTGCTGTTCGACACCAGCCCGAACCAGCTCGCGACCATTGCATCCCCCGTGTTGCCCACCCACTACGTGCGCCGGCTGCGCGGATACCGGTATGGCCCGGGCGTTTTCAAGGTCGACTGGGCGTTGGACGGCCCCATACCCTGGGCCGACGAGGCCTGCCTCGAGGCGTCGACCGTCCATGTCGGAGGCACGCTCGACGAGATCGCATCCTCCGAGCAGGCCGTCTGGCGGGGTGAGCACCCCGACCGGCCCTTCATCATCGTCGTCCAGCCGAGTCTGTTCGACGCATCGCGAGCACCGGACGGGAAGCACACCGGGTGGGCGTATTGCCACGTTCCCGGAGGCTCGACGCTCGACCGCACCGAGGCGATCGAACGGCAGGTCGAGCGTTTTGCGCCGGGGTTCCGCGACCGCATCCTCGCGCGCCATGTGATGAACACCGCCGACCTCGAGCAGTACGACGCCAACTACGTCGGC
>JBIOIZ010000182.1:0-2464 GCA_044450385.1 Candidatus Dormibacteria bacterium
TACTGGACCCACGTCCTGGCCATTCTCGCCTTCCTCGCCTACATCCCGACCTCGAAGCACCTCCACATCTTCGTCGGCATCCCAAACGTCTTCTTCCGCGACCTCTCGCCCAAAGGCATGCTGCCGAAGGCGGACCTCTCCAAGCCGTCGATCGGAATCAAGGACGTGGAGCAGCTGGGCTGGAAGCAGAAACTCGACCTCTACGCCTGCACTGAGTGCGGCCGCTGCCAGGCGGTCTGCCCGGCGCACGCTGCTGGGCAGCCGCTCTCGCCGAAGCTCCTGATCATGGACCTGCGCGACGCCCTCCTCGACGAGGAAGGAATCGGCGGCCACCGCCAGCATGGGAATGGCGAGGGGCACCGCGAGCTGCTGGGCGGCTCGATCCAGGACGAGACCCTGTGGGCCTGCACCACCTGCCGCGCTTGCATGCAGGTCTGCCCCCTGCACATCGAGCACGTGCCGAAGATCGTCGACATGCGCCGGCAGCTCGTCGAGCAGGGCCGCATGGAGCCAAAGCTGCAGGACACGCTCGCCAGCCTGGCGCAGCACGGCAACTCCTTCAACCAGTCGGAGCGCATGCGCGCGCGGTGGACCAAAGACCTCGGTTTCGCGGTCAAAGACGCCCGCAAAGAGCCGGTAGACGTCCTCTGGTTCGTCGGCGACTTCGCGTCGTACGACCCGCGCGTGCAGCGACTCACGCAATCGGTGGCGCGAGTCCTTCGTGAGGCGCGCGTAGATTTCGGCATCCTCTTCGAGTCTGAGCGCAACAGCGGCAACGATGTCCGCCGGGTCGGGGAAGAGGGCCTCTTCGAGATGCTGGCGCAGCACAACGTCGATGTGCTGTCGAAGTGCACGTTCAAGCGAATCATGACCACCGACCCGCACAGCCTTAACGCGCTCGGGCAGGAGTACCAGGCTTTTGGCGCCAAGTACAAGGTGATGCACTACACGCAGCTTCTCCTGGAGCTGCTGGAAACCGGGGCGCTGGAGCTGGCGGGCCCTATCGGGAAAGTCGCCACCTACCACGACCCCTGCTACCTAGGCCGCTACAACGGGGGCTTCGACGCGCCGCGACAAGTGATGACGAGGCTGATGGTGCGCGTGCACGAGATGGGCCGGTGCCGGGAGAACAGCTTCTGCTGCGGCGCCGGCGGTGGCCGCATTTGGATGGACGACAAGGGCATCAAAGAGCGGCCCAGTGAGAACCGCATCCGAGAAGCGGTTGCGCTCGGCGACGCCAAATACTTTGTGGTCGCATGCCCGAAGGACGTGGTCATGTACACGGCCGCCGTTCAGTCGCTCGGGATGCAGGACCGGATCGAGGTCAAAGACATCATCGAGCTCGTGGAAATGGCGCTCGACCCACGCCTGGTGGCGGTGGGATGAACAGGCTCGACCGCAGCGCACTGGGTGACGCACTCGCAGAGCGGGTGATATCGCTCGCGCGAACCACCCAACGGCTGCAGGCATTGGAGGACTACCGCGAGCCGAACGATCATGTCGTGGGACAGCCGGACGCCGAGGCGGTCTTGCGGCGCGCCCTGCTGGTGCTGAGCAGCCATGAGGCGTTCGAGCGGGCCCGCCGTATCACAGCCGGCGAGCATGTGGCCGCCGGCGATGATTTCGCACACGCCGGCCTGGTGATCTGGGACCCGGGGTCGGACTCGATGCGACCAACACCACTCCTGACGGAGCTGATTCGCGTGTTCGAGTCGGCTGTAAGGGAGGCGGAGCTGGAGAGATGAAGTGTCCCTTCTGCGCCGAGGATGGCACACGCACCGAGCTTCACGCTCACCTGGTGAGCGCGCACAAGGGCAGCCTTCAAACACGGCACGACGGCGACCGGATGTTCTTCGACGTGAACTGTCCGCTCTGTGCGGAAGGTATGACGCGCGAGGTCAACCCCCGTGGGCGCGACCAGGCGTTCCTCGAGAAGTTCGCGGACGAGATCCGAATGGTCGGCTACGACCTGCTCCTCTACCACTGGGAGACCCACGAGGAATCCGGGGCGACGGTCGAGGAGGCGAGCTGATGACGACCATCAACAACTGCAACATCCCGGACGACCTCCTGTACCAGGTCGACAAACACGTCTGGGTTAAGCGAGACCCCGACGGCACAGCCCTGATCGGCATGACCGATCCAGCGCAGAAGCTGGCGGGCAAGATCATTGTGGTCACGCCCAAGAAGGTTGGACGGACGATCACGCGCGGCCAGAGCGCGGGCACCGTGGAATCATCTAAGTGGGTGGGCCCGATCCCGAGCCCGCTCTCCGGCGAGATAGTTGCCGTCAATGAGGTCCCGCTTGCCCAACCGACGGCGCTCAATGCCGACCCCTACTCGAACTGGATCGTCAGGCTCGCGCCCAGCAACTGGGACGAGGAGGCGAAGGACCTGGTTACAGGAGAGCAGGGGGTGGAGGCCTACCGCGCGCTGCTCCAGGCGGAGGGCATCGACTGCGGGA
>JBIOIZ010000183.1:0-2328 GCA_044450385.1 Candidatus Dormibacteria bacterium
CTCTGGCGCCTGGGCCTGGATCATCTCGTCGTTGAAGATGAGCTGCTCCATGAATCCCGCTCCGCGCCCGCCGTACTCCTTCGGCCACGTGATGCCGACGTAGCCGGCCTCATAGAGCTTCTTCTGCCACGCCCGGCGGCCGGCGACGAAGGCCTGCATGTCGTCCTCGCCGGGGCCGTCCTTTCGCGGTGCGTTGGCCTTCAGCCAGGCGCGGACCTCGTCCCGAAACTTCTTCTCCGGCTCGCTCAGGTCGAAATCCACCCACACAGGGTAATCGCGGATTAGCATCTGCGTGCCGTGCAGCCTGCCGGGCAGCTTTCCCAAGATGGCAGGTGGCTGTGGAACGGGCGCCAGTGGGTGCCCTACCAGCAGCCGCTGAATGCGGCGGTCGCATGGGCGCGGCCGTATGAGTCGGCTCAGCCGCGCGCCAGGTTGGCGACCGTCTTTATCGCCATCGACATTGGCATCTTGATCCCGGTCACGGCCTTGAATCTCATGCCGTCGACGGCAACCGACAACCCTTTGGTCGCCGTGCTGTTCGTCTTGGTGGCTCTCGTGGTCATTGCGAGCTACCCCGCAGCGGTTGTCTTCTACTGCATGTGGCTGCACAGGGTCGTTCGGAACATGCCCGCGCTGGGCTCTCTTGACCCTCGATGGAAGCCATCCGGCGCAGTGTGGCGCTGTTTCATTCCGTTTCTCAACCTTGCCCACCCACTACTGTCGGTCCTGGACGCATGGCGGGGATCAGAAAGGTCCACGCATTGGCTCGATGTCGCCGCGAGAAGGTCCATTCCGGTCCCGGCGGCAATCGTCTGGTGGTGGATCTTCTGGCTTTTCAGCGACGTGTCCAACATCCGGGTCAACGGCTCCACTCCGACCGCGTTCGATGTGCTCGCGACGGTGACGACGATCGTCGCCGGGCTGCTCGCCATCAAGATCATTCGTGACCTAACCGGCCGGCAGGATCGCAAGAACGATCTGATCGCGAGCGGCCAGCTCGCCTGACCACCGTCAGGCGACGGCGGGGATCACGTCTTCCGCCAGAAGCTGCATGGCGTCCGAGTCGTCGAGCAGAAAGTGCTGCAGCATGAAGATGTCGACCCCCAGCCGTGCGAACTCCCGCATCCGGCCCGCGATCTGCTCGGGCATCCCCACAAACCATGCGTCTTTTCTGTGCTCGAGCACCTCGTCTGGCGTCATGCCGCTCAGGTCCGGGATGACCTGGCTCACCAGGGCCGCCCGCTCGCGCAGCTCAGCTTGATCTCGGCCGACGATGTAGCTGGTCATCACCGAGCGGCGGATCGTGCTCGGGTCGCGGCCGATGTCGCTGCAGCACCTCTCGAGCACCTCGCGACGCTGCCGGAACATGTCAGCGTCGAGGCGAGAGAGGTTCCATTCCGCTGCCTCGCGCGCGACCAGCGGGAGGGTGCGCTTGGCGCCCTTGCCGCCCATCAGGAGCGGGATCGGGTTGCGCACCGGCTTGGGGTTTGTCTTGTCCCAGATGTCGCGCATCGTCTTGATGCCTTCCTCCAACCGATCGAATCGCTGCTTCTCGGTGAGGAATGGGATGCCGTAGACGGTGTGCTCGTTCTCGTTCCAGCCGGCTCCGACGCCCAGCAGCAGGCGCCCGCCCGAAAGCGCGTCGACGCTGGCCGCGATCTTGGCCAGGACCGACGGGTTGCGAAAAGTCATCGGGCTGACCATTGGCCCAAATTCGATCCGCTTCGTCCACTCGGCCGCGAGCCCGAGCGAGGTCCAGCACTCGATGCAGTCGCGCTCGGGCGACCTCATCAGCGAGATGAGGTGGTCGCTGCGGCGCAGCGAGGCGAAGCCCAGCGTGTCGGCGTCGTGGCAGATGCGTCGCCACCTGTCCCAGCTGAGGCCTTCCTGGCCCTCGATCATGATCCCGACTTTCGCCACGAACCGAGATGGTAGTGGACCGTACCAGTCAAATCTGGAGCATCCGACGTCCCAGACGGCCGGGCGCCCTGCGGGCGCTGATGCCGGCGTTGCGGGCCCCGGCGATCGTCGCGGCTCCCACGTCCACGGCGCGGGGACCCCAGCGAGTGATGCCATCCTCCTCTCGCCACCCGCGCCTTGGCACCGGCCGCCCGGAACGCCGGTCTTCGAGCCTGCGGCCCGCTCCAGCTCTGGCCGTTACAGTCCACTAGCGTGCCGCTGCTCGAGTCGAAGGCGCCGTCGGACCCGCTTGTCCTCTTCCGGCGGTGGTATCGAGAGGCCGAATCGGCCGGCACGGCGCAACCCGACGCAATTGCGCTGGCCACGTCGGGCCGCGCGGGGCCGTCGGCGCGGATGGTCCTTTTCAAA
>JBIOIZ010000184.1:0-2265 GCA_044450385.1 Candidatus Dormibacteria bacterium
ACAACCGGACGGCGGGTGAGCGCCGCCAGGTGCTCCGGGCCGCCATGCGCCAGCTCGAGCGGGCCGAGATCTATCTGGCCGCTGTCGCGTACATGGAGCTCGACGACAAGGAGGCCCAGAGCGCGGTCAACCGGCTGCGCGGGGGTCTCGAGAGCCTGAATCGCTATCTCGCGGAAAGGCGCAGCGAGATCCGAGAGTGAGCGAATCCGCCCCACGGGTCCGCCGCCAGATCAAGTTCCGCGGCGGGAGCCTCGGCGCGTTCCTGTGCTGGGCGGTGGTGTTCGCCGACATCGGCACGTCCATCTATTACGTGCCGGGCATCCTGTACGGCAACTTCAAGACGCGCTCGGCGATCTTCGTCCTCATGACCCTGTTCGTCTTCATCCTCCTGTGCGTGAAGTACGCCGAGGTCACGTGGCGCTACCCGGAAGGCGGGGGCGTGGTCAACGTCTCTTCCCAGGCGCTGCACCCGTTCATTGGACTACTCGGCGGGCTGTTCATCATGGTCGACTACTACCTCACCGCGGCCATCAGCGCCCTGTCGGGAATGATCTACCTGGCGGTGGTCGCCCCGTACGTGAGCCCCTGGGTGACGCAAGCCACCGTCGCGGCCCTGGTCGGCCTTGGCATTCTCAACCTGGTCGGCATCAAAGAGAGCGCGCGCACGACGGCGATCTTCGTGGTCCTGGCCGGGATCGGCCAGGTGGCAGTGGTGCTGGCGACAGCCATTTACCTCGGGCCTGCCCGGATCGTCCACAGCTTCAGCGCCGTGACCGCCGGCCCGGCCATCACGCCCGTCGTCTTTCTCACCGGGTACGGCGCCGCATTTCTCGCCTTCTCGGGGCTGGAGAGCATCGCTCAGCTCGCGCCGGCGATGCGTGAGCCAAGGCGGGTGGTCTCGTACCGGGCGATGATCGCGGTCGTGGTGACCATGGCGATCACCAGCCCGCTACTGACGCTCTGGTCTACGACCCTCCTCAACGGGAAGACCGCAGACCCGAACCAGTTCATCTCGCTCCTGGGAGCTCACGTCGCCGGCCGTTTTCTGGGCGACTACGTCGCGGTCAGCGCGTCGCTGCTGCTCGTGTTCGCCAGCAACACGGCGATCATCGGGGCCTACCACGTCTTCATCGCCCTGACGCGAATGGGCTTCATGCCCCGCGCGCTCGAGCGCCGCAACAGGTGGCGAAGGACGCCGCACTGGGCGGTCCTCGCTGCCGTCTCCCTGCCGGTCGTGATCATCATCGCGGCCCAGGCCAATCTCAACCTTCTCGGGAACCTGTACGCCTTCGGCCTGCTCGGAACGTTCGTGCTGACATGCATCAGCCTCGACGTCGTCCGCTGGCGCGAATACAAACGGTGGACGCCGGGCACGGTCGTGTTCTTCGGCGTTGGTGTCGCCACGACGGTGCTGGTGATCGTCGCCTGGTCCGTGAACCTGGTCGAGAAACAAGACGCCACAGCGTTCGGCGGTGGGCTCACGGTCGTCGGACTCATCATCGGCCTCGCCACCTATCGCTACAACCGCAGCCGGCGCCCGGCGGTGTTCCCGGTGCCGTTCCGGCCGCAGCGCGCCGCCCAGTCGATCGCCAGCGCGCTCGGCAGCCGGCCGTCGGCCGGCGAGGTGCTCGTGATCCTGCCGCATGACCAGATGGCAGCTGAGGCGGTGATCGCAGAGGCCTCGCGCGCCGCGGCAGGCCGGGGTGCCGTGTTCCTCTACCGGGGCAACCGATACCCCCACCAGCATCACGAGCTGCTCGAGGTCAACGATCCGTACCTGAAGGACTTTTCCGCGCATGACGCCTTCGCGAGGGCGGAGCGGCTCGCACGAAAGCAGGTCTCCAACCGCCGGTACGTCTATGTGCCCGGCAGCCTGCCGCGCGAGATGGTGGCAGAGGTCTGGAGGACGGTCGCTCCCAGGGAAACCGTGGTCACCGTGGACGACCAGGACATGCTCCCGCCGATGGCGATCGACCGCATCCGGCGTCACACGGCCGACGGTACGGTCGTGCTGCACATGTTCACCAGCAAGGTGCTGCCCCTGCCCGAATCCGCTACGGCTTGATGATCAAGTCCTTCAGCTCGCGCGGGTAACCGGTCATCACCCGGCACCCGTGCTCGGTAACGACGACCGTGTCCGAGTGCCGGAAACCGCCGAGCTCTTTGAAGTAGACGCCCGGCTCGATCGTGAACACCATCCCCGGCTCGAGGACCGCCTCCTCGCCGCGGTCGAGGAACGGCGCCTCGTGGCCCTCGAGCCCGATC
>JBIOIZ010000185.1:0-2164 GCA_044450385.1 Candidatus Dormibacteria bacterium
GCCCGACGAGCGCTGTGCTCTCCTCGCGGCAATTGGCTTGTTGACGTACCGCCGAGCGCTCGGACAGTGGCTCGTCGGTGCCACCGACCGCGACTTCGCCGACGCGATCGTGGACGAGTTCGAGCTTCTCGGGAGCCTCTTCACCGAGGTCTGACGCGTGCCTTTCGCTCGTCTTCAGTGGGCGGTCCATCCGCCGTCGACGAGGATCGTCTGGCCGGTCATGTACCGGCCGGCGTCGCTCGCGAGCAGAAGCAGCGCGCCGTCGAAGTCGTCCGGCTGACCGTGGCGCGGAAGCAGCGAGTTGCGCAGGATCCAGTCCTGGACCTTCGGCACATGAATCACATCGGCCGTGATCTCGGTCTCGATGAACCCCGGTGCGAGGTTGTTGATCCGGATGCCGTACCGGCTCCACTGCGCGGCCCACTCTCTGGTCAGCGCTTCCAAACCGCCTTTGGTCGCGGCGTACACCGCCTGGGGAAAGCGACCGATCCCCACCGACGCGGTCATTGATGTCACGTTGACGATCGAGCCCCCGCCTCGCTCACGCATGCCGGGGAAGACCGACTGCGCGAGGAGGATCGGTGCCTCGACGTTGACGGCGAGCGTGCGGCGGATGTCGTCGTAGGTCTCGTCTTCGGCCTTCACGCCGCCGGCGATGTACGCGGCATTGTTCACGAGGATGTCGACCCGACCATCGAAGGCGTCGAGCGCCGTGTTGGCCGCGGTGCGCACCTGGGCCTGCTCGGCGAGGTCGGCGTTGATCGAGAGCAGTCGTCCCGTCGATGTCGCTTCCTCGTCGAGCTCCGTCGTTCGCCGAGCGACTGCCGCGACCTGCGCGCCAGCCAGGATCAGCGTGCGGGCAAGACGGTTGCCGATGCCCGCGCTGGTGCCCGTCACCAGCGCGTTCTTGCCCGCCAGATCGAAGATCTCGGCACCCGCCGTCACGTGCACGCTCCATCAACCTTGAGCTGGATGATCTCTTCTTCGGTCTTGCCGAGCTCGCGGAGGAGCTCGTCGGTGTGCTCGGCAAACTGCGGACCGCGCGTGAGCGTCGGGGGCTTCTCATCGAACTGCACCGGGTTCGCCACCAGCCGGCGAGCGTTCCCTTCCGCGTCGACGACCGGGACGACGTAGCCGTTCGCTGCCATTTGCGGATCGCCGGCGATCTCGAGCGGGTTCTGCATCGGCGCCCACGGGCCTTCCATCGTCTGGAGGTGCTCGGACCAGTAGGCGAAGGGCCGCTTCGCGATCGCGGCGGCAACGTGCTTCCCCACTTCGTCGGCGTTGGCCATCAGCCCCTCGGCAGTCTGGAAACGCTCATCCTCGAGCAGATCCTCGATCTCGAGGTGGCGGCACACGTCGGCGAAGTACCGGCTGGGCTGGAGCATCATCAACGTGATGAACCGGCCGTCGGAGGTCCGGAAGCTGCCGAGCGTCGGGTTCACCGCGAGATAGGGCGGCGCCGTCAGCACGGGTGGCGGGGTCACTTCGTCGGTCAGCATCGCGGTGCTGAGCGACAGCGCGATCGCCCATGCCGCGACGCTCATGAGCGACACGTCGATCACCGAGGGCTCGCCGGTGCGGTCGCGGGCAAACAGCGCGGCGGCGATGCCGCCCGCCATGATCGCACCGCCCATCGAGTCGCCATAGGCACCAGCCGGCTGCACCATCGCGCGCGGGCTGTCGGGCGGTGTCGTGCCCCACGCACTCCCCATCCGCGACCAGAACGTGGACCCGTCGTAGCCAGGCTTGCCGGCATCGGGACCACGTGCACCGTGACCACTGCCGCGCACGTAGATCACGTTCGGGTTCACCTTTCGCACATCGTCGACTTCAAGATGTAACCGTCGCCGCGCGTCGGGCAGGAAGTTCGTTAGGAACACATCCGCGTCACGCACCAGCTCCATGAGCACCGCGTGACCCGACGGGACCTCCAACGCGAGCCCGATGCTCCGCTTACCGCGGTTCGGGTGCTCCATCAGCGGCTGAAACGAACCTGCGGCGGCACCTCCGGTCCCGATCTTGATGCCCCGCTGGGCGTCGCCGGTCACGGCATGCTCAATCTTGACGACGTCCGCACCCCAGTCCGCGAGCACCGCCCCGGCCGACGGCGTGAACGTGAACTGCGCGACCTCCACCACTTTGATGCCCTTCATCGGCTGCA
>JBIOIZ010000186.1:0-2070 GCA_044450385.1 Candidatus Dormibacteria bacterium
GCCGAGACGATCGCCAATCAGCCAGAATCTCGGTCCGTGACCGACGACAGCGGTTATCGTCCAGCGCCAGACCGATACGCTTCCATGGCTTACCGCCGCTGCGGGCGCAGCGGCCTCCTTCTCCCGGCGGTATCGCTCGGCCTGTGGCAGAACTTCGGCGAGGTCCGACCACTCGACACCCAGCGCGCAATCCTCCGGCGGGCGTTCGACCTCGGCATCACGCACTTCGACCTGGCGAACAACTACGGACCTCCGTATGGCAGTGCTGAGTCGAACTTCGGCCGCATCTTGAGCACCGACTTTCGCGGCTACCGCGATGAGCTCATGATCTCGACCAAGGCCGGGTGGGACATGTGGCCGGGTCCGTATGGAGACCTCGGCTCGCGCAAGTATCTGCTCGCGAGCCTGGATCAGAGCCTGCGGCGCATGGGCGTCGACTATGTCGACATCTTCTATCACCACCGATTCGATCCCAACACCCCGCTCGAGGAAACGCTCGGGGCGCTGCACACTGCGGTCCAGCAGGGGAAGGCGCTCTATGCCGGCATCTCTTCGTACTCCGCCCAGCGGACGTCTGAGGCCATCGCCATCCTGCGCCGGCTCGGCACCCCGTTGCTTATTCACCAGCCGTCGTACTCGATGCTGAACCGGTGGATCGAAAAGGGGTTGCTCGATGTGCTTGGCGCCGAAGGGGTGGGCTGCATCGCATTCTCACCCCTGGCGCAGGGGATGCTCACCGATCGGTATCTCAACGGCATCCCCGAGGGCTCGCGCGCCCAGCAGAACGGCACCCTCACCGAGGACATGCTCAGCGAAGCCAATCTCAACCATGTGCGCGCGCTGAACGCCATCGCAGAGCGGCGCGGCCAGAGCCTTGCCCAGATGGCGCTTGCCTGGGCGCTCCGCGACTCGCGTGTCACCAGCGTGCTCATCGGCGCGAGCAGCGTCAGCCAGCTGGAACAAAACGTCGCGGCCCTCGACCACCTCGCATTCTCCGATGACGAGCTCGCCGAAATCGATCGAGACGCTGTCGAAAGCGGCATCGACCTGTGGCGCGCCCCGGCCACCGCCTGACCAGACCTCGCCGCTGCGTCACGCCCGATTACGTTCTCGATGAATGAATTGGTGTAACCGAGCACCAAATTCAGTATCAGGGCGCCCCGACCAGCACGGCGACCGCGAGCCGGGAACAATCGCCGAATGTCAGCCCGCCGGCCATCGCACTGAACCTGCAAGGCATACCGTGTGAGACCCATCATCTGGCGCATGGAAGATGCCGTGGGTGGGGTGATCGGGCGTGACCCCGAACGGCTGGCGATTGCGAACTTCCTCACCGCATTGGGAAGGGGATTCACGCAGCTCACCCTGGAGGGTGAGGCGGGCATCGGCAAGACCACGTTGTGGTGGGAGGCATTGCGTCAGGCGAGTTCCCGGGGTGCACACGTAATTGCGACCCGGCCGAGTGAATCGGAGGCGACGCTGTCATTCGCGGCGCTGGCTGATCTGTTCGACGGGGTCGACGACTCGATGATCGACCGGCTCCCGATTCCACAGCGGGAGGCCATCGCCGCCGCGCTGCTTCGCGCTCCGGCTCCGCTCCGCGGCATCGATGAGCTCGCCCTCTGCGCCGCGGTGCTGTCGCTGCTCCGGTTGCTGGCTGCGGAGGGTCCACTGGTCGTGGCGGTGGATGATGCGCACTGGCTCGATCCGCCGTCGGCGCGCGCCTTGATATTTGCCGCGCGGCGTCTGCACAGCGAGTCGGTGGCCTTTGTTTTGACGATCAGGACGGGCACGACTCGGCCGCTCCGCCTTGATCGCGCCGCCGACCCCAATCGCCGCCACATGATCAAGGTAGGCCCTCTCACGCTCGCCGCGCTGCACGAGGTCATCAAGCAGCGGACTCAGCAGTCGCTGCCGCGGCACGCGCTCGTGCAGATCGAGCGCGCCACCGGCGGCAATGCGCTCTACGCGCTGGAGATTGCCGCTGAGCTGATCGGCCGTCCAGCGGACGACCGCGTCCTTCCGGTGCCTTCCAGCCTCACCGATCTGGTCGCCGCCAGACTGGGACGA
>JBIOIZ010000187.1:0-2035 GCA_044450385.1 Candidatus Dormibacteria bacterium
CCCGGCGAGTCTCAGCGGCGGATTGATCCTCAACCCATCGGTTCAGGCCCCGGCTTTCACGCTGCGCGATCAGAGCGGGGCGATGATTTCTCCAGCCACCCTTCGGGGTCGAGTGGTCGCGCTGACCTTCCTGGACACGCAGTGCCTCAATCTCTGTCCACTCCAGGCGAGCGTGCTGGGGACGGTACAGTCGGACCTTGGGTCCAGCGCTCATTTCTCAGTCGTGGTCGTGAGCGTGCACCCTGAGGTGGACACGCCTGCCAGCATCGCGGTGTTCGCCGGCGCCCATGGGCTGAAGAGCGGGTACCACTGGCTCAGCGGTACGAAGCAGGAGCTGGCGAGTGTTTGGAACAGCTACGGGGTTGGGGTGCAGGTCGCGAACGGGGATCTCGCGCACAGTTCGATCATCTATCTCATCGATCGCGGCGGAGCCGAGCGGGTCGCGTTCGCCGACGTCCCGGACGTCGCGTCGGTAGAGGGCGACGCGAGGTATCTCGGAGCCGGCTGAACCGCCCTCGCTCGATCTCGGCGCTCCGCGGATCGCCAACAATTTTCGATTTTCTTACATTTAATTTCGGTCATTTACAACTCATTGAAGGTTTGTTATGGTCGCCTTCAGATGGTTGCGGGGGGTAACGACCGGGGGATGACGGCACGTCTTGTCGTGTTGGTTGCCACCGTCGGCATCCTCTCCGCACTGGTGGCCCTCTTCATCGGCGGATTCGTCATTCGCGGACCCGAGTCCCTCACCGCGTCTCCGGCGACGGTGGCTCAGGGCAGCACACCGGCGCAGAACGCCTTCATCCACCTCGAGACCGTGGCGTCGGTGGACAGCGCGATCACCTTCCCGCGCCCGGACGATCCCAACCCTTCGTGGGTCAGCTACCTGCCCACCACGATCCTGAAGGTCCCGGCCAACTCCACCGTGACGTTGCAGATCGACCAGGAGGACGGTGCGTCAGGGTTGCGGAACCCGTTCTGGTCGCAGGCTTTTGGCATCGAGGGCGGCACGTTTCACATGACGTACTTCGACGACAAGGGCAATCCGCAGGAGGGCGACTTCAGCTCGATCCCCGACCCTTCGACCGCGGCCCACACCTTCGCCATCCCCGACCTGGGAGTGTTCGTTCCGCTCGAGGGAGTGAACGCAGCAGCGCCCGCGGGAAGCATGAACGTCATCACCTTCTCGTTCAAGACCGGCAAGCCGGGCGTGTATCACTGGCAGTGCTTCGTGCCGTGTGGGGCGGGCACCATCTACGGCAACGGCGGTCCCATGCAAACCATCGGCTACATGGCCGGCTTTCTTGTCGTCCAGTAACCGCTTGATCCGGCCCAACCGCACGCACGCTCTCCGCCTGCTCGTCGCGTGGGCCGTGCTCAGCGTGATCGGCGTCGTCATCGTCCTTCAGCTCTCGCTGCCGCCCGGCAGCCAGTCCCAGCAATCCATTGACCAGAGCTGGCTGCTGAAGCTCATGACAATCATCTCGACTCCTGTGTTCATGGGCGTCGTGCTCTACATCCTCTATTCCGTCTTCGCATTCCGGCAGAGACGCGGCGCGCTCGAGGACGGTCCGCCGAGCTATGGCAACATCCGCATCCAGGTGGCGTGGGTCGCGATCACCGCGGTGGTAGTGCTCATCCTCGCCGGCATCGGAATCAGCGAGCTCGATGCGGCCGCCACCGGCACGAACTTCACCAGCTCCAGTGCGCCGGCCCTGGCCACCGCGGGATCGGTCGGCACCACCGAGGGACACGCACTGCAGGTCCAGGTGATCGCACAGCAGTGGTACTTCACCTACCGCTACGCGGACTACTCAGGTGTCGAGTCGCTGCACCTGGTCCTACCGGTGAATGCGAACGTCGTCCTCCACGTCACGTCCACCGACATCCTGCACTCGTTCTGGGCCTACCAGCTCGGAGTCAAGGCGGACGCGAACCCAGGCGTGGACAACGTCACCTACCTGACGACGCTGCAAACCGGCTCCTTCACCGTGCGCTGCGCCGAGCTTTGCGGCATCTGGCACGGCGCCATGTC
>JBIOIZ010000188.1:0-1699 GCA_044450385.1 Candidatus Dormibacteria bacterium
GCATAGCGGGCGGAATCCCGGGTCAGAGGTTCGTCACGAGGAGCAGCACCGCGGCTGCGGTCATCAGAGCCGCCGCAATCCACACGAGGGAATTGCTCAAGGGTCCGCTGCGATGTTCCCGCATCACCTTTCGATCGCGAGCAAGCAGTGCGATCAAGACGAGGATCGGGGGCGCCACCAGGCCGTTGATGATCGCGGTGACCACAAGCGCCTGGATCGGATCGATGTTGAGGACACTCATCAGCAGCCCGCCGAGCAATGCAACGGCGATGAGGCCGTAAAACGTGGGACGCGACCGCGGCGTCTCGCTGAGGCCGCCGCGGAACCCGAAGAACTCCTTGACGGCATATGCCGCACTGGCCGTGAGGACCGGAATGGCAAGCAGGCCTGTGCCGATCATGCCCAGTGCGAAGAGCACGAATGCGAACGGTCCGGCGAGCGGCTTGAGCGCCGCTGCAGCCTGCTGCGCGGTTTGGATGCCCGTGTGTCCGGGGCCATGAAGCACCGTTCCGGACGCGAGGATGATGCAGTACATGACCAGCTGGGAGAACAGCATTCCGATGGCAACGTCGAGTCGCGCTGCGCGCAGCTCCTTCCGACTTGTCCCTTGTCGCGCACGCTCCGTGGTCGCACCGGCGGCCTTCATCTCGTCCACCTCGCTCGACGCCTGCCAGAAGAACAGATAGGGGCTGATGGTCGTGCCGAGAATCGCGACGACGATGCCGATGAAATTCCTGTTCAGCTCGAAGTGCGGAATGAAGGTCGCCTCGAGTGTTGCCATCAACGGTGGGTGCACGATGACGACGGTGATGACATAGGCGAAGAGCGCCAGCGTGAGGTACTTGAAGCAGCGGAAGATGATTGAGTACGAGAGGCGAAGCTGCATGAACCCGATGAGCACGGCCACGGGCAGGAGAAACCACGCGGGTGGGATGTGGTTCCCGGTCAGCAGCGACCCCCCGGCCGCGACAGCTCCAAGGTCGGCGCCGACATTGATCGTGTTGGCACCGAAGAGGAGCACGATGCACAGGCCGACGAGGACGGTCGGAAACTTGCGGCGCAGCGAGGTCCCGAGACCGACGCCCGTCTGCAGCGCGACCCGGGCACAGGCCTCCTGGACCGCAATCATCAGGGGGAAGGTGAAGATCGCAAGCCAGAGCGCCCCGAGCCCGAATTGGCTCCCCGCCTGCGAGTAAGTCCCGATTCCGGACGGGTCGTCGTCGGAGGCACCGGTGATGAGGCCGGGCCCAAGCAGCCGGACGATGCCGGCTGGTCCACGACGCACGGCCTCATCGACGCTGCTCCGTCCAGCCTTCGGTGATCCGGTCGCCGCTTCGGCGCCACCCTCTTTCGCCACGGCTTCCGCCGGCGGCTCGGCTTCGACGGCGGAGATCCGTGACGCAACGGTGCGGATGGGATCCCCCCGCTCGTCAGAATCAGCCGGCACGGGCCCGCCTGCCGCCATTCAGGATCCTCGGGTTGGCAGGGGTTGCACTATGCCGGTTCGACGCGTGCTGCCCAGAAGTCGTGGCGCGCGAGGTATCGCTCTCGCTGCGCTCTGAGAAGCCGCTGATCAACCGTTGCCTCGCGAATCGCGTCGCCGGCCATTTGCTTGAGGGCCGACTCGGTGCGCTCGAGGAGCACCGTGGTCAGCTCGATCAGGTCTCTGTAGACACGCACCCATCGCACCGCGTCCGCC
>JBIOIZ010000189.1:0-1666 GCA_044450385.1 Candidatus Dormibacteria bacterium
AGCACCAATTCCAATTTCGTGATCGGCGTGACGAGATACCCCTCGTGCAGCCCGCGCGACTTGTCGTCGATGAAGATGATGCCGCCGCCGATCATCACCATCATGAAGATCGACATCACGATGGAGCCCGACAGCAGGTACTGGATGTACGGCACGTACGGGTAGACCTCGACCACGTCCAGCGACGTCGAAGGCGAGACGCGTCTCGTCGACGACGCGGGCTGGTCGTATGCGCCGACCATGCTGCTCGCGGTGGCCGCCATCGAGCCGGCGACGAAGCCGTCCGTGTTGTCCTCGATGATCGCGACACGCGGATCGTTCTTCGCGAGCACTCGCCGCGAGAAATCCGGCGGAATCGCCAGCACACCGTTGAGCTGGCCGTCGCGCAGCGCCTGCACGGCCTGGCCGAGATCGGGATACTGCACTGGCACGAACGTTTTCGCATTCGACGAGACTGCCCCCGCGAGCTCGCGCATCCGCACGGCGGGCATGCCGCGGTCCTGGTCCACCACGCCCAGCTTCAGATTCTTGACCTGACCTCCGAAGGCGTAGCCGAGCACGACGAGCTGTACGATCGGCATGATGAGCGACATCACGATGAGCATCGGGCTGCGCCGGAAGCGGCGCATCTCACGTTCGACGATGGCGAAGGTGCGTTCCATGGCTGCTCCTCGCTATTTCCGCGCCGGAGCGGCAGTGGCGTCGGTGGTCTCCGGTTGCTGGGGGTGGAGCTGGCTGCCCGTGAAGTGCACGAACACGTCGTCGAGCGTCGTGCTTTGGACCGCGAGCGTCTTCACGGTCACGCCGGCGTTTGCGGCGGCATCGAGCAGCGCCATCGTCGTCGCGGGACCGTCCTTGGACGAGATGTGATAGGCGTCGCCGTCCGACGAGACCGCGGCGACCGCCGGCAGCGCGCCGACTCTCGCTTTCCAGTCGGGGGGCGTGCCGCTGAACATCACTTCGAGCGCGTTGTCGCCGGGAACCGCGGCCTTCAGGCGGATGGGAGAGTCGAGCGCCATGAGCTTGCCATGATCGACGATCGCGATGCGATCGCAGAGCTTGTCGGCTTCGTCCATCATGTGCGTGGTGAGCACCAGCGTGAGGTCGCGCTCGGACTTGATCTTGTCGAGCATCTCCCAGACGTTCTTTCGCGAGACCGGATCGAGTCCGGTGGTGGGCTCGTCGAGGAAGAAGATCCGCGGCTCGTGCACCAGCCCGCGCGCGATCTCGAGGCGCCGGCGCATGCCCGGAAAGCTTCTTCACCTGGCTGTCCGCCCAATCGGTGAGGTCGACGGCATCGAGCAGTTCACCGATCAGTTTCTCCCGCCGTTCCTTCGGCACGCTGTACAGCTTCGCGAAGATCAGCAGGTTCTCGCGGCAGCTCAGCTCCATGTCGCTCGTCATCGCCTGCGGAATCACGCCGATCGCGTGGCGCACGCGGTCGGGATCCGTCACGATGTCCGCGCCGTCCACGAGCGCCGTGCCCTCGGTGGGAAGCATCAGCGTCGTGAGCATGCGGATCAGTGTGGACTTGCCCGCGCCGTTGGGGCCGAGCAGGGCGAACGTCTCCCCCCGCTCCACCGTGAACGAGACCTCCTTCACGGCGGTGAAGTCGTCGAACCGTTTGGTGATCTTGCGGACGTCGACGGCGAGGGTCACTGGCTCC
>JBIOIZ010000190.1:0-1556 GCA_044450385.1 Candidatus Dormibacteria bacterium
CCCCCGCTCCCTACGGCTTGAAAGTGATATCGATGGGCATGCTGAGGGGAGACGACAACCCCGCCATCCTGCGTGGACCGATGGTGGGCAAGTTCCTGAACTTGTTCATCGGCGGCGTGCAATGGGGCCAGTTGGACGCCCTGATCTTCGACCTCCCGCCGGGGACTGGTGACACCCAGCTGACGCTGGCTCAGAGCCTCCCGCTGTCCGGAGCGGTCGTCGTAACGACGCCGCAGGACGTGAGTCTCAAGATCGCCCGCCGCGGGCTTCGGATGTTCGAGACATTGCACGTCCCCATCCTCGGCATCATCGAGAACATGAGCACGTTCACCTGCCCGCACTGCGGGAAGGACACGGATGTCTTCCGCAGCGGCGGCGGCGAGCGGATGAGCGAGCAGCTCGGGGTTCCGTTCCTCGGCGCGATACCCCTCGACGCCGACATCGTCACCGGCGGGGACGAGGGGCGTCCGATGCTCCTCGATAAGCCGAACTCGGTTGCAGCCCAGGCCTACCTGGCGATCGCCACGGCACTCGCGGATCAACTCCAGGGTCTTCCGACCATGGTACTGAGGCCATTCGCGTGGACGTGGGAGTCGGGCGAGGGAAAGCCAGCCTGGGTCGAGAGCGCCGTTCGGCCGTCGGGTTCTCGGACGACCTCGGTCGGCTTCCGCCAGCGAGATGCGCGGACGCTGTCCGTGCTCTGGCAGGATGGGCACCGTGACGACTTCGATGTCCGGGACCTTCGGCTGGATTGCCACTGTGCCGCCTGCATCGAGGAGGCCAGCGGGCGTGCGCTTTTGGATCCGAAGAGTGTGCCACCGGACATAGCTCCACGCGTGATCTCGAGCGTCGGCAACTATGCCATTACCATTAGCTGGAGCGACGGCCACAGTACCGGCATCTACTCCTTCGAACACCTGCGGGCCATCGGTGAGCGCGACGCGGCTAAGGTCGTGGAACATGTCTGAATTTGATCTGCCCACCGACCCGGCGATCACGATCCAGGCAGAGACTTCGCTCGTCGATCCTGACACATGCAAGTTCACCGTGAGCCGGACGGTGCATCCCGGCGGCCCGTTTTTCTTCGAAGACCGGAAACGCGCCCGTGGGTCGCCGCTCGTCGAGCGGTTGTTCGCGCTTCCTGGCGTTTCCTACGTGCTCATCGCCGGCAACGTGGTGACTGTGGGGAAGGAGCCAGGCGCCTCTTGGTCCGGGCTGAGACCGGCGATCGGAACGGGTCTCCGGACGCAACTGCTCACGGGAATACCGGCCATCCTCGAGGCCACTGCCAACGCAGGCACACGAGAGCGGACCGACGCCGAGAGCCGGGCAGTCGTTCAGCAACTCCTGGACCGGGAAGTCAACCGTTCCATCGCTGCCCACGGCGGGCAGATCTCGATCGTAGACGTCCGGGACGGGAACCTCTTCATCGCCATGAGCGGCGGGTGCCAGGGATGCTCGGCATCAAAGGTGACCCTGCGCCAGGGGTTCGAGGTGATGCTGCGCAGGGTCGCGCCGGAGATCGCGAATATCGTCGACACGACGGACCACGCAGC
>JBIOIZ010000191.1:0-1522 GCA_044450385.1 Candidatus Dormibacteria bacterium
GACATCGCGCAGATCGAAAGTGTGGCGACCGTGCCGGGGCATCGCCGGCGCGGCCACGCGCGCGCGGTCGTGACGCGAGCGCTCGAGCTCACCGCGGATCTCCGCCTGGTGTTTCTCACGATGGATCCTGATGACTGGCCGCAGCAACTGTACGCGCGGCTCGGCATGCAAGACATCGGGCGCGTTGCTCGATTTCGCAAAGCGCTCCCGGGCTCAGCGTGAACCCAGGAGCGCTTGCACCCCCTATCCCTCAAGGCCGTCTCCCCCGGCGGATCGGTGCAAAAGAACCGAACGTCGTAAGACTATCAAACACGTCATCGGGATGCAAGCATTGCTCTTGCGAGAGTCTGCATCGCAACAATCGGACGTCAGATGTGACGGCGAAGCTCACGGCGCAGTCGGCAGGAGCTGCTCGTCGAGGATGCCGCCGCCTGCGATGTAGGCAAGGATGGCTCGATCGGTGAGCCATTCAACAGGCGCTCGATCATCGGTGAGCGGGTCACCGGATGGCGGCGCGATGTGAGACTGCGCCAACACGAGCGGGGCGAGAACCTGAACGTTCGCCGGCAGCGCGGTCAGCCGCTGACCGAGTGATGCGGTCGGAATCCGATCGGACAGGCCGACGACCAGCTCATTGAAATGCAGTGCGGGCCACACCCACACCTGGGGAAACTCGGTGGCAACCGTACCGGCGATCGCCTGGACCAACCCGTCGTTGCCGGGGACACGCTCGACGTTGAGCGCGACACCTCCTCCCGCGTTGAGATGCTCGCGGATCAACGAGAAGAACTCCCTGGTGGCGAGGTAGAACGGGATGTACTCGGTCCTGTAGGCGTCGACCACGATGAGGTCGTATCGCTGTGAGGTGGTCTCGAGATACTCGCGTCCATCGGCGGTGATGACATGCAGGTCGGGGATCGCCCCGAGGCCCATGTACTGGCGACCCAGCTGCGTCACGACTGGATCCAACTCCACGCCGTCGATGTGGATGCCGGGATACTCAGCGGCCAGGGCACGCGCCGTGGTGCCCCCGGCATCGCCGATGACGAGCACCCGATGCAGGGACCGTCCAAGCAGCGGCGGTACCACGAGCGGCATGTCCCACTCGCCACCGGTCAGCGCGGTGCTGGTGCGATATACCGACTGATCGGCGATGCCGTCGTCAAAGCGCATGACGATCCTTCCATCCGCCTCGCGCACGACCTGGATGAACTGATACGTGGTCTCGCGCTCGGCGAGTGTCCCCTGCGTTTCCTTCACCAGGCCGGGTGGAAGGACCAGCAGCACGACGATCACCGCGCTTGCCGCGAGCGCCGGACGCGCCAGGAGTGGGATGGACACAAGCGCGACGAGCAGCGCCGCGCTGAGGAGCGTTCGCTGGGTCCCGACGCCGGGGATGAGCACGAGCGCTGACCCGAATGTGCCAATGATGGCACCAACAGTCGCGAGCGACGAGAGACGTCCACTGGTGCGACCTGCTCTGTCGATGTCGGTCAATGCGAGACGCAATGCAAACGGCGAC